>NZ_CP013070.1:648000-972000 GCF_000264945.2 Sphingobium indicum B90A
CCAGCGTCTTGGGCCAGGGCGCGTCGAGCGTGCCGTTGGAAAGGCCGTAAAGGCCGGGCGCAAGGTCGGTGCGCAACGGGGCGGGGCGGTTGGTCAGGAACTGCGCCCGATCCCCTTCGACCAGGATCAGGTTGAACGGATTGAAATCCGCCGGCGGAGCCGCTTCCCGGCCGCTCAGAAGGTCCGTAACCAGCGCGCCGCGAGAGGCGCGATCGGGATGGGGATCGCCATGGCCGCGCAGGTTGGTGACGATCGCGGCGCGCCCCTGTTCCGACACGCCCAGCCAGGTTCCGCCGGACAGCAGGTCGCGCCCCGCGATCAGATGGTCCGGATTCTCCCACCGGGCGAGCGGCGCCGCCGGGCGGGCGTGGAGTTCGTCGCGATTGCCGATCAGGATCAGCCGCCAGTGCGGGTGCGCGTCCCACGCCATCGCCATGATGCACATGCCTTTTCCTCCCGATTCAGCGGCGGCTTGATAAACGGTCCGCGCCTCTCCATATAGGCCCGTGCCGGGTTCGCCCGGCTATGGTGATAAATTGTGTCGTGCAATAGGCGCAGCGGACCCGGGGGCGGTACCCGGCGGCTCCACCACATATCCCCTTTCGCGAGGGGGTGTCTGACGGGGCCGAACTAGGATCGACGTGTGTTGAAAAGCGATATTTTCACCCGGCCTGAGTAAGCCGTAAAAAGGTTCAAAACTCACAAGTGCCAACGATAACGAGGCTCTTGCTCTTGCTGCGTAATTGATGGCCTTACGGCCAGACATTACTCAAAAAGAACGCGGTTGAACCCACCGGGCAACAGAAGGGAATTCAGCGGCCTCCGGAGGGGCCGGGCAACAGAACCCTCCGGACCCTTCTTCCCGAAAATCCATGTCCCCGCCAGCCGCCTATCGCGGATCGTTCAGCCCTGCGCGCTCCTGGCGCGAATCGGAAGGGGCCGTAACCCCTTCATTCGATTACACTTTTATGACAGTTCGAAGTAAAAGTCATAAGACATTGAAAATAAAGTGATAAAAATCCTTTCCAGGGGTTTCCCGGACCCTTGTCGCCATGTCATCAAAGTGAAATACTGATGGCTATTGTAGAAGGTTTTTTCAGGAGAAACGGAATGGCGAAGGCGGCAGCGATTCTGGCCCTTGGGCTGGCGGCGATGGCGCCGGCCATGGCCTTCGCGGCGACGGAGGAGGTGGTCGTGGTCGGCGTGCCCGACGGCCGTCTCGCCGCCGGCGCGCTGGTCGCGGGGGATTACGGCCGCGCCGCCCGCCGCCTGGAAGCGGTCCGTCCCGATGCGGCGAACGATCCGGCCCGTCTCATCAACCTGGGCAATGCCTATGCCGGCATGGGCCGCATCGATGCTGCCCATGCGGCCTACAAGGCCGCCCGGTTCGCGCCGGACACCCCCCTGGTGACGGCGGACGGCAACGAGGCGTCGTCGCGGGACATCGCCCGCCGCGCTCTCGGCCGGCTGAACGCGCAATACGCCATGCGCTGAAAAAAGGCGTCAGGCGGAAGCCCTGGGTGCAGGGAGAGGGGGCGTCGTCCGCTACCGGACGGCGCCCCTGCCGCGTTCGCCGTCACGCGAATGAAAGAATAGTCTTCAAACTGTCATCTCAAAGACGCCGTTTCGTCACGGAATCAAAATGAGCCTGTCATCTGACGAGCCTAGCTGCCGCCTCGGAGGGCGACAGGGGGCGTTGTCCGATTCTAGTTCCCCTTGGCGCTCCGCATTCCATCACATGCCGGCAAAGCCGGAAGCGGAGACGACATGGCCAAGTTCAACCGACTGCAAACCATCCTGATGGCAGGCTGCGCCTGCGCGGCGCTCGGCGCATGCGGCGCGGACGACATCGCTTCGCCCGGCGAAGGCACCATCGTGCTGCCCACCCCCACGCCCAGCCCCACGCCCACGCCGACTCCCACGCCGACGCCGACGGCGGTGACGCCGGCTTCGAGCTGCCCGACGATTGCGGGTTCCGACCAGTTGACCGACCTTGGCACCATCACCGACGGCAGCAACACCTGGCGGAACTGCGGCTTTCCCGCGCGGTTCAACAGCACCACCGCGATCGCCAAGGCCGCGGGCGTCATCTATTCCCTGCCGGGCCGCGTGGACGTCGGCACCGATCAGGGCGCCGCGAGCACCGGCACCAACGTCACCCTGTCGATCGACCCGGGCGTGGTGGTCTTCGCCAGCACCGGCAACGCCTATCTGGCGGTGAATCGCGGCAACAAGATCAATGCGGTGGGCACCGCGACAAGCCCCATCGTCTTCACCAGCCGCGAGAATGTGACCGGCGCCGCCAACGACCAGTCATCCGGGCAGTGGGGCGGCATCGTGCTGCTCGGCCGGGCGAAGATCACCGATTGCGACGCGCCGGCCGCAGCGCCGGGCACCACCGCCTGCACGCGCGACACCGAAGGCGCCAGCAACGCCATTTACGGCGGCGCGGACGACGCCGACAGTTCCGGCCGGTTGAGCTATGTCCAGATCCGCTATTCGGGCTTCGTGCTGTCGAACGGCAAGGAGCTGCAGGGCCTGACTCCCTCGGGCGTGGGCACCGGCACGCAGATCGACCATATCCAGGTCCATAACAGCTCGGACGACGGCATCGAGGTGTTCGGCGGTTCGACGCACATGAAATATCTGGTGCTGACCGGCAATGAGGACGACAATCTGGATACCGACGTGGGCTTCCGCGGCACGGCCCAGTTCATCATCTCCGTCCAGCGCGCCAACGCCAATATCGGCGACACCTTCACCGAGACGGACTCCAATGGTTCGACCACGAACAGCAATGCCAGCGAGGACGCGCTGCCCCGCCAATATCTGAAGGTGGCGAACTTCACCCATATCCAGCGGTCGAACACCGGCGATGACGGCGCGACCATGATGCTGCGCGGCGGCGCCGACCTTGCCATGGTGAACGGCATCATCGTCAGCCCCGACCAGAGCTGCCTGCGCATCAACAGCGCGTCGACCGTGCGCGATGCCGACCCGGCGCTGCAGGACGCGGGCAAGCCGCGCTACCTGTCGGTGGTCATGCAGTGCAACGCCACCCCGTTCAAGGGCACCGGCGGCGCTGACGTGGCGCTGGTCCAGTCGATCTTCACGACCGACCCGAACAGCACGTTCACCTACACGCCGTCGCTGACCAGCCTGTTCGTCAACGGCGCGACCGAAACCGCCCGCACCGCGATCGACCCCAAGACGGTCGACAGCGCCTTCACCACCACCAACTATGTCGGCGCGGTGAAGGACAGCAACGACAGTTGGTATGCCGGCTGGACCTGCAACTCGGTGACGGCGAGCTTCGGCAGCAGCAGCAAGAACTGCACGGCCATCCCGACCACCTGATCGGTTCCTGACCTCAACAGGGGCGGGGAAGCGTGCATCCGGCGCTTCCCCGCCTTCTTTGCACTGAATTTCTTTTGGGGGACATTTTCATGTCACAGCCGCTGAACATGGCGCGCCTGCTCCTGATTTCCACCGCGCTGGTCGCGCCTGCGGCCATGGCCCAGAACGCCGCGCCCACGCCGCCCGTCACCTCCGGCACCCCGACGCAATCAGAGGAAGCCGACGCCCAGGCCGGGCGGGTCGACGTGTCCATCCCCGGTTCCGACATCATCGTCACCGGCCGCCGCAACAGCAATGTGTCCCAGGCCGCGCCGCAGGTGGTGAACGTGCTGTCCGCCGCCGACATCAAGCGCACGGGCGAGGGCGACATCGCCGGTTCGCTCCAGCGCGTGACCGGCCTTTCGGTCGTGTCCGGCGGCTATGTCTATGTGCGCGGCCTTGGCGACCGCTATTCGCTGGCCTTGCTGAACGGTTCGCCGCTGCCCAGCCCCGAACCGTTGAAGCGCGTCGTGCCGCTCGACATCTTCCCGACCAGCGTGATCGCCTCGACGCTGGTGCAGAAAAGCTATTCGGCCAATTTCCCCGGCGAATTCGGCGGCGGCGTGATCAACCTCACGACCAAGGCGATTCCGGCGGAAAGCTATCTGGAACTGAGCGTCGGCAGCTCGGCCAATACGGAGACGTCCGGCCAGCTCGGCTACACCTATTATGGCAGCAAGTCGGACTGGACGGGTTTCGACGACGGTTCGCGCGACGTCCCGCCGCTGCTGGCACAGGCGTTCAAGGGCGGCGTTCCCTTCTCCAACATTCCGCGGGGCGGCCTGCAGGCGATCTCGATGCAGTTCCTGAACGCCAAGACTTCGGTGCTGCAGCGGACCAACAGCCTGCCGTTCAACTTTTCCGGATCGCTGAACGGCGGCACCGCCTTCGACGTTGGAAGCGACGGGCGCCTGGGGCTGTTGCTGACCGCGTCCTACAGCAACAAATGGCGCACGCGCGCATCGCTCCAGCAGGCGTCGACCGACCTCAGCCAGGCGCCGGGCAAGACGGGGACGCAGGTCAGCACGGACAATGAGGTCACCGTCAACGCGTTGTTCGGGGCCGGGCTGGAACTGGGGGAGCAGAAGATCCGCTGGACCAACGTCTTCATCCGCGACACGCTGAAGCGCGGCGCCCTGTCGCTCGGCCGGAACAATGGCGAGATCGAGGGCGCGGACTATATGAAGCAGAACACCGCCTGGTACGAACGGCAGTTGATCGACACGCAACTGGTGGGCGAGTTCAGGCTGGCCGACGCGCTCAGCCTGGATCTGCGCGGCGGCTACGCCAATTCTCAGCGCGAGGCGCCCTATGAGCGCGAGTTCGAATATGTGCGCACCAATCGCGACCTTGCCGCCGATCCGGTGGGGGATCGCTTCATCAACGCGCTCAACCGCCAGCGCGGCGACGCGTCGATCACCTTCAGCGACCTGAACGAGGATCTGTGGTCGGCGGGCGCCGACCTCAGCTACAAATTCTCGCCCGCCCTGACGCTGACGACAGGCTATGCGTTCAGCGACACGAAGCGCACGTCGTCGCGCTATGAACTGCATTTCGATGCGACCAACCTGCCGATCGACGCGCAGCAGATGCGGCCCGACTATCTGTTGTCGGATGCCGCCATCCAGCTTTACGACATGACGCTGCTGGACTTTTCCGGCAACTATCCGGTCTATGACGCCGCGCTGCGCGTCCATGCGGGCTATGGTCAGGTGAAGGCGGAACTGGCGCCGGGCCTGACCATCGATTCGGGCGTGCGCCATGAAAAGGGCCGGCAGTCGGTCACGGGCGTCGATGTCTACAACACCGGGCTGACCCCGGTTAACAGGATCGACGAAAGCTATTGGCTGCCGGCCGCGACGCTGACGTTCGAGGCGTCCAAGGGGCTTCAGTTCCGCATCAGCGGGTCGAAGACCATCGCCCGCCCGCAGTTCCGCGAACTGATCGCGCAGCCCTATATCGACACGGAATCCAACCGCTTCTACCGCGGCAACCCGTTCCTGCAGGACAGCGAATTGTGGAATGCGGAAGCGCGGGTCGAATGGTATATGGGCCGCGACGAACGGCTGACGCTGGCGGGTTTCTGGAAGAAGATCGACAATCCGATCGAAACCTACACCACCATCAACGACAAATATGACGTGACGACCAGCTTCGCCAACGCGCCGGAAGCGACGCTCTATGGCGCGGAGGTCGAGGTGCAGAAATATCTGCCGCTCGACAGCCTGTCCGACGCGGCCTTCTTCCAGAGCCGGCGCCTGGTGCTGATCGGCAACTACACCTATACCAGGTCGAAGCTGAAGGTCGGCGAAGGCGACACGACCGTCCCCTACAGCTATACCGCCGGGCCGCTGCCCGCGGCGTCGGACTATTTCCAGGACGGCGTGCCGCTGACCGGCCAGTCCGACCATCTGGTGAACGTCCAGGTCGGGCTGGAGGATACCGACAAGCTGTCGCAGCAGACCCTGCTGCTCACCTACGCCAGTCCCCGCGTGACCAGCCGTGGTCCGAACCTTCAGCCCGACATCAGGGAAAAGCCGGGCCTGACGCTGGACTTCGTGGCGCGCCAGGCGGTGAAGCTGCCGGGCGGCATCAACAGCGAGTTCAAGTTCGAGGCGCGCAACATCACCGGCCGGAAATTCCAGGAGTTTCAGCAATTGGACGGCGCCAAGCTGTTCTACAACCGATACAAGATCGGCACGACCCTGGCCGCGTCGCTGACCGTCGCCTTCTGAACCTGCCGGCCGCCTTCTCCTGGAGCGGGTTTCGATACTGGTTGAATCAGATGGCCGCTCTGGATTTTGGTTTTCCGCGATTTCTTAGCCAGCGATCAGTTCCGATCGCTTGGATCGCTCCAAGGGCGCGCCGTGCCCCTGCGCAGGCAGGAGCACGGCGCGCCTGATGGCGCCAACGGTCATTCGCGCCCCACGCCCGATCACGCCCAGGGCCGCTCGCGATACCATTTGGTGATGACATGCTTGACCCCGCCGCGCACCTTCATGCCGTGGTGGATGCTGGCGGGATTACAGGCGCCCGGCCCCAGCCGGTTGTTCCATGCCAGCAGCTTGCCGGTTTCGGGCTGCACCGTCTTGCCGATCTTGACGAAGCGGGTCGCGCCGCCCGCCGCCGGTTCGTTCAGGTAGACCATCAGCGTCCAGGTGCGGTTGCCGGAAACCGCGCAGAAGCGTTCGAAATCGATGCCCCCAGGTTCGAAATAGTCGGTATGCGCCTTGAATTCCTGGCCGAGCGCATAGCGCTGCCCCTGAATGGGCTCGCCATGGGCGGGGTCGATGCCGACAAAGGCGGCGAGCTTCGCGTCGATCCCCGCGACGAACGGGTCGGAAGCATCCAGGTCGCATGTCTCGCCGGTGCGGAAATATCCGTCGCCATTCGCGTCCGCGATGGTGGAGGGGCGGCGGTGGGCGTCGATCCGTTCGACCAGGCCGGCGCATTCCTCCGCCGAGAGGAAATGGCGCTGGATGAACAGGGTAAGGTCGCGGCTGGGCACGCGCTGGACGCGGGGGTGGGACGCGATCCAGGCGGGATCGGCGTCGGCGGCGAAGGGGGGAAGGCTGTCTGCCATCGGCGGGTCCAGGAAGCGGAAATCAGGCCTTTTGCTATCGCTGGCCGCGCGAAATGCAAGCGCCGTCGCTTCGGTCGTTGCGATTGTCATCAAAGCGTCACAATAGTGTCATCCGGTGGTAAAACCGATTTTATAGCAGGCGCCGATATCGAGGGGGATGAACGACGCGCATGCGTGTGGCTTTCAGCGAGAATATCCGGAACATGGGCGGGCGGCTGCGGCCCGTCGACTGGCTGGCGGCGGTCGAGAAGCTGTTTCTGGGCCTGCTGGCGCTGCTGTGCGCGGCGCTGGTCTGGGCGGTGCTGACGCCCGTCGGCAGTTTCGGCCCCTGGGAAGGGCGGCAGGCCCGCTTCCTCTCCGTCGCGGAGCGGCAGGCCCTGTTTTCCCGCTTCGACCCCTTTTATCGCGGCGGCCCGCAACAGGCGGGCGGCGGCGTCGTGACCTCCCTGGCGCTGACGGTCTACGGCATCCGGCTGAACGAAGGGTCGGGACTGGGTTCCGCCATCGTGGCGGGACCGGACGGGGTGCAGAACAGCTTTGCCGTGGGGGAGGAGATCATGCCCGGCGTGGTGCTGAAGGCGGTCGCCTTCGACCATATCACCATCGACCGGGGCGGGGCGGAGGAGCAGGTTTTCCTCGACCAGTCGCAGCCCGCGCCCGTCGCCGCGCCGGAAGGTTCGCCTCCGCCGCCGCCGGTGGCGGGGATGGACAATCCTAGCGCCGACACGCTGAAGCGCGACGTCGGCTTCACCCCCCGGATGCAGAACGGGCGCGTCACCGGCCTGATCCTGACGGCCAGGGGACCGGGCTTCCAGCAGGCCGGCTTCCAGCCCGGCGACGTCATCACCCAGGTCGATGGCCAGCCCATCAGATCGCTGAGCGATCTTCAGGCGCTGCAGGGCAGGATCATGCCCGGCTCGCGCATTTCCCTGATGGTGGAACGCGGCGCGGCCACATCCTCCGTCAATCTGACACTGCAAGGCCAATGACCAGAAAACCGCTTCTTTCCGCCGCCATGGCCCTCGCGCTGGCGGCTCCCATCGCATCGCCGGTCATGGCGCAGCAGACGCTGAACGTGCGCGACGCCGACATCCGCGCCTTCATCCAGGACGCGGCGCGGGTGACGGGGCGGACCTTCATCATCGACAACCGCGTGTCGGGGAAGGTTTCCGTCGTGACCGACCGGCCCCTGTCGCGGTCCGAATATTTCGAGATTTTCCTGTCGACCCTGCGGGCGAACGGACTGGTGGCGGTGCCGGCGCCGGGCGGCGCCTATCGCATCCAGCCGGCGGACGGCGCGGCGGGCCAGCCCAGCGCCGTGGGCCGGGCGGCCAATCGCAACCAGTTCGTGACGGAGGTGTTCCGCCTGCGCTCCATCGACGCGGCGAGCGCGCTGGAAACGCTGCGGCCGCTGGTCAGCAAGGATGGTTCGGTGACGGCGAACCGGGCGGGCAACAGCGTGGTCGTGGCCGACTATGCCGACAATATCGGGCGCATCCGGCAGGTGATCGCGCGGATCGACCGGGATACGGCCTCGACCACCACGGTCGTGCTGAAAAATGCCGGGGCGCGGGAGATCGCGACGTCCCTGCAGGCGCTGGTGACGACGGGCGGGGAAGGGGCGGCGAAGCCCGCGACCGTCGTGCCGATCGACAGCAGCAACGCCGTCGCGATCCGGGGCGACGCCGGGACGGTGGCGCGGCTGGCGCAGATGGCGCGCGACCTGGACCGGCAGGCGGCCAGCGGGACCGAAATCCGCGTCTACTGGCTGGAACATGCCGATGCCGAAAAGCTGCTGCCGGTGTTGCAGCAACTGGTGGGCCAGGCGACCGCTTCGCCCGTGACCGCTTCAACCCCGGCCGCCGGAACCCCGCCCTCCGCCGCGCCTGCCGCCGCCTCGACCGTGATGGCGGGGTCGGGCGGTTCGGGCGGCAACGGGATTTCGTCCCGCGGGCCTGCCATCGTCACCCGCTATGAAGGCGCCAATGCGATCATCGTCGCGGCGAACAGCGACGTGCAGCGGATGCTGGGCGAGACGATCCGCCAGATAGACACGCGGCGCGAACAGGTGCTGGTGGAGGCGATCATCGTCGAGATCAGCGACGCCGCCGCCAAGAAGCTGGGCGTGCAATTCCTGATCGGCAGCACCAAGACCGGTTTTGCCGCGACCAATTATTCCAATGCTTCGCCCAATATCTTGACGTTGGCAGGCGCGATCGCCGCCGATCGGCTGGGCGAGACGACGACGACCGTCGTGGCGCCGGACGGCACCCGAACGGAGACGAGGACGCGGGAAAATGGCGACCTTGCTAATACGCTGCAGCAGGCGGCGGTCGACAGCCTGATGAATGCGACCGGCGGCTTCGGCGGGGTGGCGACGTCGCTGGGGCGGAACGGGATTTTCGGCGCGATCATCAATGCCGTCAAATCCGACACCGACAGCAACATCCTCTCCACGCCCTCCGTGATGACGCTGGACAACCAGAAGGCGTCGATACTGGTCGGCCAGCAGGTGCCGGTGACGACGGGCGAGGCGCTGAGCCAGAATTTCGACAACCAGTTCCGTACCGTCCAGCGGCAGGATGTCGGCATCAAGCTGGAGGTGAAGCCCCAGATCAACACCGGCGGCGCGATCAAGCTGTTCCTGAAGCAGGAAGTGTCCAGCGTCGCCGGGCCGGTGTCGAACAACAACAGCGACCTCATCATCAACAAGCGCGAGATCGAGACGACCGTGACGGTCGACGATGGCGAGATATTGGCGCTGGGCGGCCTGCTGGACGACAATGAGCGCAAGACGATAGAGCGCATTCCGCTGCTGTCCGACATTCCCGGCCTTGGCGAACTGTTCAAGTCGCGCAGCAAGAGCCGGACCAAGACGAACCTGATGGTCTTCATCCGCCCCACCATCCTGCGGTCGAAGGAGGATGCGCAGAAACTGACGCAGCAGCGCTACGGCTATATTCGCGGCATGCAGTTGCTGCGCAATCCGGAACAGGAGCCGAGCATCGACGAACTGGTGCGCGACTATATGGGTTCGGCTCCTCCGGCCGCAGCGCCGCAGCCGGGCGACGCCGTGGCGCGGCCGCCCGCCGAGATCATCGAACCGACCGCCCGCCAGTCGAGCGGCGTGGTGCGGCCCGTTCCGCCAAGTGAGGCAAAGCCGTGAACGACGAGCAGCAACGTGCTCCTGCGCAGGCAGGAGTCCAGGGTGGGAAAGCGCAATCTGGCCCTGGGCTCCTGCCTGCGCAGGAGCAAGATGGAGCGATTGCCCCGCATATCGCCCCCCGCGCCGTCGACATACCCTATGCCTTCGCGCGCAGGCATGGCGTGGTCATGCTGCCGCTGGAGGGAGAGCGGCTGACCATCGCCGTGCGCGAAGGCAGCGATCCCCGCGTCCTGCTGGAGGTGCGGCGGCATCTGGCGCGCAGCTTCGACGTGCGTTTCGTCGATGCCGCGCAGTTCGACCGGCATTTGTCGGACCATTATGCGATGGAGGGCAGCGCGGCGGCCATGGCGGGATCGCTCGACGTCGGGGCGGACGAGCTGGACATATTGGCCGCCGACATTCCGACCGCCGACGACCTGCTCGACAGCGCGGACGATGCGCCTGCCATCCGCCTTATCAACGGCATCATCGCCGAAGCGGCGCGGCAGGGCGTGTCGGACATTCATATCGAACCCTATGAGACCGGGCTGATCGTGCGGATGCGCGTCGACGGCGTGTTGCGCGAAACCTTGCGGATGCCGCCGCATGTCGCGCCGGTCGTCGTCAGCCGCATCAAGGTGATGGCCCGCCTCGACATAGCCGAGCGGCGCGTGCCGCAGGACGGGCGGATCGGGCTGACGCTGGGCGGGAAGCTGCTCGACGTGCGCGTTTCCACCCTGCCGAGCCGAGCGGGCGAGCGGGTGGTGCTGCGCATCCTCGACAAGGAGAATGCGGGCATGAACCTCGACCTGCTGGGCATGGCCGGGGCGGCGGACAGGATTTTCCGGGAGGGGTTGCAGGAACCCAATGGCATCATCCTGGTCACCGGACCGACGGGATCGGGCAAGACGACGACGCTCTATGCGGGGCTGCGACAACTTAACGACGGCACGCGCAATATCCTGACCGTCGAAGACCCGGTCGAATATGCGATCGAGGGCGTCGGGCAGACGCAGGTGAACGCCAAGGTCGGCCTGACCTTCGCGGCGGGCCTGCGGGCGATCCTGCGACAAGACCCCGATGTGGTGATGGTCGGCGAAATCCGCGACCGGGAGACGGCTGAAATCGCCGTGCAGGCGTCCCTGACGGGGCATCTGGTGCTGTCCACCGTCCACACCAACGATGCCGTGGGCGCGATCACGCGGATGCGCGACATGCGGGTGGAACCGTTCCTGCTCGCCTCCACCCTGCGCGCCGTGATCGCGCAGCGGCTGGTGCGGCGGCTCTGCCAGCATTGCCGGGAGCCGGTGCAGGCGGACAAGTCCGCCAGCGCCCTGCTGGGCTTCGATCCGGGCACGATCATCTATCGGGCGCGGGGATGCGAGGCATGCAACGGCACCGGCTACAAGGGCCGCATCGGCGTGTTCGAGGCGATCCGGGTGGACGACACCATCCGCCGTCTGATCAACGACGGCGGCGATGAATCATTGGTGGCGCGCCATGCTTTCCTGAACGCCCCCAATCTGGGTTCGGCGGCGCGGGCGCTGGTGCGGGACGGCCAGACCACGGCGGAAGAGGCGATCCGCGTGTCCCGGCGCGACGCGGGCGAGGTGGAAACGATCCCGGATGGCTGAGTTCGACTATATCGCCATCGACCCCGCCGGGCGTGAACGCAAGGGCGCGATCAAGGCCGAAACGGTCGAGGATGCGCGGGCGAAGCTGGACTCGCGCAAATTGTTCATCGTTCGGATCGAGCCGGGCGCGGTGGAGAAGGCGCGCAGGCGGGCGGGTCTGTCGTTCCGCGCCCCGCGTCTGTCGGCCAAGGAACTGACGCTGTTCACGCGGCAGTTGTCGACGCTGATCCAGGTCAGCCCGCTGGAGGAATCGCTCCGCACCATCGGCCGGCAGAGCGAGCAGGCGCATGTGCAGGCCATCGTCGGCAAGGTGCATTCGGGCGTGCTGGAGGGGCGGCGGCTGGCCGATGCCCTGGGCGCCGAGCCGAGGAGCTTCCCGCCGCTCTACCGCGCGATGATCTCGGCGGGCGAGAGTTCGGGCAGCCTGCCCACGATCATGGAGCGCCTGTCCGACCTCATGGAACGGCAGGCGGTGATCCGGTCGAAGGTGCTGACCGCCATCGCCTATCCATCCGTGCTCGCCGCCTTTGCGGTGTGCGTGGTCGCGGCGCTGATGATCTTCGTCGTCCCCAAGGTGGTGGAGCAGTTCGACACGGTGGGCCAGCAACTGCCGCTGCTCACCCGCATGGTGATGGGGATTTCGGCCTTTCTGGCGGGCTATTGGTGGCTGCTGGCGATCCTGCAGGGGGTGGCTGGCTTCGGCTTTTGGCGGGCATTGAAAATCGAGAGCTTCCGCTATCGTTTCGATGCGACGCTGCTGCGCTTGCCCTTGCTGGGACGACTGATCCGCGACCTGCATGCGGCGCGGATGGCGC
This sequence comes from Sphingobium indicum B90A, assembly GCF_000264945.2. NCBI lineage: Bacteria > Pseudomonadati > Pseudomonadota > Alphaproteobacteria > Sphingomonadales > Sphingobiaceae > Sphingobium > Sphingobium indicum. Next base: position 660,574 of record NZ_CP013070.1, read on the forward strand.
GGACGCTCTCGACCATGGTGGCCAGCCGCCTTCCTTTGATGGAGGGGCTGTCGCTGACCACCCAGACCGTCCATAACCGGGTGCTGCGCCAGGCGTCGGAGGAGATCGTGCAGGCCATTCGCGGCGGCGGCAGCCTGTCGGCGGCGCTGCGGCGAGCGGGGGTGTTTCCCCCCTTGCTGGTCTATCTGGCGGCGAGCGGAGAGAGCGCCGGGCGGCTGGACAGCATGCTGGAGCGGGCGGCGGACTATCTGGAGCGGGAATTCGACAGCTTCACTTCCGCCGCGCTGGCCATGCTGGAGCCGGCGATCATCATCTTGATGGGCGGCATCGTCGCGGTCATCATCCTGTCCATCCTGTTGCCGATCCTGCAATTGCAGAGCCTTACCGGGGCCTGAGGAGTGTTTATGCCCGATTTGAAGAGGTTGAAGTGCGCCGTGCTCCTGCGAAGGCAGGAGCAGGATGGCGCAATGGGCGAACACGGCTTCATGTCCTTGAAGCGTTCCGCCGAACACGGCTTCACGTCCTTGAGGCGTTCCGCCGAACACGGCTTCACGCTGGTCGAACTGATGGTCGTGATCGTCATCATCGGCCTGCTGGCGACGATCGTGGCGATCAACGTCATTCCGGCCACGGACACGGCGCGGGTGGAGAAGGCCAGGGCCGACATCGCCACCATCGAACAGGCGCTGGAGCAATATCGGCTCGATAACCTGACCTATCCGTCCGCGACGGACGGGCTGCAGGCGCTGATCAGCCCGCCGGCCTCGCTCGCCCAGCCGCAGCGTTACCGGCGCGGGGGCTATATCAAGAAGCTGCCGAACGATCCCTGGGGCAGGCCCTACAGCTATGTCGTGCCGGGACGAAAGGGCGCGTTCGACATCGGTTCGCTGGGCGCGGACGGGCAGCCGGGTGGCGACAATGAAAATGCCGACATCTATTCCAGCGAGCTTTGATCGTTTCCGCCCCTCGTGCGGCGGAGGCGGGAAGGAGGAGGCCTGCCGTTTCTCGACTTCGCTCGAAACGAAGGGGCAGACGGGCTTCACATTGATCGAGCTGATGGTCGTGCTGACGATCATCGGCTTCATTTCGGCTGCGGTCGTGCTGGCGATCCCCGATCCGCGCGGGCGCGTGATAGAGGATGCCGACCGCTTCGCCGCGCGCCTGGCCGCGGCGCGCGACGAAGCGGTCGTCACGGCGCGTCCCATGGGGGTGTGGGTATCGGCTTCCGGCTACGGCTTTCAACGCCGCGACGGCGGGCAATGGGTGGGGCTGGAGGATAAGCCCTTCGCCACCGCTGACTGGAAATCGGGCACGCGAGCGCTGGTCGGCAAGGACGGACGGCAGCAGATCGGTTTCGACGGGACGGGCTTGCCGACCGATCCGATGATCGTGACCCTTGCCCGCGAGGGAGAACGGGTCTCGATTTCGGTCGACATGGCCGGAAAGGTCGTTGTCGGTGGGTAGGACGCGCCTCATGCTGTCACGTTGCCGCAAGGCGCGTGGGGAGGAGCACGGCTTTACCCTCCTCGAAATGCTGGTCGCGCTGGCAGTGTTCAGCCTTGCCGCGCTGGCTCTCGTGCGCTTGCAGGGCGTGACCCTGCACACCGCCGCCGACCTCGACAGCAAGGCGATGGGTCAGATCGTCGCGCGCAACCTGATGGTGGAGGTGCAGACCGACCCCGCGCCGCCTTCGCTTGGTTCTCAAGAGGGCGACATCGACAATGGCGGGCGGCGCTGGCACTGGACGCGGGAAGTCAAGGCGACGGACGACAAGCGCCTGTTGCAGGTCGATCTGACCGTCGACGGGCAGGCGGGTTCCTCCCCCGTGGTGCTGAGTTTCGTGCGGGTGGTGCAATGACAAGGGCGCGCTCCGCCCAGCAGGGCTTCACCCTGGTCGAACTGCTCGTAGCCCTGGCGATCTTCGCCATGCTGGCGGCGGCGGGCGTGCTGCTGCTGGGCAACGGCGTGTCGGCGCAGGCGCAGATCAAGCTGCGGCTGGACGACATGGCCGCCGTGCAGCGGGCGAGCGGCGCTCTGGCGGCCGATCTGGGGCAGGCGGTGCCGCGCATCAGCCGCACCGAAGCGGGTACGCTGGCGCCCGCTTTCTGGTCGCATCGGGAGGGGGAGAGCCTGCCCGTCCTCCAGTTCGTGCGCGGCGGGTGGGACAATCTGGGCGACCTGCCGCGGCCCTCCCTCCAGAAAGTCGAATATTGGGTGCGGCAGGGGCGGCTGGAGCGGCGCACCTATGCGCAGGTCGACGGCGCGGCGGGCGACGAGCCGGCCGCGCTGCTCACCGGGGTCGAGGATGTCGCGCTGCGCTTCCGCGACGCTGGCGGGGAGTGGCGCGACCAATGGGCGCCGACCCAGCCCGACCTGATGCCCCGCGCCGTGGAGATGATAGTGACGCGGACCGGGGAGCCGCCGGTGACGCTGCGCTTCCTGGTGGGGCCGGGGCCGGCGGAAAGGCCAGAAGGGGCGCCGGCCAATGGCTGACCCGCGCAAGCCGGGAGAGCGCGGCGCTGCGCTGCTCACCGTGCTGCTGCTGGTGGCGGTGATGGCTGTGGTCGCCTCCACCGCGCTGGAGCGGCTGGCGCTGGCCACGCGGATGACAGGCAATGGCGGCGCGGTCGACCAGGCGCGCGCCTTTGCCGATGCCGGGACGGAGATCGCCCGGTTGCGCATAGGCGACCTGGTGGCGGCCAGTCCGGGCAAGACGACGCTGGCGGGCAACTGGATGGGCACGCCCCAGGCCATATCCGTGCCGGGCGGCGTGGCCACGGCGCGGGTGACGGACGGGGGCAATTGCTTCAACCTCAACAGCGTGGTCGCGGGCGAGACAGAGGCTGACCTGAAGGTGCGTCCGGTGGGCGTGTCGCAGTTCCAGGCGCTGTTGCAGGCGCTGGGAGTCGATGTGCGACAGGCGCAAGTGGCGGCGGCGTCGCTGGCTGACTGGATCGACACGGATGGCGCGCCCCAGCCCGGCGGCGCGGAGGACGAGACCTATGCGCGGGCGCCGCGGCCCTATCGCGCGGCCAACCGCTTCATGGTCGACCCCAGCGAATTGCGGGCGGTCAACGGGGTGACGCCGGCCATTTACGGGCTGGTGCGGCCATGGGTCTGCGCCCTGCCCACCGCCGACCTGTCGCCCATCAACATCAATACGCTGCTACCCGATCAGGCGCCGCTTTTCGCCATGCTGATGCAGGGGCAGCTGAGCGTCGCGCAGGCGCGGCAATTGCTGGCGCAGCGCCCGGCGGATGGCTACGGCAGCACGGTGGAATTCTGGCGCGCCCCGTCGCTGGCGGGGCTCAGCCCGCTGGAGGAGGCGGCGCGGCAGGTCAAGTTGACGACGGGATTTTTCGAAGTGGAAGTGTCGGTGGATGTCGGGGGAACGCAGGTGGTCGAACGAGCGCTGATCGATGCGCGGCAAAGTCCGGCCACGCTGATACGCCGCAATTGGGGGACCGGCGCGTGAGCGAGGGATTGATCGTCGTCCTGCCGGAACGGCCGGGCGCGGAGCCGTTGTGGACGCGGGTGGCGAACGGCGCCGTGGTGCGGAAGGGGGCGGGGACGAACTGGCTCGCGGCCTGCGGCCTGGCGGCGCTGCCGGAGGATATGACGGTGATGCTGGTGCCGCCAGCGGCGCTGGTGACGCTGCACCAGGGCGCCTATCCCGACCTGCCGGCGCGGCAGGGCAGGGCGGCGGCGCGGCTGGCGGCCATGGCGGGCGGGATCGTGCCCGCCGACCAGCTTTTCGCCGCGGCGGACGAGAATGACGATCCGGCGCGGCCGCATTGCGTCGCCGTGGCGGCGCGGGCGGACATGCAGCACTGGCTGCTCTGGGCGCAGCATCATGGTCTGGACCCCGACATCATCGTGCCTGCCCCGCTGCTGTTGCCCGAACCGCAGGAGGGGTTCGAGCGCGGCGTGATCGGCGGCGAAGCGGTGCTGCGGGGGGCCGATCTGGCGCTGGCGGGCGACCTGGCCCTGCCGGAACTGGTCGGCGATGCCGTGGTGCGGGACGTTCCCGCAGGGCAGATCGATGCGCGGGCGACCGCCGCGCTGGACCGGCCGCCGCTCGACCTGCGGCAGGGCGACTTCGCCAAGCGGGTGCGGCGGTCCTTCGACAAGCGGACCATGGCTCGCATCGCGCTGTGGAGCGCCCTCATCCTGCTCGTCAGCCTGTCCATCGCCCTGGTCGGCCTTGCCAAACGGCATTTCGCGGCGAGCAGGCTGGACGCGGAAAGCCTGGCCCTGGCGCGGCAGGTGGTGCCGGGGGCGAACGACCTCCTCCAGGCGGAGGTGGAGATGGACCGTCGGCTCGCGGCGCGGGGGGCGGGCGGCTATGCCTTCACTGCGCCCGTTTCCGGCCTGTTGAGCGCGATGCAGGACGTGCCGGGCGTATCGCTGACGGCGCTGTCGCGCGATCCCGACGGGATGATCCGCGCCACGCTGGCGGCGGCGAAGGGGGATGACATCAACAGCGTGCTGCTGGCGTTGCAGGCGGCGGGCTTCACGATCACGGCGACGCCTTCGCAGGATCCCGGCGGGCGGATGCTGGCGGACATCACGGTGCAGTCATGATGGAACGGTTGCAGGCATTATGGGGCGAACGAAGCCCCCGCGAACAATGGATGCTGGGCGTGATGTTCGCGCTGCTGGCGGTGGTGATCCTGTGGCTGGGCGTGGCGCGGCCGCTGGACGCGGCGCAGCGTTCGGCAGGGGACGCGTTGCGGGAGGCGACGGACCGCAACGCCGCGATCCGCGCCAAGGTGACGCTGCTGAAATCCCTGCCGCGCACGACGGCGACGGTCGATGCGGGCGTGCCGCTGGAGCAGTTCATCGGCCAGAGCGCTGGCGAGGCCGGGCTGACGCTGGAACGCGCGCAGGCGCAGGGCGCGGACCGGATCGACATGGCGATGGCCTCCGTCCGGCCGGTCGCGCTGCTGTCATGGCTTGCCGCATTGGAAGGGCAGGGCATCCGGGTCGAAACGATGAGTGCGCGGCCGGCGGCGACGGCGGGCAGCGTATCGGTGCAGGCCGTGCTGGTGCGGGGCGAGCGGTGATGGGGCTTGGCCTTTCGCGACGGACGCGCATCGCGATCATCGCCCTGTTCGCGATGGGCTTCGTCATCTTCCTGCCGATGCGCATCGCGCTCGGCATGGCGGGGCTGGAGCGGCTGGGCGTGGCGGCGCGGGAGGTGCGCGGCACGGTGTGGAGCGGCGGGATCGACCGGCTGATGCTGGGCACGGTGCCGCTGGGGTCGGTCCATGCCGGCCTGTCGCCCCTGTCGTTGCTGGCGGGACGGGCGCGGTTCGACGTCTGGCGCCGCAACGGCGCGGCGGACGATCTGGGCGGCGCGCTGACCGTCGGCTTCGGGCGCATGGGTATCGACGATGTGACGGGCGCGGTGCCGCTGGACCGGACCTTCGCGCCGCTGCCGCTCAGCAGCCTTGTCATGGAAGATGTGTCGGCCTGGTTCTCCGGCGACCGCTGCGGCCATGCAGAGGGGCGCGTGCGGGCCCGGATGGGGCAGTTTCCGGGCCTCAATCTGTCGCAGGGCCTTTCGGGCGTGGCCAGTTGCGACGGTGAAGCGCTGCTGTTGCCGCTGGTCAGCCAGTCGGGACTGGAAAAGCTCGATCTGCGCATCTGGCGATCGGGTCGCTATCAGGCGGAAATGCGGGTGGAAACCGCCGACGCCGCCCTGGGCGAGGCATTGGCCAAGGCGGGCTTTGCAGAAGCCGGGGGCGCGCGCGTGCTGAAGATCGAAGGGACGCTGTGATCCAGGCCCTTCCCGCCCTGCTGGGCGCGACAGCCGGAGCCATAGCCGGGAGCTTCCTGGCCACGATCATCCTGCGCTGGCCCAGGGGCCGGAGCGTGCTGCGCGGCCGGTCGGCCTGCGACGGCTGCGGGCGCGTGCTTGGCGCAGTCGATCTGGTGCCGATGCTGAGCGCGCTGATTCAGCGGGGGCGGTGCCGGACCTGCGGCGCGCCCATCGATCCGCTGCATGGACGGGTGGAGGCGGGATGCGCGATCATCGGCGCGCTTGCCCTGGGATTTGCGCCCGATCCGGGCGGGGTTGGATGGGCTCTGCTGGGTTGGCTGCTCCTGACGCTGGCGGTGCTCGACAGGCGGCATTTCTGGCTGCCCGACGCGCTGACCCTGCCATTGGCCTTTCTGGGCTTCACCCTTGGTCCTTGGGCCACCGAAGCGACGATGGCGTATCGGGCGATCGGCGCGCTGGCCGGCTACCTCGCGCTGCTGCTGATCGCGACCGGCTATCGGCGGACGCGGGGGCGGGACGGGCTGGGCCTGGGCGACGCCAAGCTGCTGGGCGCGCTCGGCGCCTGGTTCGGCTGGCAGGCCTTGCCCTTCATCCTGCTGCTGGCGGCGAGCGTGGGGCTGCTGTCGGTCGTCGCCGTCATGGCGACGGGCAGGCGGGTCGATGGCACGACGCGGGTGCCGCTGGGCACCTTCCTCGCCATCGCCGCAGTGCCGGGATCGTGGCTCGCCACGATCCTCACCGGCGGCGGCGGATGACGCGGCCAGAGAAATTTCACGATGCGGTGAAACCCCGTTGACCCATCAGCCCGCTCTGCTTATAGCGCCGCCTCACCGCAGGGCACGGCCCGGCGGACGGCCCATGGGGCGGAGTAGCTCAGCTGGTTAGAGCAGCGGAATCATAATCCGCGTGTCGGGGGTTCAAGTCCCTCCTCCGCTACCATTGGCTTATCCGGAAGCTTCCGGCAGCTTCCGTATTTTTCCAAAAATCGAAATAATAGCAGAGGGTTGCGGGTGATTCGCGTCCGCATGCGCCCATGGCCTTCCACATGCAGCCAGATTTGGTGTGGGGGTATTTTGGGGGTAGTTTTGCGGAGTATCGGAAAGGAGCGATACCCCCATGCCTCTGACGGAGACTCAAGCCAAGAATGCCAAGCCTCGCGAGCGAGCGTACAAGCTTGCCGATAGCGAGGGCTTGTTCCTGCTCGTCCAGCCGAACGGCACGAAGCTTTGGCGGATGAAGTACCGAGTTGCAGGCAAGGAGAAGTTGCTGTCGTTTGGCGCTTATCCGGCGTTGGGGATCGCCGCCGCCCGGGACAAACGCAAAGCGGCCAAGGCGCTCCTTGCCGAGGGCAAGGATCCAATAAAGGCCAAGGGGGAGGTGATATCGGAGCACGGTGACACCTTCTACATGGTAGCGAAACGCTGGCACGAGAACCGCCAGTCGGCATTGAATCCAGCGCATGCCGAACGTGTCTGGTCACGAATGGAGCGGGACGTTTTCCCCTCCCTAGGACAGAAGCTGATCCACGAGATCACTGCCCCAGAGGTCCTGGACATGATCCGCAGGATTGAGACACGAGGCGCGCTCGATATCAGTCGGCGTGCCAAGCAAGGGGTAGGGCAGGTCTTTCAGTTCGCGATTGCTTGCGGGCTGGCATCCAGCGATCCCACTGCTCACCTCAGTGGCGCCCTCAAGCCTCGGCCGAGGGTGAAGCACATGAGCCGCCTTCCTTTGGTGGAGATACCTGCGTTCCTCGAAAAGCTGCGAGCCTACCAAGAGGAAGGTGACCGGCGCTCGGCGATCACCCGCGATGCAGTGCTATTCGCCTTGCTAACCTGGGTCAGGACAAAAGAGCTTCGACTGGCCGTCAAATCCGAATTTGAAAATCTCGATGGTACGGAACCCGTTTGGCGGATTCCGGCTGCGCGCATGAAGATGGGGCGCGAACACCTCGTTCCACTGTCAGCCCAGGCCGCACTCATTGCTAGAAAAATGGTATCGGCGGCGACCGGTGATTACCTGTTTCCCGGGACCCACCCAGACAAGCCGTTGTCTGAAAACACGATGATCTATGCGCTTTACCGCCTTGGATATCATAGTCGCCAGACCATCCACGGCTTTCGAGGACTCGCCAGCACCTGGGCGAACGAGCAATTGGTTGAATTTGGCAAGCCAGCGATGTGGATCCGGAAGTACCATGAGGATTGGGTCGAGTTGCAGCTCGCTCATTCAGAGAAGGATGATGTCCGGGGAGCTTACAACGCGGCGGAATATCTCGCGCCCCGCCGGCGAATGATGCAGGATTGGGCTGACTTCCTCGATGGGCGGAAGGTCGTCGACATCAGGAAAGGGCGAAAGCGCGCCGCGTGACGCCCGTCAGGAGAAGCATTCAATCTGATCAAATGGCATTTGACGCAGTTCGTATCAAAACTGCCAGTGCCGTAGGACGTCGCGGACATATCCGGGCGTTTCGCCATTCCGGGGAATGCCACCAGCACGTTCAACTGCCCCCGGTCCCGCATTGTAGGCAGCCACCGCGAGGTGGACCACGCCAAACCTGTCGAGCATCTGCCGCAGGTATCGCGCAGCGCCGAAGATGTTTGCCATAGGATCGAAGCGATTGAAGACCCCAAGCTCCTTTGCGGTTGCTGGCATCAGCTGTCCGAGACCTGCTGCGCCTGCTGGGCTGATGGCAAAGGGGTTGTATCGAGACTCCGTCCATACAAGTGCATCGAGCAGGCCCGAGGGCAATGAATATTTCGCTTCCGCCGCATAGACGTGGGGCAGATAGCTCGCCCGCCGAAAGTCGGATGGACCTGGTTTGGCCTTGGGTTCGTATCTGTATGGCAGTTTGACCCGGCCATTTTGCGGGATCGTCAGAACAGGTGCCGGCCCGTCCTGGACGGATCGCCAAAGCCCATGCTCGACCAGCTGGAAGCCGTTGGATGTTTCAGCAATGCGGATGCCATCGGAATGGCTGGCCGGGGCGTCGATCGTGGCTGGCGCTGCTAGGTCCTGGGCACTGGCGGGGATAGCAGAGGTGATCGCGATGCCCGCGATCAAGAGAGTTCTGATTGTCATTTCTCGATCCTTGTCTAGTCGAATCGAGTGAGAACATATAAAGAACAAGCGATGTAGGAAAATTGGAATGGCGCAAGTGCAGAGCGGAGGCTGCGCGGGGAGGGCACCTCAACCGGAGAAGGTCGATGCCCCCGTTAGACAAAGTTCATCAACTTGAACGCCGCGCCCGCACGATCGTCGAAAGCCTTCAGGGTACATGGTATCGGGGCAAAGGCATGTGCTGCTGCCCCGCGCACGACGACCGCACTCCCTCACTGAGCGTGACACTGGGGCGCATAGCGATCCTGTTTCATTGCTTCGCGGGATGCTCGAATGATGAGGTGATTGCCGCACTCGACCGCCAGGGTATTCGCAGCCGTGACCTGTTCGATGGCTCGGGTGCCGTTGCCGCTGATCGACCGGAAAAAAGGGCCTTCAATTCCAACGCGCGGCGTTTGTGGCACTCGGCGACGGCGATCTCCGACAGCCCTGCCGAAGGATACCTCGCGCAGCGCGGGATCCTGCGTGCCTCTGATCAGCTCCGTTATCTCGAGCGCACGCCGCTCGGACCACGTGGTGCGGTCCAGTTCCTCCCTGCAATGTTGGCTGCCGTCACGACTGACATGGGCATAATCGCGATCCACAGGACATTTCTCGACGCGCCGAGCGCAAAGCTCGCCGCTTTCGATCGGCCGAAGCGTGCATTGGGAAGCCTCGGCTGTGGGGCTGTCAGACTTGCCTCGCCGGCCGCAGGCCGGTTGGGCCTTGCCGAAGGTATCGAAAGCGCCCTGTCAGCCATGCAGCTGTCCGGGATTCCTTGCTGGGCAACGCTCGGTAACGAACGGTTCGGCCTCGTCGCGATTCCAGAGAGTGTGCGCGAGCTCCACTTGTTCATCGACAATGATCCGGGAGGCGAACTCGCGGATCAGCGAGCGCGACAGGCCTATTCTGCATCAGGCCGTGCGATCCGCTCGCGAGCCCCAGCATCGATCGGTTTCGACTGGAATGACGAACTCAAGGCAAGGCTCGCTCGCGAAACCTGATCAGCATGCCAGAGGGGAGGGGGCCTTCGGCTGATTGAGGCCTGCGAGACGCAGGACCTCGTCAGGAGGTTTCCCATGTCCAACTCTTCCCTCGCCTTCGCATTCGATCCACCATCTCCGCCGCTTGTCGTGACGGCAGCCAAAGCAATGGCGTTGCAATTGGCAGCAGGCAGCGCGATTTCGCGTAGCGACATCAACCGCGTCATGACGGACCACTTCGGCGGAACCGATGCACTTGGGGCATGGTCAGTCCGTGATGCTCACGCTGCGCTCGAGCTGGCGCAGGTTCAACACCTGCAAGCCTCAGATCAGATCCAGCTCAAGAGCCCTATCGACGAGGCGGATCAGTTCTTCTGCGGCCTCGATGCCCAAGTGCCGACCCAAAGCAATCGCAGCGACGAGCAGATCGAATGGCAGCAGTTTGCAACGCCGCCGCGCCTTGCCTGGCTCGCTGCCCGGGCTTGCGCGCTGGCCACTGGCGAGCTTGTGCTGGAACCCTCGGCCGGAACAGGCATGCTCGCTGTCTGGGCCGCCAAGGCTGCCTCCCGCCTTGCCCTCAACGAAATCTCGCCGCTGCGCCGCGACTGCCTTATTGCGGCGTTTCCGACCGCCCGCGTGACCGGACATGATGCTGAGCTGATCGACGAATTGCTCGATCCGGCCATCAGCCCCAGCGTCGCGCTGATGAACCCTCCCTATTCCCACGGCATTGAGCGAGGGCACGATAGTCGCACTGGCTCGCGCCATCTGCGGTCGGCCTGGAACCGTCTGGCGTCCGGGGGGCGGCTTGTCGCGATCATGCCTGAATGGTTCGACTGCGCGAAGTTCCTGGCGGGGCTGAAGGGACCGATCTCGCTGCGGCTCAATGCCGCCGTCGAACGCGCGTTCGTCAAACAGGGCACCGGCATCACCACCCGGCTGTTGGTCTTCGACAAGGTGGAAGGCTCCAATGAGCCTGTCGCTATCCGCACAAACGACTTTCGCCAGCTGGTCGATCTTGTCGATGCTTTGCCGGCTCGCGCCAGCTTGGAGGCTGTTACTGAGCAATTGAGCCTTCCGGCTCGTGCGCCGTTTCGCCTCGTGGCCGCTCCGCGCAGGCCGCTGCCTACACCAGCCAGGATCACGCCTTCAGCCTCCGCCATCGGGTCGCTCACTTACCAGTCGCTTGAAACCCCTGCGCGGCTTGCCCCTCAGGTTGGCCACTATCTGCCCTATCGCCCGAGCAGGATTGTGATCGATGGCGCGGCCGAGCATCCGACGCCGCTCGTCGAATCTGTTGCCATGGGGTCGATCGCCGCACCGATGCCCGAAGCGGTGCCGCAGCTGCCCAACGGTCTGGTTGCCAAAGGGCTGCTGTCGGCAGCCCAAGCAGAGACTCTGATCTACGCGGCAAGCGCCCATGCGCGCGATCTCCCCGGCCGGTTCGAACCGGAGGACAAGGGCTGTTCGCTCAAGGCGTCGGCGGAAGGTCAGGTCTACCGGCAAGGCTATTTCCTCGGGGATGGAACCGGCGCTGGTAAGGGCCGCCAGGTCGCGAGCGTTATTCTAGATCGCTGGGTTCGCGGCGAACGCCGCCATATCTGGATTTCGAAGAACGAGGCACTGCTGGAAGACGCTCGCCGCGACTGGGCCGCCCTCGGCGGTCTCCCGATCGACATCCAACCGCTCGCGTCCTGGAAGCTGGGAACCCCCATTGCGATGCGCGACGGGATCCTCTTCGTCACCTATCCGACCCTCCGTTCAGGCCGAAACGATGCAACGCGGCTTGATCAGATCGTCGCCTGGGCCGGTGACAATTTCGACGGCGTCATCGTGTTCGACGAAGCGCACGCCATGGCCAACGCTGCCGGCGGGGAAGGATCGCGCGGCAAGGTCAAGGGATCGGAACAAGGCATTGCTGGGGTGCGTCTGCAGAACCTGCTGCCCCGGGCAAGGGTGCTCTACGCTTCGGCCACCGGAGCATCCGACGTGAATAACCTCGCCTATGCGACGCGCCTCGGGCTCTGGGGGCCGGAGACCGCCTTCGCCAATCGCGAGGCCTTCGTTGCCGACATTCGCGACGGCGGCATAGCAGCGATGGAACTGGTTGCGCGGGATCTCAAATCGCTCGGTCTTTACACGGCCCGGGCCCTTTCGTTCGCCGGTGTCGAGTATGAGATCCTCGAGCATTGCCTGACCGAGGATCAGATCGCGGTCTACGATGCCTATGCCGAAGCCTGGGCGATCATCCACGCCAACCTGCGTGAAGCGCTGGAAGCCACGCGGATCGTCGACAGCGAAACAGGCGGGACGCTCAACTCCGGTGCCAAGTCCGCAGCCATCTCGATCTTCGAGGGCACCAAGCAGCGCTTCTTCGCGCAGCTGCTTCTGTCGATGAAGCTACCAAGCCTATTGCCCGCCATCGATGCGGCGATTGCTGATGGGCAGGCTGTTGTCGTCCAGCTGGTCTCGACGGCAGAAGCCATGCTCGACCGCCGGCTTGCCGACCTCTCGGACGAGGAACGCGAAGCGCTGGAGATCGACCTGTCCCTTCGGGAATATGTGATCGACTATCTCGCCAAGAGCTTTCCTGTTCGCCTGATGGCAGTGTTCACCGACGAAAATGGTAATCCTCGCTCCGAGCCGATGAGTGATGAGCAAGGCGCACCGGTGCTCTGCCGCTCCGCACTTGCCGCGCGCGACCGGATGATTGAGCAGCTCTGCGCCTTGCCGCCCATCGCCACTGCACTTGATGCCATCATCGAACGCTTCGGCGTTGATCAGGTGGCGGAAGTCACTGGCCGGACGCGTCGGCTGATCGTCGGCCGCGGTGGTCGCCAGAAACTCCAATCCCGCTCGCCGCGCGCCAATGTCGCCGAGACCCAGGCCTTCATGGACGGCGCGAAGCGCATCCTGGTGTTCTCCGATGCCGGAGGAACCGGGCGCAGCTACCATGCTGATCTGGCCGCGAAGAACCAGGCCCGCCGCGTCCACTTCCTGCTCGAGCCGGGCTGGCGGGCTGACGCCGCAATCCAGGGGCTTGGCCGCACCAATCGCACCAATCAGGTATCTGCCCCGCTGTTCAGGCCGGTGACAACCGATGTGCGCGGCGAGCGCCGCTTCATCTCGACGATCGCACGGCGTCTGGACAGCCTGGGCGCTCTGACGCGCGGGCAACGCCAGACCGGGGGGCAAAACCTGTTCGATCCGGCCGACAATCTTGAAAGCATCTACGCGAAGGAGGCGCTCCATCGCTGGTTCGGCCTGTTGTTCACCGGCAAGCTCGAAGCCGTCAGTCTCGGGCGCTTTCAGGAGCTGACAGGCCTGAGGATCGAAGGGCCTGACGGGGCGATGGTCGGTGACCTGCCATCGATCCAGCGCTGGCTCAATCGCATCCTGGCGCTCCCGATTGCCCTGCAGAACGCGATCTTCGATGAGTTCATGGGGCTGGTCGAAGCGCGCATCGATGCCGCCCGACAGGCGGGCACACTCGATCTCGGCCTCGAGACCATCGCAGTCGAGGAGTTCACGATCTTGTCGGACACGTTGCTGCGCACCGACCCGGCATCGGGCGCGACCACCCATCTGCTGGAACTGGAAATCGCCAGAGCCTTGAAGCCGCTCACACTGAAGCGGCTCGAGGAGCTTTACGGCATCACTGGGCAGCGGCAACGGGCGGTTCGAAATGCTCGCTCAGGCCGGGTTGCCTTGCTCGTGCCTGCCCGCAGTATTCTTGCTGATGACGGCACCCGCGTTTCCCGCTTCGAACTGCTGCGCCCGTTGAAGCGCACTCACATCACCGAGGATCAGCTCGCTGAGAGCAGCTGGGAGAGAATTTCCGTCGACGCTTTCCTCGAGGCCTGGGCAGCCGAGGTTGAGGAAGCGCGGACCAGCCACAAGCGCGAGCGCTTGCATCTTGCGACGGGCCTCCTTCTGCCGGTCTGGGACAAGCTCCCTTCGGACTTCGTGAGGGTGAGCCGCATCTCGGCTGCGGATGGCCGTTCGCTTCTCGGCCGCGAGGTCCCCGTCCATTCTGTTCCGGACCTGTGTCGGGCGCTGGGTCTCGAGCGCGAGCTGACGCTGTCCGCCGATGAAATCGTGCAGACCGTTCTTGCTACTGGCCGGGCTATGGAATTTGCGGGACGCGAGCAGCTCATGGTGAAACGCAGCCTGGTCAATGGCTCACAGCGAATTGAGCTCACCGGTTGGAGCGTAGCCCGCCTCGACTGGTACAAGGCCCAAGGCTGCTTCACCGAGATGATCCGCTACCAGACCCGGCTTTTCGTGCCGATCGAAGGCGCAGCGAGCGTGATTGCCAGACTGGCATCATCGGCATAATTCCTTGCCAAATGGCATTCATTGTCGTATATGATGCCATATGGAGAAATGCCATGCTGGCTCTGCAACCCGTTGATACTGCCATTACCGCATTCCGTCCCGATCCGATTACACAGGACGAGGCTGCTGCCATGTTCCGGGCGGTCCTCAATCTGTTCGGCAAATGGGAACTGACCGACGAGCAGGCGGCAACGCTGCTCGACATGCCGGTGCGCTCCTATCGCCGATGGAAGGCGGAAGGCCCCGGGCGCGTTTCGCGCGATGGGCGTGCGCGTCTGTCCAACCTCATGGGCATCCATAAGGCGCTCCGGATCATCTTCACGGAGGCTGCCCGCGGGTATGCCTGGATCAGGGCGGCTAATCATGTGTTCGGCGGAGCCAGTGCGCTCGACGTAATGCTGGGAGGCGAGCTCACCGACATCATGCGGGTGCGCCGCTATCTCGACGCCGAGCGCGGTGGCTGGTGAGCGGAACGTCAGATATCCCCGTTTCTCGAGTTGAGTGGAAGGGCGCTGTCAGAATCATCCGCAGCGCCTTTCCGCCGATCGATCTGTTCGAGGATATCGCTGATCCCGCGGACTGGCCGCTGCTGATCTCGGCAGAGCAGAAGACCAATCCACGCATCATGGCGACGATTGGCAATCTCGACCTCGTTCCGGTCGACCGACGCGTCGGCGGTAACGGAGCCTCCTACCTCATGGCGCCATTCACCCACGTTAGCACCGATCGACCGAGTCGCTTTACCGATGGCAGCTACGGCGTGCTCTACGTTGGGGACCGGTTCGAGACCGCGCTGTTCGAGACGATCCACCACCATGCCCGCTTCATGGCACGAACCCGGGAAGCGCCGGGATGGACCTCGCAGTTCCGCGAAATCATCATGTCGGTCGATGTAGACTTACATGATCTCCGAACCGTGGCGGGGAAGCCGGATTCGGCGCTCGATCCTGACAGCTACGCTGCATCTCAAGCGCTCGCGCGGCACCTCAGGGGCGCGGGATCGAACGGGATTGCTTACCCGAGCATCCGGCACCCCGGCGGGGAATGCGTCGCGCTCTTCTACCCGGACTGCGCTTCAAATCCGCTCCAGGGTCGGCACCTCGACTATCACTGGGATGGCGCGCGGGTTGATCTGGTCCGTGATGCGGGATCGGGCGCTGTCTTCCGGATTGTCGATTTGCCGCCCGATCCCGCCTGACCGAACGAGCTGGGTTTCCGGCCGAGTGCTGTAGGATCTCCAGGGTGGAACAACTCCGGGGCAGCGAAGTCCCAACGGCGTTCACCTCGACTGCAACATCCTCTCGGCGATCCTCCTTCTTCCCTCTTCCTTCGCGGCGGCGATAGCGGCATCGACCTCATCGATGTTCTCAATGCAGAGCTGGACACGCGTGGCTGGCAAGTCCGGGAGATCCAGGTTCATCCGCTTGATGAAGTAGTACGCCATCGACAGCCTGACCTCGACCTCACGACGACCGTCATCCATGTCGAAGTCTCGTTGAATGGCTAGCCTTTGGTCTTCGGTTAGGCCTGGGTGTGGACTCAGGCGTAGTTTAATCCGCGTTCCCCATTCGATGTCATCCTCGGGATCGTACGAGGCTGCTTCGATCTCGCCGAACTGGCCGATCCGGCTGAGGACGAAGTCGCGGAAGTCGTGCCGGTCGCAGGCCCAGGCCCGAAGATGCCATCGGTGCCCGTCGAACGTGAGCGCGTGCGGAGCGATCTTACGCCAGCGGATGTTGGTCAGCGACCGGTACTCGACATTGATCGCCGATCGCGTGCGGATCGCCCGAAGGATTACCCGGAGGCAGTCGGGATCGACGTGCCGGACGAGATCGGGTGCCATGTCGATCGCCGGAAGGGATTTGAACCAGACGTCGCGCCGCGGCAGCGCAGCGGAGAGGAGTGCGCGCAGTTGCAACAGCAGACGATCGGCGGACGGCACCAAAAACTGCGGAACGAGACGGCGAGTGGGGACGAACGCCTTCTCCGTGGCGTCGTACGCAATGTTGTCGCCCGCCATGTCGCGATAGCGCTTTAGATCGACCGAGGCCTGCGGGGTGGAAATCTCGAATTGCGTCTCGAGGTCGCTTCGGTTGAGCTGCCCCTCCCAGAAGAGCTTCCATTCGATGAACTCGAACCGCCGGTTCTGCGTCCACGGCCGCTTCGGATCGTCGCTCACAATTTTACCCCTCTAGCCTCTTGACCCATATAGAGACGCAACCCATCTAGTTTCAAGTCGGGTTACAAAAACCCATCCGAGTCGCCGGGTCAAGACGCAGACGGCATTCGGGGGCTGCGGCGCGACCAGGGAAGGAAACGACGATGGCCGACGCCGTGATACCCCGATGGCATGGGGACGACTACCAATCTCGCTTCTTCTGGCTGCACGCGGCCGCGTTGCGCGATCCGCAGCGCCCGGACGTCGTCGAGGTCACTTTCGAGGCGAAAGAGCCCAAGGCGTTCGACGACGTCGTCGTGCGGTACGACCCCGGCCGACCGAGCTCCGGTCCGTATCGCATCACGGTCGACTACCATCAGGTGAAGTGGCACTCAGACCACAGCGGCCACTTCGGATATGAGCGGCTCATCGATCCTGATTTCGTCGGCGGCAAAGCCTTCTCGATCCTCCAACGTCTGGCGCAGGCCAAGGCCAATCCCAACGTCCCGAAGGAGGCGGCATTCACGCTGGTGACGACCGACCAGATCACGCAGGGCGACGTGCTTGGCGAGCTCGTCTCGCGAAACGACGGCCGACTGCGCATCCACAAGTTATTCGATGGCACCAAGACGGACGGGAGCCGCATGGGCCAGGTGCGCAAGCTCTGGCGCGAGCACATGCAGTTCGACAGTGATGAACAGCTGAAGGATCTGCTGACCGACTTCTTCATCAAGCCTAACAGCGACTCGCTCGAGGACCTCCGCGGACGGGTGAGCGAGAAGTTTCGGCTCGTCGGCCTGCTCGGGGACGAGACCTCATCGACGTTCCGTTATGATCAGGCAGCTCGGAACCTGCTCGTCAGGAGCATCAATGGGTTGACCCGCGAGGCCTTTGACAGGCTGTGCCGCGAGGAGAACTGGCTGCAGCCGGAGCCTTCCGTAGGGCTCGATCGCATGAATGTGGCGATCCGGTCCTTCACGAAGGGTGTCACCGCCGCCGACATGCTGGAGGCGGCCCCGGAGAACACGCTCTCGCTGGTGCGGCAATTCAACATGCGCCATCCCCGCGAGGGCGTCACCTGGGATGCCCTTCGAGACGAGGCGCTGCCCTTCCTAGAGGGCGTGCTGGAGCGCGGGAAGATGCTGCGTCTGTTCCTCGACGCCCACAGCTCGCTCGCCTTCCTGGCCGGCACCGTCTTTGGCTTCAAGTCGGGCGCGAACGTTGAGTTTCTCCAGAAGGGGCGCGCGACGAGCATCGTCTGGAACCCCAGCGACGGACGCGACGGCCCTGATCCGGTGATCACCGAGGAGGCGATCGGCGAAGGTGCAGATGTCGCGGTCTCCGTAGCCGTGACCCGAGACACCATCACTGACGTCCGCAGTTACATTGCAGGCAGCCTGCCGTCGGTCGGGCGCCTACTCATGATCGCCCCCGAAGGCGGACCGGGCCCGCAGTCCGTTGCTGGAGGCGCGCATGCCGCCAGGATAGCCGATGCGGTTGCCGGAGCGGTGGCAAGGGTCCGTCGGCCTGGTGGCACGACGCATCTTTTCGTCGCCGCGCCCAACGCCTTTTCCTTCCTCCTCGGCCAGCACGCGGACTCCATGGGGATGTGCGCGCCGTACGAGTTCGACTTCGGGGGCCGCGTCGATGGCCTCTACCGCCCAACCTTCACTATTTGAGGCAGCATCATGGAGCTTCGTCCGCAGTTCGATCAGTTCCTTCGCGACATCCGCCCGAGCGAGCGGCACAAGGAGGAATGGAAAATGGGTTCTCGCACGCTGCGGACTCGTCTCATGGCCGATCCCGACCTGTCGCCGCTGATAGTGTCGTCATTCCTGCAGGGCAGCGTCCGCCGGTCGACCGCAGTGCGCCCCACCGGCGGCAAGAGGTCCGACGTCGACGTGGTGATCGTCACCACCATCGACCACAACGCCGAGCAGCCAGCCGTGGCAATGAAGCGTTTCGTTCCCTTCCTCAACGAGCACTATGCTGGCAAGTGGGTGCAGCAGGACCGCTCCTTTGGCATCGAACTGTCTTATGTCGACCTCGACCTGGTCGTCACGGCGCTTCCAGCCAATGCGAGCGATCGCGACAAACTGCTGGCCGTCTACCGGTCGCAGGCAGTCGAGACTACCGCTTCGCTTGAGGAGCGGTCCGACTGGAACCTCAGCAAGAGCTGGAACCCCGATGGCGCCGTCACCGCGTTCATGGCGAACGACGCCATGCCGGAGGCCGACTGGAAACCGCATCCGCTCATGCTGCCGGACCGCATGGTCAAGGACTGGGGGCCGACCCACCCGCTGGCACAGATCAAGTGGACGGCGGATAAGAATCGAGCCTGCAACGGCCACTACATCAACGTCGTCCGCGCCATGAAGTGGTGGCGTCAGGAGCATGTCGACAGCCTGCCCAAGTACCCGAAGGGCTATCCGCTCGAGCACATGATCGGCTATGTCCTGCCCAACGGCATCGAAAGCGTCGCGGAAGGCGTCACGCTCGCCTTCGAAGGCATCCGCGACCAGTTCCGCCTCCACGCGCAGGCCAAGATGGTGCCGTTCCTGCCCGACCATGGCGTGCCGACCCACGACGTGCTCAAGCGCGTCGCTGTGACCGACTTCGTCGCCTTCCATGCGGCCGCCTCGGCTGCCGCTGGCGAAGCGCGCCGTGCACTGGACTCGGAGGACGCCGCGGAGAGCGGCGAGATATGGCAAGGCCTGTTCGGAAAGTGCTTCCCGCTGCCGGGTCCACAGGGCGGAGACCGGGCGCGCGGCTTCACGTCTCCCGCGATCGCGGCGCAGCCGAAGACAAACCGTTTCGCCTGACGGATGATGGTCCCCGAACCGCTGGCGGCGGCGCTGGCGAACATACCTGCAGATCCACGCTTCGAACTCGCCGACGGCTGGACGGAGCGCGGTGACTGCGTCTGGTCGTTCCGGTTCCGCGCGGCGCTTTCGGTGCCGGCGAGTGAACACATTGCGGAGTGGTCGGGTTGGCATCTTGTCGCTTCGCTATGCGGCGGCAGCTTCGATATTAACGTCTATCCGGATGCCGATGAGGGCATCACTGCGACCTTCCCACATCAGAGCCACAACGGCCCGCCGAGAGAAGGCGGCGCCTGGCGCACCGGCAATCCCTGTCTCGAACGCCCGGCGGCAACGTTCCGCCGCGAAGGCTGGAGCGACGAGCCTGCAGATCTGGATCGGCGGATCGACTGGTACATTGGCAGGCTGCTGACATGGATCGACGCGGCGGCGACCGACCGGCTTCTCGAAGAGGGCGACCCGATCGAACTGCCGGTCCTGCCATCCGCCATTACTGGCGTGACGATCGGTTTCTGGGAGGAGCCTGCCGGGCTTGATTGGTGGAGGAGCGCCGGGGTGCCCTGGGGCTTCGCATCGCTGGCCAATGTGTCCGGTGCCGTGGGCACGGCTGCGGTCGCCGACTTCATGAATCCACAGCGTGCCAGCATCCGACGTCCGCCATGGGGACCAGGGCTTACATTCACGCCCGGTCAAGTCGACGCAGTGTGGCTCGTCATGCCCGTTCTCGTGGTCGGCGCGCCGTGGCGCCTCCCGGACACTTGGGAGCAGTTGACCGGCTACTGTTCCGAGGTGTCGGTCGATCTGCCCGGGATCCTGGCTCAGGCCGGAGCCCAGCTGCGTCATATCGAGCGACCCGGTCGGCGAGCTCCCTCGACGCTGCTCTTGGGCTTCCCAATGGCGGAGACGAAGGGGGCGGAACCCGAGAGGATGCACTGGTTGGCGATCGGGAACATGCGGACGGCTCGCAGAGGCGACGTGCGTCGCGGCTTCTCCGATCGCGCCGATGCCCGACGCCGGTGGGATCGGGCACTTGCGGCTGACAAGCGACCGCTAGACTACGTCAAGACGGCGAACTGGGCGCCCGACCAAATTCGACGGCGCGGCGCTGCCGAGGAAGAGGTGCGGGGAAAGTCGGTTCTCCTGATCGGAAGCGGTGCACTCGGGAGTGCGGTTGCGGAGAACCTGGTGCGCATGGGCGTGACCCGCATGGGGCTCGTAGATGCGGACGTCATGACCCTCGGCAACCTGAGCCGCCACGCGCTCTCGATGCGAGAATTGGGGCACGGCAAAGCGAAGGCGCTTGCGGCGGCGCTCAACCGGACGATGCCTGACGCCAAGGTCGTGGACCTCACGATCGCATTCCCGCCGACCAAGGCGGCCGAGCGCAAGCGGCTCGAGGGCTGGGATGTGATCGTCGACTGCACCGCGGAGGATGCGGTCCTGCGTGCGATGGCGGAATATCCTTGGGACGGCGTGAAAATGTTCGTCAGCCTGTCCATGACATGGCGCGCAAAAGGACTGGTCGTTTACGCCGATGAGCAGGCGTCGTTCCCGGCGACCGATGCGATGGAGCGCTTCCTCGCCGCGTCGGCAAGGCCCGAGGAGGGGGCGCTAGACCTCATGGAGGGTATCGGGTGCTGGCACCCCGTTTTCCCCGCTTCCGCCGACGACGTTCGGCTCTGGGCCGCGATCGGGACCAAGTTCATCCGACGCGCAGTGATTGAGCGTGGTCGCCTGTGCGAGCATTTCGTCCAGGACGACTATGGTGCGATCGTACGCCATGCGGCCTGAAGCCATGGAGTTCCGGAATTTTGCTTCGGGCTATGGCGTATGGCTGTCCAGCACAGCGATTGACACGATCCTCGCCACTGCGGCTCAGGCAGGGAGTCGCGAGACAGGTGGCATCTTGATCGGTCGCTACGATGCCGAAGGATGGGTGGCCGAAATCACTGAGGCCACTTCGAAGCCGCGTGGATCGCGGGCGGGGTGGTGGTGGTTCAGACGCGGCACCACCGGCCTGCGCGAGTTGCTTGCCGCGCGCTGGGCGGACGGATACCATTATCTTGGCGAATGGCACTATCACCCGAATGGCTCGCCTGCGCCCAGCGGCACCGACATTTTTTCGATGCGCAAGATATCGGTCGATCCAGCGTATCAATGCCCGGAGCCGGTCCTAGTAATTATTGGAGGCCGACCGCCTCAACAGTGGCAGCTGTCTGTATCGGTGGTCCGGCGCGAAACTTTGGTGAGCCTTTCGCATGCCTGAATCTCGCGCTTCTCGCCATTAATCGATGGCCGCTTTGTCCAAACCATAGTCATTCGCCCTTGTCCGTGCCTATCGTGAGAACTGCTGCGGATGCGCCGGAGAAGAGTGGGCTTTGCCCTGATTGAGCCATTTGGGCGTCGATGGTCGATGCACCGGGCTCACAATCAGGAGTGTGTCCCATGATCAAGTCGATCCCGCTGAACAAGCTCGTCCAGTCTCCGCGTAATGTCCGCCGTCACGGCGATCCGGCGGCAGATGCCGAACTCAAAGCCAGCATTGCAGCGCATGGATTGCTGCAGAACCTGATCGTCCGCCCCGCTGCCAAGGGCAAATTCGAGGTCGAAGCTGGGGAGCGTCGTCGCCGAGCGATGCTTGCGCTCGCGGACGACAACATTCTCGCGCGTGATCACGAAGTCACGTGTCTCGTTCTCGAGGACAGCGCTGAAGCGGCGGTCGAGACCAGCCTTGCGGAGAACTTCCACCGTCTCGCCATGAACCCGGCCGACGAAGCCCAGGCCTTTACGGCGCTCGTGTCTGGGGGTGCGACTGTCGAAGAGGTTGCCCGCCGCTTCGGTCTGACTGTCCGCTTTGTTGAGGGACGCCTGCGTCTCGCAACGCTTGCGCCCGTCGTGTTCGAGGCTCTGGCATCGGGCCAGATCACCCTCGACATTGCCAAAGCGTTCGGCGCTACCTCGGACCAAGAGATCCAGGCCCGTGTCTTCGAGCAGGTTTCCTCGGCCTACTATGCGCCCAATCCCGACAGCATCCGGCGCATGGTCCTGTCCGGCACAGTCCGGGGCAGCGATCCGCGCGCGCGCCTTGTTGGCCGCGATGCCTATATTGCCGCTGGCGGCCGGATCGAGCGCGAACTGTTCGACGATGATGACAGCGAATCCTGGGTCGATGTTGCCCTGCTCGAAAGCCTCGCCGCAGCAAAGATGGAAGAGCAGGCCAAAGCCCTCGCCGCCGAGCAGGGTCTTGCCTGGGTCAAGCCGACGCTCGATCCCTATGCCAGCCACGACCTGGTCGAAGGGCTGGTCAGGCTTCCCGCCGAACCGGCGCCATTGACCGAAGCTGAAGTGGCAAGGCTCGACGAACTCGATGCCTCCTATGACGAGCATGCGGCGATCCTCGAGGATGAGGACAGTGCCGAGGAGGCTGTGGAAGCCGCCGAAGCGGCGATTGAGGCGATCGAACGCGAGTGTCAGGAAATCCGTGCCCGACCGCCGGTTATCGCGCCGGAGCTCAAGGCCGAGGCAGGAATGGTGCTGGTGCTCTCCCGCGATGGCACGCCGGTTCTCCAGCCGGTGTTCTACGGCGAGCGTCAGGCTGAACCCACCGAAGCCGACGACGGGATCGAAGTCGTTGCAGGCGAAGAAGGTTCGGACAGGCGCCGGACCACCTTGTCGAAACGTCTGGTCGACGAACTCGCGATGCAGCGCCGCGATGTTCTGGCACTTCACGTTGCATCCGATCCCGGGCTGGCGCTCGACATCATGGTCTTCACCCTCGCCGATGCCGATACCCACGACTGGCGGGCGCGCTCTTCGACCACGCTGCGCGCCCCCGTTCCTGCAGGCCCGATCATCGGCTTCGAAGCCAAGGATGCGTCGGCGAGCAGCGCGCTTGCCGAGCTCAGGTCTGGTCTCGACGAAAGCTGGCGCGCCGGGGCTGATGCAACGTCCCGCTTCGATCTGTTTCGGGCGCTGCCCGATGAAAGCCGAGCCGCATGGCTTGGCTTTGTCGTTGCCCGGTCGCTCGAGGCAAGCCTCAACATGACGGGCGAGCGTCAACTGCCGTTCCAGGATCACCTTGGTAGCCTGATCGGCATCGACATGGCGCAGTGGTGGCGACCGACTGCGGCCAACTACTTTGACCGGGTGTCGAAGCAGGTGATCCTCGATGCGCTGACCGATGTCGGCGGTCTTGAGCTTTCCTCCCGCTTTGCCTCGGTCAAGAAGGGTGACCTCGCGATGAGCGCCGAGCGCGTCTTCGCCGGCACCTACATCACCGAGGTCGAGGTCCGCGAAAAGGCTCTGGCCTGGGTGCCTGAGGTCATGCGGTTCGCCTCGACTACCCTGGAGGCTGCCGAAGCCGAGCTCGACGAAGCTGACGCTGAGTCTGGTATCGACGGTGAAACTCATACCCCCCGCGAGCTGGCCGCCTGACCTCCTCCTGACAGGTTCGGCTACTCGCACCTCGAGAAGCGGTCCTTCGGCTCACGCCGGAGGGCCGCTTCCTTTTTGGAAGCAGAGCGGAGGGGGCTCGAAACCCTGTGGCACTGACCGGCGAGCCCCGTCGCCAACTGTCCGGATGCCTCAATCAGGAGACCCATCATGGCCTATCGCAAGGGACAGAGCGGCGGCTTGTCGCCCGCCGCCCGCATCACCCAGGAAATCATCGCTCGTCTGGAAGCGGGCACGAAGCCGTGGATCAAGCCGTGGCGCGGTGTCCCGGTCTCGCGGCCCTTGCGGGCCTGCGGGATTCCGTACCGCGGTATGAACGTGTTCTGGTTGTGGATGGTCGCCGACATGTGCGGCTACGCTTCGCCGTTCTGGATGACCTACAACCAGGCAAAATCACTCGGAGCCCAGGTCCGCAAAGGCGAGAAGTCGACCATCGCGATCTTCTACAAGAGCTACACCAAAGAGGTGGAAGCGCCCGATACCGGCGAAAAGACCGACGAAGCCCGCCGGGTGCTCAAGGCCTATCCGGTCTTCAATGCCGATCAGGTCGAAGGTCTGCCCGAGCGCTTTCATCCGGCCGCGACGTTGGAACTGGTCGAGCCTGAAGGGCGCGAAGCCGAGCTCGACGCATTCTTCGCTAGCATCCCCGTCAATTTGCGTCACCAGGGCTGCGAGGCTTACTACGAACCCACCGCTGACCGGGTCACCATGCCGCCGGTCAGCCTGTTCAACGGTTTCGATCACTACTACGCCACGCTCGCCCACGAGCTGTCGCACTGGACCGGCCATGCCAGCCGCTTGGGGCGTGACCTCAAGAACCGCTTCGGCACAGCGGCCTACGCCGCCGAGGAACTGGTCGCCGAACTTTCGAGCGCAATGCTGGGTGCCGAGCTGGGGCTGCCCGTTACGCATCTCGACAACCACGCGAGCTATATCGAGCATTGGCTCAGGCTGCTGAAGGATGACGACCGCGCCATTCTGACCGCTGCGGCCAAGGCCGAGGAAGCTGCGAGCCTGCTGCTGAAGCTCGGCGGGAGGGTCATGCCTGAACAGTTTGACGACGCGTCAGACGACGCTGCGCTCGCGGCCTGAGGGAGGATATCATGGGCCGATCGGTCAGCTATCCCCGCGGGGCAATCGTTGCCTTCACGGTTCTCGAGGTCGAAGCCGAGGACGACTGGGAATTCGAGTATGAATGGCTGCGTGACGATCTGTGCGAGCGGGCCGCCAAAGCCTTCCCGTCGCTGATCCCGCATGACGGCTGGCGCGGCCGGGAGGACCGGATCCTCATGCGCAATGCCTATGCGGATTTCGGCGTGTCGGTCTATGGCGGGCTGGTTGCCGTCTGGATCGTCGAACGCGATGATGGGGCCTATTGGGACGCCGATTGGCGCACGGCCCGCTCACCGCGGGCACAGCGCTGGCTGTCGCAGATCGCATCCCGTTTCGATGCCTTGTTTGGCAACTACGATTGCCTCGGGCACATGTCGAACGGCGAGGGGTTCTACACCAAGCGCGCAGCTTGAGGCCTGCGAGTTGGTTGGTCGCGGCGCCGGGTTGCCATCCCTGACTGCACTTTGCCGGCCGCTCATGGTCTGTCGCCATGCGAGAGAGGCCCTGGGCCAGCCGCCAGTCTTGCGCAACCCGGCTTGGGCGGGCCCGTGTTGGCCTTGGCCCTTCGGGCTCAAGGCCTGCCCGCGCCAGCCCGCCAAGACGGGTTCCCCCTTACGGGTGCGCAATTCTGCCTGAAGCTGGCCCTGACGGGCTCTCGCTGGCGCAGCCATGAACGGGTGCGTCGGCCTCACGCCAGTCAGGAGGACTTTCCCATGCACACGTCATTTGCCGATCAACTCGCCGGGCTCGATCTTGCCGGCTTTTCCATCGGACCCGCTCCCCTATCGACCAGCGATTTCCCGGTCCGCGAAGCGGTCGTCCAAACCCTCGAAGCGGTCTGGTCCGATCTTTTCGCCATGGTGTCCGGGACCGCTCTTGAAGCCGACGCCGAGGATCTTGGCTGGGCCTTCGTCAACATCTTCCACCGCTCCGCCGAACGCAAATCGACGGCCCTTGACCGGGCGACCGACGAGGTCCGCGCGCTGATTGCTACGGCCGATGGATCCGAGGTTCACACCCATGACCTTGAGACCCAGGTCGAGCGGGCACAGTGCGCCGAAAGCGCGATGCTGGCGCTTGAGGAGATGCGCGAGGTCGCAGCAGCCCTTTACCTCAACGAGTTCGGATCATCGTGGAAGCCGGTCTCCAGTTCTCGCTTCAATCACAGTGTCATGCTTACCTCCGCGCTGGTCGAAGGGCGCGATTTCCTGCGCGCCCGTGCCGAGGCCAAACGCCGTGCAGCGGTGCCCGAAGGAACCCCGGTTGTCTTCGCTGGCGGGCGCACTCGTCATGGATGCGAAGAGGATGCACTGACCTTCGGCAACAACGTTTGGGCCACCCTCGACAAGGTCCGCGACCGCGTGCCTGACATGGTGCTCATCCACGGCGGCGACACCAAGGGCGTCGACCGCCTGGCATCGAGCTGGGCCGAACGGCGCGGCATCCCGCAGGTCACGTTCTCGCTCGACATGCGGCTCGGCGCCCGTGCTGGCTTCAAGCGCAACGAACGAATGCTCTCCCTCGATCCGCGCTACGTCATCGCCTTTCCCGGCAATGGCGTACTCGAACGCTTGGTGATCGAGGCCAAAGCTCGGCGGATCACCGTGGTCGATCGGCGCGGGCCCCTTGGCACCAATCCGAAGAGCACTTCGGCAGGCACTGACTGAGGTCATGCCGGTCTTCGCGCCAGCGCCGGGCCGGCGCTGGCGTCGTCCGTCAGAGGAAAGGCGCGCGCCTGTAGTTTGGAGCCAGCGAATGGTCGATGGCTCCTTTCTACAGGAGGTATTCCATGATCGATATCGAGGCCGTGATGGCCGACTTTGCCGTTCGCCAGGCCGAGCGGCAGATGCAGGTTGCAGAAGAGATTCAGCAGCTCAAGGTCGCCATTCTTCCGCGCTTGCAGGAAGTCGGCATCGCCCGTGTCGAGATCCGCTTTGACGGCTGCGGCGACAGCGGCGCCGTTGAGGAATGTGCTTGTCTGGATGCTGAGGGCGCGGCGATCCCGTGCCCGGAAGTCTCCCTCATGGAAGGCGAAGCAGATAAGGCGGATGGTGCCGGTTCCGTGGAGCTGCAGTCACTTGGGCAAGCTCTGGAGCAGCTGACCTATCTGGCGCTCGAACGTCACCATCCTGGCTGGGAGATCAACGACGGTGCCTGCGGCGAACTCGTGATCGATGTGGCTGAAGCAACCTTCGTGCTGGATTGCAGTCTGCGCTTCACCGCGACCGATGATCACTCGACCGAACTCTAGGAGGCCCGGCATGGCCCACTGCTACTACCACGCCCTCTCGTCGGTCCGGAAATGGGGCGGCACGGTCGATGACTATCTCCCGCTGCACCAGTGGTTCGACCAGTCGAAGGCTATTCTCGCAGACCCACGGCACCGCGCGCTGCGGCACCATGCCGAGGGGATATTCATGCTCGAAACCCTGTTCGGCGAGACCCTCGTCAATGCCGATGGCCGGGTCGTTCCGGTGCGTCTGGTCGGCGAACAGCACGTACGCGAAGACCTTGGCTCGATCCCCTCATTTGCCGACTGGGCGCGCTTGATCACGCTGCAGGCCTGGATGCTTCGAGGCAACCCTCTGGACGGCGCTGAAGGGGTGACGATCGACATGCCTCTCCCAGGCGAAGCAGTTTCGTCCAGGAATGAGCCACCTACTGGAGGAGCGGTCCGTACCGTGATCTAGGAAGGCATTCTCCGGTGGAGGGCTGGCGGGGGAATGATCCGGCCAAGACCGGAGGGAAACGAGTCAGGGCTGACCTGTTCAAGGCATCCAGCTCCACCCGGCTTCGATGCAAACCTGTCCCTGAATCACCCCCCGTCGAGACGCGCAACCCGGATCAGGTCCGGCCGAGTTGCCGGGCTGTGCCCGGCTGCCCGCACCACCCGAACCAGTTCCGGGTTCCCCTTCGGTGCGCTTCGCCATGGGGCGCTTCTGCTCGGGTTTGCAGCCGGGATGGACCCGGATTGCTCGATCAGGAGAAAGCCCATGACCAATCTCGTTATCCTCGTTGGTCGCATCGCTCGCGACCCCGAGACCCGCACCACCCAGGGCGGAACCAGCATCACCTCGATCTCGGTCGTGACCGACCGTCCGGCCCGCAAGGATGGCAAGACCTACAAGGACGAAAACGGCTACACCGCCAAGGACAGCGAATTCCACCGGATCACCTGCTTCAACGGCCTGGGCCAGAATGTGGCCAAGTATTGCACCAAGGGCCAGCTCGTGACGGTCGAAGGGCGCATCCACTACACCCAGTGGGAAGATCAGAGCGGCACCAAGCGCTACGGCTGCGAGATCATCGCCGACAAGGTCGATTTCCTCACCAAGGGCCGTTCGGGCAGCAACGAGGGAGCCCCCGACATCGACGAGGACTGAATATCCTCACCTCACGACAAGGCCCCGCTGGCAGACGCCATCGGGGCCTTTTCTTTTGCACGCCGGCGATGCGGCGGCGCGGGGCATCGAACCCCTTGCCGCCGCGGAGTGAACTTTACGCGGGAGCAATCCGCTTCAGCGTTTCCTCGATCCCGAGCGCCATCGATGCGCGAACGATCTGGCGCAACTGTGCCGGTTCGATCGTCTCCGCGCCGCACTCGATCAGCAGCTTTCCGAGTTCGGTCGCTGCTTCTTCGCGGAGACGTGCCTCCTCGTTCTCGAGTTGGGCACGCTGTTCACGCAGCTTCTTCAAGGCATCTCGTGCAGTGGGTTTGGACCTGGCCATAGTGCTTCCTTCTTGCTGGCCGTTGGTCCCCTCCGCTTTCGATCTTGGCACTGCGAGGGGATGTAGGAAAATGGTTTGTGGGGCAGACGTCGCACTTCTACGCTGACGTTGAAGAGCGTCTCTCTCGCAGAAAGACCAAGTCTGATGCGGGCTTTGGGGCTGCGTCAAGGACGACGGGGCCCCACCATTTTTACCGGGCAAGCCCGGCAAAAATCGTTGCCCCCATCGCCGCTTCGCGGCCGCTATCGCGGTCCCTGACCCAGCCCGTCACCCACATCCTTCGCAGCTCCTGATGCGACGCATCGAACATCAGGAGGAAAGATCATGTACGCTTCACTGAACATTGCCGCTGCTGGTCCCGCCGCCGATCAGGCAGCCTTCGTTGCTGCCCTAGATCAGGCCCATGCCCGGTCCTTTCACAGCTACTTCACGCAGTACGTCCTGACCGATGACGAAGCAGGCTATATCGCGGTCGATGAAGGCGACTACGGTGCCTTGCCCAAGGCCATGCTGGACCGTGTCATCGATACTGTGCCGGGCCGTCTCAGCGATGAATTCTGACCCGCCGGTTTGGGAGGAAGTCCGTCAGGGCTTCCTCCTTTCTTTTTGCTCGTAGACCGTTTCGGCATCCCTCGGCCGGGACGGGGAGGCGGGTTTCCAGCGTCAGTCGGGGGTATCGGGACGGTCGAGATCGGTGAGCCGCTCCGGCATACCCAGGACCTTCAACGCGGCGGCTTCGATTGCCTCCGCCTGTGTCGGGAAAGCCTCGGAAGAACTGATCGATACCCCGTTCGGGTAAGTGACTGTCGCCTGGAAGCCGTTGCCCTTCGGTGTCGCACTCAATGTGACCTGGCCCATGCGGCGCCTCTTTTCTGCCCGGAATACTGGCTGCATAATAGGCGTCGATCCCGTCTGTGCCTATCGCGATCCGCGGATCGGCTACTTGCCGAGGACCCTGGGAATGGGGATCCCAAAACGCATCATCCGTTACAGGATCAATAGCTGGTTCCTGTCCTCGCAGTTGGGGACAGTTGGGCACACCCTACGCGACTGGTCGCTGTAAAGGCGGGCAGAAAAAATACGCAATCTCAGAGGAATAGATCGAGTTTTGTGAAATGGCAGCTTCTCCGTCAAAATTGACGGGGGCGAGGGGAGTTACGTGGATTTGACCAAGGTCAGGTCAAAAATGGCGGAATTCCGCAGTCCTTGATGTTCTTGACATGTTCTTGAATCTGACTTAGCTTCGGTCGTGCCTTTCGCAGTGTGAATCGGGCTCCTGACCACAAGGAGTCCGTGGATGACACGGCCAATCTGTCTCCAGGTTTACATCTCCAGCGAGCTCAGCTCGCTGATCCGCATGGCTGCCAAGGCCAAGGGGATCAGCATGAGCGAGTGGGTTCGCGCCTTGCTCGCCAATGCCTGCACCGAGGACGAGCTTGCCTCGCGGCTCGACGCTGCCATTGAACGCATTTCCCGTCGCTCGGTGTTCCTCATGGTCGGGGTTGATGCGCTGCTGGCGGGCCACCCCGACCACGCGCTGCGCGGTCGGGCTCACCAGGCTTACGTGCGCAAATGCAAGGAACTCGGTCTTTCCGCAGCAGCTGGCGAGGGAGGCTCCGATGAAGCGTAATCTCGTCAACTTCACGCGTGGCAGCCAGCTGCTCGGACACTTCAGCTTCATGTTCGCGGCGGGTCTCAAGGGCCCACTGATCGTTGCCGCGCTCGTGATCTCATGGACATCATGGTGGACCATTTCGGCAGGCCTCACCGATCACGAAGTCTATCTCGTTTGGATGCGGATCTACGCTGCCATCTACGGCTTCATGGAGTTCGATCCTGCCAAACGGATCACCTTGGAAACCGCCTTCGGCGCGACCATCCAGTTTCCGATTGCCCAGCTCGATCACTACCCCCCGGTGGTCCATGCGTGGGAGAAGCTGATGGCGCTTCTGACCAGTGCCTTGTGGCGTTCCGGGTTCTTGTTGGTGCCTGCGTTTGCCGTCTTCTACTGGTTCGCCGAGCGGTTCGGTGGCCGCTCCAAAGAACGCAAGCATGAGCGCGGCGCGATGCTCGTCACGCTCCCCGAGCTCGTCGATGAATTGACCGCACACAACCGGCGCGAGCGCACCCGTGAGCTTGATACCGCGCTGGGCTGGAAATGGCGCCTCAGTCTGCCGCGAGAGATCGCCCGGGTCTTTCCGTATCGGCCATCGCACATCGCCACGGTCTCCTATCCCTGGCGGCTCGAACAAAGCCACGCAATGCTCATTGGCACCACCGGTATGGGCAAGACCGTGGCGATCTCCGACATGATGGCGGAAGCAAGAGCCAAGGGTCAGCGCTGCGTGGTCTTCGATCTGACCGGCGCCTTTATCGAGCACTTCCATGCTGCCCATTGCGACATCATTCTGAACCCGCTCGATGCGCGCTGCCCGCAGTGGAGCCTGTTTGACGAATGCCGCTCCGAAGGTGAGTTCTGGGCCGCCGCGGACGCCCTCGTCCCCCATGACGGGGGCGGAGAAGCCCAGTTCTGGGTGATCGCTGCCCGCGCGCTTTTCGTCGAATTCTGCCTCAAACTTGTGGCCGAAGGCAGAGCGACCAACGACGCCCTAGCCCGTGAGCTCATGACTGCTGACCTGTCGCGCGTGCATGCCATGATGCGCGGTACTATCGCCGATCCGCTGACCGCGCCGGAAGCCGCCCGCATGGCGGAATCGATCCGGGCCGTTTTCAACGTCAACGCCAAGGCGCTCAAGCTGCTGCCGACTGCCGGACCTCGTTTCTCGGTTCGCCAGTGGATCGAGGACGGGGCCGATAGCGCTCGAAGCGAAGGCTCGATCCTGTTCATTTCTGCCCGCTATGTCGACATGAGCGTCTGCGCGCAGTTGCTCACGCTCTGGCTCGATACCGCCATGAATACGCTGATGACGATGCCCCGCACCCGCGATCTCAAGTGCTGGTTCTTCGTCGATGAGCTGGGTGCATTGCACCGCCTGCCGGCGCTCGAGAAAGGCTTGCAGACAGCGCGCAATTTCGGCGGCGCGATTGTCCTTGGCCTTCACGCCTATGCCAAGCTCAAGGAGGTCTACGGCGAGAACATGGCGATGACGCTGGCATCGCTCGCCCGGACCAAACTGATCCTTGGAACCGCCGACCGCGAGACGGCCACCTGGTGCTCCGACTTCATCGGCCATCGCCAGGTCAGGGACATGGAAGAGGGCTACACCTATGGCTACAACAATGCCCGCGATGCGGTCAGCCTCACCCCGCGCAAGCACATCGAGCCGCTCTTGCTGCCCGACCAGTTGATGAACCTTCCGCGCCTGTCGGGGTACATCAAGTTCCCTGATGGCTTTCCCGCCGCACCGGTCAAGCTGAAGCCCGTCGACCGACCCAAGCGGGCGGAAACCTTCATCGCCAGGGTCAAGGACAGCCCGAAGGCAAGGGTCACGGAGATCCATCCGGCGGCGGAGCAGGCAGAGCAGAAGGCAGCGCCGACAGGCGGCGAGCATCCCTCGTCGAACGACGACGGCGCCGGCAAGCCGGTCGTCCCGAAGCAGGGCGAGCTCGCCTTCGACCAGGGTGCGCGAGCTGCCTCGAAAAAGGAGCCTGAAGCGCCTGCCAAGGATCTTGGGCGAGCAGTGGAACGCACACCCGGCAAGACGTCGAAGGAGCGAGAACCGGCAACTCGTTCCGGGCAAGACAAGGCGGGCAAGGCCAAGACGGACCGGTCGAATACCAGAACTGATGCGCGTGCGCGAAAAGCTGGACCTTCCGCCCGTCCACTTCTCCCGACAGGCGAAGCCGCAGCGGCGCGGGATCAGTCGGTTTCGCCTAAGGGCACGCCTCAGGCCAGCACGCCCGGAACGGAAGGGCTGCAACAGGGCAAGCCAGATAACCCGAAGAGCCAAAGCTCGAGTGATGCTACCGCGCGCAAGCTGATGATCGAGGATGGTTCGCGGGAGCACGAGCCTCCGCCGATCACTGGTCCGGATCTTGGCGACATGGAGATGTGAGCATGTCGCCAACTGCCTTGGCGTTGGGCACCGATCGATGCTGTCGGTAGCCAATGTCCGCACCGCCGGCGGCGCGGCCAACTACTTCGCTGCCGACAATTACTACACGCGGGCGGATGCCGATCGCTCGGGTGAATGGCTGGGGAAGGGCGCTGCCGCGCTCGGGCTTACTGGTTCCGTAGACGCACGGCAATTCGAGGCGGTCCTTAAGGGACTGCTGCCCGATGGTAGCCGCGTGGGCAGTGACAACCGGGCGCACCGGGCGGGGACCGACCTCACCTTTTCGATGCCGAAAAGCTGGTCGGTCCTGGCTCTGGTGGGCGGCGACAAACGGATCCTCGATGCCTACGGGTCGGCCGTCCGGGAAACCCTGCGCTGGGCCGAAAAGAACCTAGCCGAGACCCGGATGGAGGTTCGCGGAAAGGAGCGTACCGTCCAGACCGGCAACCTTGCGATCGCGCTGTTCCAGCACGACACCAATCGCAACCAGGAGCCCAACGCGCACTTTCATGCCGTCATTGCCAATGTGACGCGAGGGGGCGACGGCAAATGGCGGGCGCTGCGCAATGACAACCTCTGGCAGCACAATACCTTGCTCAATGCCATGACGATGGCGCGGTTTCGTCTGAGCGTCGAGAAGCTCGGCTACGAGGTTGGGGAGTTCGGCAAGCACGGCAATTTCGAGGCCGTAGGTGTGCCCAAGGCTGTCCGCGATGCCTTCAGTTCCCGGCGAGCGGAAATCCTGGAAGCGGCCGCCCAGATGAATTTCTCAGGGCCAGGCGTTCTTGATGCCGCAACCTTGATGACCCGGGCTGACAAGGGGCGGATCGAAGATCGCGATGCGCTGACGCAGCAGTGGCAGGAAGCGTCCGCGAGGCTGGGCTTTGATCCCGCCACGGTGATAGCCAGAGCCAATGCTCGCAGTGCGCAGGATCTTGGCAATGTGACCGGCTTGGGGCCAACCATGCGCGCGCTCGTCCGCAATGTTCAGGCCCTCGCAACCACCTTTACCGAACGGCTCGGCCTGCGGGAAAGTGACCCGCTGATACCTGCCCGGCTGACCAATCGCAGTGTCGAGCAGGTCGCCGCAATTCATGCAGTCGCCTCGGCTGTCCGGCATCTGGGCGAGCGGGAGGCGGCCTTCACCCGGGCCGAGATCTACCGCGCAGCGCTTGGCTTTGCGCTCCCGACTTCACTTGCAGACATCGAGCAGCGCGTCGACCAGCTGCTTCGCCAGGGGCATCTGGAGAAGGGCAGGGGTGCCGACCGGGAACTGCTGACGACACGCGACGCCATAAGCCTCGAACAACTCATCATTGCCGGGGTTGAAGACGGGCGCGGCGCCGCGCCGGCGATTGTTTCTCCCGACCTTGCCGGGTCCCGTCTGCAGGCCCTGTCCCAGATCAAATACGGGCTGACCTTGAACGCTGGACAGGAAGGGGCAGGGCGTCTGCTACTTGGCTCGAACAACCGGATCGTCGCGATCCAGGGCGTCGCGGGCGCAGGCAAGAGCACGGTCCTCAAACCTGTCGCTGATATCCTGCGCGAGGAGGGAAGGGCCGTGCTCGGGCTCGCGGTGCAGAACACGCTGGTCCAGATGCTCGAGCGCGATACAGGCATTGCGTCGATGACGGTGTCGCGGTTTCTCGCCCGGCACCGCGATCTCCTTGAAGGGGCCGATGCGGACCGTCTCGCCGAGGCGCGGGCCGACATGCGCGGCACCGTCGTGCTGCTCGACGAGGCATCGATGGTTGGCAATGCCGACAAGGAAAAGCTGGTTCGGCTGGCAAACCTGCTCGAACTCGGCCGCTTTGCCAGCATTGGCGACCGCAAGCAGTTGGGTGCGGTCGATGCCGGAAAGCCATTCGATGTGATGCAGCAGGCCGGGATCGAGACTGCGGTGATGAGCACCAATCTTCGCGCGCGCAGCGAAGGCCTGCGTGAAGCCCAAGAGGCAGCGCAAGAAGGGCGCATCGAAGACGCCATGCGCCATTTGGCACCCCAGGTGATCGAGGTGGGGAATGATGCTGCTGTCGAAGCTGCCGCAGCCTGGCTGTCGCTCTCGACCGCCGAACGCGAGGCAACCGCAATCTATGCTTCAGGCCGAAACCTGCGCACCGCCGTGAACAATGCGGTGCAGACCGGCCTTAAAGCGAGCAGGGAGCTCGGTCCTGAAACCATGCGGCTCCAGACCCTGTCGCGCGTCAATGTGACCCGCGAGGAGCTGCGATATGCG
The DNA here is from genome assembly GCF_000264945.2 of Sphingobium indicum B90A. Taxonomy (NCBI): domain Bacteria; kingdom Pseudomonadati; phylum Pseudomonadota; class Alphaproteobacteria; order Sphingomonadales; family Sphingobiaceae; genus Sphingobium; species Sphingobium indicum. Next base: position 695,305 of record NZ_CP013070.1, read on the forward strand.
AGCACCTATGCCCCCGGCATGGTGGTCGATGTGGCGCGGCGTCAGCGCAGCCAGGGCCTTGCAGCAGGCGAATACCGGGTGGTCGGAACCGATGTGGCGCGCGAGCGAGTCACGCTGGAGAACGAGCGTGGCCGCCAGTTCGAGTTTCGTCCTGGTCAGATCCGGCCGCAAGGTGAGCAGGATCCGCTACGCCTGTTCGAAATTCGCGCCCTCGACATTTATACCGGCGACAAGATCCGGTGGACCGAGACCGATCACCAGCGGGGCCTGCTCAATGCCGACCAGGCCAGGATTGTCGCTGTCGACAAAGAGGCTGTCGTGGTGAAGACATCCTTGGGCGCAGAGCACAGGCTGGAGCAGGGCGACCCGATGCTCCGCCGTCTCGATCTTGCCTATGCGCTCAATGCCCATATGGCTCAGGGGCTGACCTCTGATCGCGGCATTGCGGTGATGGACAGCCGCGAGCGTAATCTGGCCAACCAGCAAACGTTCCTGGTGACAGTCACGCGGCTGCGCGATGGCCTCACGCTCTATGTCGATAATGCTGGCAAGCTCGAGGCCGCGGTCGAGCGGAATGCCGGCATGAAGAGCTCGGCGCTTGAAACGGTCGATCTCCTCCGCGATGCGGCATCCAAAGGGCAGGCCAAAGATCGTGCGGTTCCTGCACCGGAACGCAAACCGCCAGAGCTTGACCGGTCGATCACCAGGCCGTTCGAGATCGGCATATAGCATGCTGCTGTCCCCATCCGTCCGCACACTGCCGGTTGACGAGAAGTTCTTTATTTGTTCTCATTGGTCCATGCCCCGAATCTCCGACGACATCCTCCTCACGCATCTCGAAGTCGCGCTGGCCGTTGCGCCGGAGCACACGCTCATCCGTCTCAATGCCGATGATCCACGAGCCCAGCGCAGTGCCAGGGTCGATCTTGCTCGCCATTTGGTCGAACGCATGCGTGGCTTCACAATCGAGGGCGACAGCCATGGCGGCACAGGCGCGCAATCGTGTCTGTTTCCGGGCGATCTGTCGCCGATCGGATGAACTCGTAGCCTTGTCGAGGAGGGTTACTGGAGTGGCCGGTCCGGGGCGTTGGAACTCAGCTGGACAATCCGCTCGGCGATAGCCTGCCATGTCCGAATTCCGGCACCATCGCCGGCAAGTGCTAGAGCCCCAATCTGCTCGGCGACGTACAAGGGTGCGTTGTCGCCATGAGTCAGCAGGACATGGTTGGCGCAGGCCCAAAGCTCCCAGTCGCTCAGCATCAGCCTAGCACGCTGACGACCCCGCCAACCGTCGCGTAGAGGCCATAGGCGACGAAGGCTGCGGCAAGAATGAATTCGAGGCGGAGTTTGAATGCGGTCGGACGAGGCTGTCCGACCGACCATATCTGGTCGCAGGCAAACCCGTTGAACCCCGAACGCTCCCCGACCACTTCGACGCGAGAACCGATGAATTTGCGTACCTGATGGGTGTTGTCGAGTTCCCAGGTCCCGCCACCATCAGTTCGTAGGACCAGTCCGTTGGCCGCCCACTCAACGATGCCGGTTAAATGCGTGGTGCTGCTCACCGGCAAGCCGGTCCTTTCCAGTAGCGATCCCAGCGCAGGACAGTGCCGGTATTGATCATGGCGCATGACAGATCGGTACCTGACGGCAGGCGGCACCAGGCAGCGGTCCTGTTTCCGCCAGCGGCCCCCTCGGAGCGGCATGTTAGCCGCGGACCTCTCACCATCACGTGGCCGGTCGAGATCGTTCCCTTCGCGCCGCCCATCAGCTGTACAAGGGCGTCACGCGCTTCAATTGCGGTGGCATCAGGGCAGGGTTGATTTGCGCGGCAAGTGCCGTCCATTTCCCGGGCAGCGATACCGGCGATCCGCAGGTGAGGGCCTTCCGCACACCAGACCGGACCATCTCCATCCCAGACATGAGTGGGCGTGCAGGTAAAGGTCTGCCCGGAAGCGACGATCGAAGCGGCAAGCAGGGCAAGCATCAGATGGCCACCTTAGAGCGCCCGACCAAACCAGAGAACCCGCCCGACGATATTGAGGGTGCGCTTCTCGAGGCCGCGCCAGCTTGGATAGGCAGGGTTGTCGCTCAGAACCGACGCGCGCTTGCCCTGGGGTTCGAGGGCAATGCGCTTCACGCTCAACATGTCGTCCATCCGCAGGACATAGATCCCGTCTCTCAGCCGCGACTGTCCATCCCCGAGATCGACCATAACCTCGTCGCCATCGTGGAGGGTGGGTTCCATGGAGTCCCCATGGACCGCGATAATCGAGAGGCTCGATGCCTTGCTCGCGGTCAGTCGGCGCAGCCACTTCTCGTCGAAGCCGAACTGCGCGGATTTGGCTTCCATTTCGGCCAGAGCGCCGTGGCCGGCTGATGCCTCGACATTGAGCAAAGGCACATGGACGAGCTCGACCACCGGGCCTGAGCGGCGGGCAGGGGCTCCAAGAACCTTCTCATCGACTCCGAAAAATCGCGCCAGAACCGAGCGATCCTGCTCGTCCAGCTGCCGCGGACTGCCGCGCCGAATGTACTGCTGGATGTAAGCGGCATTGCGCCCCAGCAGGCGCGAAACCGAGGAATAATTCACCCCTCGTTGCTGGATCAGTTCGTCCAGGGCTCTCCGTGCGTCGTCCATGACTGCCAGTCCTATCGCGGGCACCTAGGAAAATCGATCCTAGACTCTAGGAAGCCTTCCTAGTAAGAACATAACAAGAACGCAAGCCTAAAGCGAGTCGAGGGCGATGGAGCTACTGGAGCAGATCGAGGCATATCTGGCGCAAACACGGACGTCGCCGAGCACCTTCGGTCGGCACGTCGTGGCAGATCCTCGCTTCGTTCAGGACCTTCGGGACGGGCGCAGGCCACGCAGCAAGACCTGCCAGAAAGTGTCGGAATTTCTTGCGAGCTCAGAGGCAATTAGCCGCAGGTAGAACAGCGAAACCAGGGCAAGCAGCTTTCCGAATCTCGTTGCCTCGCCATCAAGCATCCACTACGATTACCCATACAGAAACTGGTTTAGCCCAGTTTCTTGGGGGATCTGGGGATGGACAGCGATTCGGGATTGAGGCGCGGGGTTGAGAGCCGCCTCGAGTTCATCGAATTTAGGCTCTTCTGGGAAGGGCATGTCAACCGCAGTGACCTGATCGACGTTTTCGGCGTTTCGATCAATCAGGCTTCGACGGATCTAAACAGATATCTCGGCCTGGCTGAAGCCAACATGGTCTACGACAAGAGCGCCAGGACTTACGTTCGTAGCTCGTCGTTCACCCCTGTCTTCCACCAGCCCGACGCAGCACAATATCTCTCCCAGCTCAGATCGCTCTCGGATGGAATCATTGCCGCCGACGATAGCTGGATCGGGGGCTTGCCGAGTTTCGCCTGTGCCCCGACTCCCGCCCGGGGTGTCTCGCCCAAAATTCTCAGGGCCATCGTAACAGCGATCAAGCGGCAAGAGGCGATCGAGGTCTTCTACCAATCGATGTCATCCCCTGAGCCTGCTTGGCGGTGGATCGAACCTCATGCCTTGGTGTTTGACGGCTTCAGATGGCATGCTCGCGCGCATTGCCGACTCAGCAGCGCCTTCAAGGACTTTGTTCTCTCGCGCATCACCGATACCCGCTCATCGAAGCCGGCAGATGCTAGGCCTTCCGGCGATAGCGAATGGGAAGAGCAGGTTGAGCTGCAGATCGCGCCTCATCCCGAATTGAGTGCTGGTCAGCGCAAGGCGATCGAGCTCGACTATGGAATGGAAAGGGGCGTGACGACCATCCCGGTCCGAAGGGCTCTCCTCTACTACGCAATGAAGCGCCTTGGATTGGATACTGATCCGGCAGCACGTAGGCCCCAGGACCAGCAGATTGTGCTCTTGAACGCGGCCGAGGTGGCGCTCTCGCTTCGGAACGGCGCCAACTTATGACTCAGAAGGCAAATACCCCAAAATATCGGATGTCCTTCGGCACCGGCGGCCTGTTCTTGAACGAGAGCGTTGCGATCGCACGCCTCTATCAGGAGCTAGGAGACTGGACTGCGGTCAAGAAGGCTGCGGGGGCAAAGGGCGTCATTCCATTCCGCAAACAGTCATCGGTGACCCGCTCGGTCCGGGAGATCGCCAATCGCCTCGAAGTTCTCAAGGCGGAGGAGATCGATCTGCTTTGTCATGGTGATTATGCGGATCAGCTTTCGGTCCTCTGGCTGGCACTGTGCCGGGGCTATCGGTTCATCGGTGAGTTCGCGGTTGAACTCCTGTCCGAGCGCTTTCTGAGTTTCCGCACCCATATCACCTATGACGACTTTGATGCTTTCTATGCGGCCAAGGCCGAGTGGGAGCCAGAGCTCGAGGCAATCAGTACGTCTACCCGAGAAAAACTGCGCCAGATCCTCTTTAGACTCATGAGAGAGGCAGGGATCCTTAACCAGGATGATCATATTTGCCGGGCTCTGCTTTCGCCGAGTTTCATGGCCCTGATCACGCAATCCAACCCGCATGAACTGCGATATTTCCCGGGCGCTGAGCTCGGCAGGCAAAGGGGTGCCTGATGACCAGAGATACAAACATGATGACGCCGCGAGAGCGCCAGGACCATTTGCTTGAAGTTGTTTCGAGCCAGCGTTTTCTCAAGAAGCTGGGCCTTGGGAATGAGGTTCCTTTCTTTATCTGTCCCTTCCCGGCCAGTGACGCTGTGGACATGGAACAGGTGCGCGGTCAGCTCGTCAGACAGCTCGCCAATCGCGGCGTCACAGCACTCGATATCAATCTTTATGACCTCGCGATCGATATCTTGCGCGAGCGCGGGATCTGGGATGAGCTGATCGCTGCCGAGCCCAGTGTCACAAAGGACGAGCTCAAGGAGCTTTTGCAGAACGTCCTTGATCCCGAGACGCACCTCATCCCCGAAATCGGCAAGAGGCTTGCAAGCCAATCGTTTGACGTCCTCTTCCTGTCCGGCGTGGGTGAGGTCTTCCCCTATATCCGTTCACATAATGTGCTGAACAATCTGCAGAGCACGGCCAAGGAAAAGCCAACCGTAATGTTTTTCCCTGGCATTTACACCCATGCCTTGGCCAGCGGTGCTTCGCTGGATCTTTTCGGAATTCTGCACGACGATAAATATTACCGTGCATTCAATATCTTCAATTACGAGGTTTGAGGGGCTGATATGACCATTTTGCGCGACATATTCGAGAAGCCCGTCGACCGTCCGATTGAAGGCGTCATCAAGGCAGACGACGACGCGAGCCTGCGTATCGAGCTCGAGGAATATGTTCTGACCAACGAGATCGAGAAGCAGATCGAAAAGTTTCTCGACGCCTACAAAAACTACACGACCGCTAATGGCGTCTGGATCTCCGGCTTTTTCGGGTCGGGTAAATCGCACCTTCTCAAGATGCTGGCGATGGTGCTCGAGAACCGCAAGGTCGACGGCGCAACGGCCTATGAGCTGTTCAAGGACAAGTGCGCGGATAACGAAATCCTATCGGCTGACCTCAAGCGTGCCGTTGCGATCCCGTCAAGGAGTATCCTGTTCAACATCGACCAGAAGGCTGATGTCATTTCAAAGGACCAGATCGATGCGCTGCTGTCGGTCTTCCAGAAGGTCTTTGATGAGGCCTGCGGCTACTATGGCAAGCAGGCTCACATTGCCCAGTTCGAGCGCGATCTCGACAGCCGAAATGTCTTCAGTGCCTTTAGAGAGGCCTATCAGGCGATTGCCGGAAAACCCTGGGAGCGTGGGCGAGAACAAGCCCTGCTTGAAGGCACTAATATCGCCAATGCTTATGCAAAGGCGACCGGTGCTGATGCGTCCGAGGCAGCCGGGATTCTCACCAAGTACCGCTCGGACTACAAGGTTTCGATCGAGGATTTCGCCGACAAGGTGAAGGCCTATATCGATGCTCAAGGCAAGGATTTCCGCCTCAATTTCTTCGTTGACGAGGTCGGCCAGTACATCGCTGACAACGTCAAGCTGATGACCAACCTCCAGACGATCGCCGAGAGTCTGAACACCAAGTGCCGCGGGCGAGCCTGGATTATCGTAACCGCGCAGCAGGACATGAATGCCGTCATTGGCGACATGAACGAGCGCCAGGAAAACGACTTTTCCAAGATCCAGGCGCGTTTTGCCAATCGCATGCCGCTCAACAGCGCGGACGTTGCAGAGGTGATCCAGAAGCGCCTGCTTAAGAAGACAGAGCTGGGGGTGGAGAGCCTCTCTGATCTGTACCGCCGCGAGAGCAACAACATGCGTACGTTGTTCGATTTTGCGGATGGTTCGATCCATCTGAAGAACTTTGAGGACCGCGACCACTTCATCCACAGCTACCCGTTCATCCCATATCAGTACCCGCTGTTCCAGATGGCCATACAGGGGCTGTCGCAGCACAACGCGTTTGAAGGCCGGCATAGTTCGGTTGGCGAGCGTTCGATGCTGGGCGTATTCCAGGAGGTCGCCATTCATCTGGCTGAACTGGAGCTTGGCCAGATCGCGACCTTCGATCTCATGTTTGAGGGGATCCGCACGGCACTCAAGTCCAGCGTTCAGCAATCCATTCAGATTGCCGAACGCAACCTTGGGGACGAGTTTGCCACGCGCATTCTGAAGGCCCTGTTTCTCGTCAAATATGTGAAGCCGTTCAAACCGACGGCCCGCAATATCGCCATCCTCATGCGCGAGAAATTCGACGAGGATGAAACCGCGCTCAAACGCCGGGTCGAGGCGGCTCTGAGCCTGCTCGAACAAAATACCTACATCCAGCGCAATGGCGACCTCTTCGAATTCCTGACCGACGAGGAAAAGGATGTCGAACAGGAGATCAAGAACGTCGATGTCGATGCCGCCGAGGTCGCTCGGGAGTTGGAGGCGCTGATCTTTGATGGGGTCATCAAGGACCGTAAGATCCGCCATGACGGGGCGGCCCATGACTACTCATTTGCCCGCAAGCTCGACGATCGCCTTCAAGGACGGGATTACGAGCTTTCGATCAATGTGGTCACGCCTTTCCACGAGCATAGCGGCAATGCCGAGGCGCTGCGTATGGGCAGCATGTCAAAAGACGAGCTGGTGATCCTTCTCAAGGCAGACGACCGCTTCGCCCGTGACCTGGTGATGTACAAGCAGACCGAGAAGTATGTCCGCCAGACCCGGGCGACCGCTCCCCAGGCCTCGATTGAACGGATCATCAGCGAGAAGGGTCAACAGAACGCGAACCGCTACAGAGATCTCTCAACCCGCGCGAGAACACTGGTTGCGGAAGCGCAGCTGTTCGTCCGCGGTGAGGAACTGGATCTGCGCGGCGAGGATCCGCAAGCGCGGGTCCGGCGCGCATTCCAGATGTTGGTCGACAAGGTCTACACCAATCTGCCGATGCTGCGCGGGGCGACCTTTGCCGAGACCGATATCGGCCGCTTCCTGAGGCAGACCAATGACGGCGCGCTGATCTCGGGTGCCAGCAACCTTACCGAAGCCGAGCAGGAAATCCTGAACTTTGCGCAAGGCAACGTCCGCACCGGTGTTCGCACGTCGGTGAAGGCGATTGTCGAGAAGTTCGAGGTCAAGCCCTATGGCTGGCCCAATGCCGCGATCCTGTGCACTGTCGCCAGCCTCTTTGCCCATGGCAAGCTGGAAGCCCGCTCCGATGGCGCTCCGCTGGAGGGGGACGCGCTGGAAAAGGCGCTGAAGAACGCGCATGCACTGGCGAACATAGTGCTCGATCTGCAGGTGGAGTTCACCGCCAACCAGGTCCGGACCCTGCGGGAATTCTATGCCGAGATGTTCGACAGCCAGCCTGTCGCTTCCGAAGCAAAGGCCCTGGGCAAGGAAACGGGAGAGGCTATCACGAAGCTGGTGGCTCAACTGGTAGCGCTGGAGGCGCAACTCCAGGATTATCCGTTCCTCGCGGCGATCACCCCGGTCATCGCAAATCTGCGCGAAGTGGAGAGCAAGGCCTATGGCTGGTACTTCACTGACCTCGCCCGGCATGCAGACGCATTGCTCGATGCGAAGGAGCAGGTGATTGACCCTATCCGACGCTTTATGGGCGGAGCCCAGCGCAAGATCTACGATGAGGCCCGCAACTTCCTCGCCGAGCAGGTAACGAACCTGTCCTACACCGGCAGCACTCAAGCCGAGGCAATCCGCGCGGTTCTGGCCGATCCGCTCTGCTACAAGGGCAATGCGATCCAGCAGGTAAAGGCTGAGCTCGACAAGCTGCGTGCCAATGTCGATGCCCTGCTGGTGCAGGAGCGAGACAGTGCTCTGAAGGGGCTGACCGAGCTCAAGGCCAAGATCGAGGCAGTACCAGAATTCGCGCAGCTGGATGCCGCAGCCAAGGCCGGGATCCTCAGCGAGTGCGAGGCCGCCGAGACCAGCGTCCGCAACGCCAAACTGGTGGCCATGATCCGCGAGCGTACCGCCAATTTCCGATCGGAAACCTATCCAGCACTGCTTGGAAAGGTCGCCCGGCTGGCAACTCCGCCGGCGCCACCCGCGCCTCCTGCCACCGAGCCGCCCCAGTCGGGAGAAAGCAAGGTGCGTGAGGCACCAGCCGGAGGGATTGCGCCGCAGCCAGCTCCTGCTCCCTCGCCCGTGGAATATGTCTCGACCGCCAATCTGAAGGTCAGCTTCGCTAGTCCGTATCTCGCCAGCGAGGCGGACGTTGAAACGTACCTTCAAGCCTACCGCGAAACCCTGCTCGCCGAGATTCGCAGCGGCAAGAGGATCACGGTCTGATGATTGCAGGCATTGAAATCGAGAATTTCACGGCGTTCGGAAACCTCGATATCCCGCTCTCGCCGCGTATCAACGTGATCATCGGTTCGAACGGAACCGGGAAAACTCATCTGCTGAAAGCAATTTACGCGCTGGCGATCGCAAGCCAGCCGGCATCGGCGGTAGAGGGCTCAGAGAAGGAGGAAAACGCGCAGCTGACGAACAAACTTCTGCGGGTATTCTCTCCTGATGAGAGTAGAGTTGGTGCACTGCGAGCCCGGGGAACGTCTGGAGGAGCCAGGCTGTGCCTGAAGGGCAGCGACGACACCCGTGTTGCCATTTCATTCAACAGCAATTCCAGGGGCGTTCAAGTAGAGAGGGACGCTCGCTCCGAAGCGCAGTCCCGCCCCGTGTTCATCCCGACGAAGGAAGTCCTGTCACTCGTTCGCGCGGTGCAGGACGAAAGCCATGACCGGGCGACCGTCGAGATGATTTTCGACGACACCTACCTCGATCTCGCCGAACTCTTGGCTAATCCCGGATTCGAGGATGAGGCCGCCAGCCTGGCAGAAGACCCGAGGCTCTCGAACATCGTCCGCGAATTAGTCGCCCTCGTCGGGGGACGATACCGCTGGACGAATGACGGCGGGTTTCAGTTTGAACCCGGGGGTTACGAGGAAAGGGCTGATCCGGAGCGGTCGCGCGCCAAAACTGCGCAAATGTACCAGGACTCCACGGTTCTCCGGTTCGTCCCTAGAGGTAGGGAACCATTTTCCAGCGGTATGACGGCCGAAGGCTACCGGAAAATTGGCGTCCTCCACCGCCTGCTCTGCAATGGATCGATCAACCCGGGAAGCACCGGCGTTCTTTTATGGGATGAGCCCGAGGCAAACCTGAATCCCGCACTCATGAAAGAGGTGGTTCAGGTCCTCCTCCAGCTAGCACGCAACGGCCAACAGATCATTCTCGCCACGCACGATTATGTCCTGCTGAAATGGTTCGATTTACTCATCGACAGCCGCAAGGAAGATCACATCCGGTTTCACGCCCTTTGCCGAGACGCTGGAACTGACCAGCTCACCGTCGAGACCTCTGAGAACTACTCTCTGATTTCCAAGACGGCGATTTCAGACACCTTCGCCGAGCTATTTGACGAGGACGTGGTGCGGGCACTGGGGGGAGTGAAGCCTTGAGGCTGTATAGAGCAGAACCAGACGCCGACCTGGAATTCTCCTTTCCCGAGGAGCTCGCCTATGACGAACTGGATCGGCAAGGCGTGAAGCTGCCGGTTCAGATGAAGTTTGTGGATCTCGTCATTGAAAGGGAGGAGGACATCTTGTTGGTCGAGATCAAGGATCCGTCAAACAAGAAGGTGCCGGACGCAGAGCGGGCCAGCTATTTCAAGCGGTTGTCGGACAAATCGATTCTTACGCAGGAGCTGACCCCGAAGGCCCGCAGCTCCTACACGTTTCTTCACCTGATGGAACGCGATGCCAAGCCATTCAAGTATGTGGTCCTGCTAGGTTTGGATGCCTTCGATCCAGCAGATCAACGAGCGCTTCTCACCGGCTTCAAGGATCGGCTCCTCGCTGACATTCGCTGCGAGACGGACACACCTTGGCGCCGCCAACACATTGCGGACTGCGTCGTGCTTTCCGTGGACATCTGGAACAAGACATTCGCCGACTGGCCCGTGACCCGGGTTTCCGCAGCGGCCGCAAATGAAGGGGCAGCTGCCTGATGGATACCTCGAAGCTCAAGAAATTCGCCCAGTTTGCCCGCCGCGCCCTGATCACCCAGGTCAGTTCCAAGCTTGAATCCGTGGTTGCCGAAAATTCCGCAGCTCGGCGTGAGCATCCTGATGCGATGCGGAAGCTGGAATCGGCAATCGCCAAGGACGGGAAGGATCAGGTGGTCGAGCGCGTTGCCTACACCTGGTTCAATCGCTTCTCGGCCCTTCGCTTCATGGACGTAAACGAACTGAACCCGGTCCGGGTTGTCTCTCCTACCACAGGTCAGTTTCAGCCAGAGATCCTGGCCGAGGCCAAGGCTGGGCATATGGACGAAGACCGCGTGCCCGACCGGATCCGCGACAAGGTCCGCAGCTTGTTGGATGGCCGAACCCCGAGTACGGATGCCCAGACCGAAGCCTATCGGTTCCTCATCGTCGCCATTTGCAATGATCTGCACAAGGCAATGCCGTTCCTGTTCGAGCGAATCGACGACTACACAGAGCTTCTGCTTCCAGACGACCTTCTCTCGAATGCCTCGATCCTCGCTTATGTGCGTGAGGCGATGACGCCCGACGTCTGCGAGGATGTCGAGGTTATCGGCTGGCTTTACCAGTTCTACATCTCGGAGAAGAAGGACGAGGTCTTTGCGGGCCTCAAGAAGAACAAGAAGATCACGGCGGAAAACATTCCGGCCGCGACCCAGCTTTTCACCCCGCACTGGATCGTGCGCTATCTGGTGGAAAATTCGCTGGGGCGGCTTTGGTTGCTCAACCGACCGAACTCGAATCTGGCGGCGCAGATGGATTACTACATCGCGCCGGAAGAGCCCGAGACGGATTTCCTGCGTATTTCCAGGCCCGAAGATATCCGCATCTGCGATCCGGCCTGCGGATCGGGCCATATGCTGACCTATGCCTTTGATCTGCTCTACGCGATTTATGAGGAAGAAGGGTACGAGGCGACCGATATCCCCGGGCTGATCCTGACCAACAATCTTTATGGGATCGAAATCGATGACCGTGCGGGCGCGCTGGCCGCCTTTGCGCTGGCGATGAAGGCGGCGACCAAGCTCGGAAGGCGAAAGTTCCTGCGGCAAGCCGTTCAGCCCAACATCTGCGTTCTGCAGGATGTGCGCTTCACGGCGTCCGAGATGCAGGACGTTGCCGCCGTGGTGGGCAGCGATCTGTTCACCGCCGATTTTCGCGAAACGATGGGGCAGTTCGAGCAGGCCAAGAACTTCGGCTCGCTCATCGTGCCGAAATTACGCGACCCTGCCGAGGTCGCCCGGGTTGTGCGGCTGAAGGATTTCGGTGGCGACCTGCTGCTGCGCGAGGTGAAGGAGCGGGTGCTGAAGGTGCTGGAGATGGCTGAGGTCCTCTCGCCCAAATACCATGTGGTTGTGGCCAACCCACCGTACATGGGTGCAAGCAACATGAATGGTGTGTTGAAGGATTGGACGGCAAAGGCTTTTAAGAGATCAAAGGCTGATCTTTACGCGATGTTTATCGACCGAAACCGTGATTTAATCCGTAAAGGCGGATATTTCGGAATGATCACCATGCATGGATGGATGTTCATTTCTACATACTCGAAGCTCCGCGAATTCATAGTGAAAAGCAACACATTGGTTTCGATGGCTCATCTTGGCACAAGGGGCTTTGACAGCATTGGAGGCGAAGTGGTTTCCACCACCGCCTTTGTCCAAAGAAACGTTCGCCCCAAGCAGGATCTCGGCACGTATGTTCGACTCACAGATGCCCCCTCTGAAAGAGCGAAGGCAGAACTATTTCGGTCAGCAAAAAAGAGTCTGAATAACGGTCCCCGCTTTGAGGCCCGAACGTCCGACTTCGAGAAGATTCCTGGCTCTCCAATTGCGTACTGGCTTCCAGAAACGGCGAGAAAGCTCTTCAAGGAAGGCGATGCCTTTGGTGACTTTCTTGACGCACGGATTGGCCTCGCAACCGGTCGAAATGATTATTATCTGAGATTCCATTACGAGGTTTCGACAAAGAATGTTGCCTTCTCGTGTGGCGATAGGAGTGAAGCCAAGGCTACTGGCAAAAAATGGTTTCCATTCAATAAGGGGGGGAGTCTCCGCAAGTGGTATGGCAACTGTGAGTTTGTGGTAAACTGGGAAAATGATGGGCATGAACTCCAGACGACGATGCATCCGTCTGGAGAAAGGATATGGGCCCACAACTTCAATCTGGATTATATCTTCAAGCCAATGGTTTCGTGGTCTGACATCACTACCGAAGGTCTGGCTGTGAGATTCTATCCTAAGGGGTTTATTTTCGACAGCACTGGTGTTTCTGCATTTGAGAAAGGTTCGGGGCAGTCACAAAAGTGCATCGGGGCAATCTGCAACACGAAACTCGGAACCTACTTTTCCGAAGTACTTAATCCGACCCACCACTTTACGCCTGGTGATTTTTCCCGGTTCCCAGTTCCGAGAGGATTGGTGGATAGCAGTCACGATGAGAACGTCGCGCGTGCGACTTCAATAGCTAAATCCGACTGGGACGCCTACGAGACCTCCTGGGATTTCGCCACGCTCCCGTTGCTCTCGCCCGATCATCGGGCCGGGACGCTGGAAGGCAGCTATGCCCGCCTACGGGCCCATTGGCGGGGCATGACGGACGAGATGCAGCGGCTAGAAGAAGATAACAACCGCATTTTCATCGACGCCTATGGCTTGCAGGACGAGTTGACTCCCGAGGTGCCGATCGAGGAGATCACTCTTATCTGCAACCCCGCCTATCGCTATGGTGTGAAGGGCTCTGAAGATGACCGTGAAACCCGCCTGCGCGCCGACAGCATCGCCGAGTTCCTCAGCTACGCCGTGGGCTGCATGTTCGGCCGCTACAGTCTCGACGCGCCGGGCCTGATCCTCGCCAACCAGGGCGAGGCACTTGCCGATTATCTCGCTCGCGTACCAGTGCCCACATTCGAACCGGATGTCGACAACGTCATCCCGGTACTGGACGGAGACTGGTTCGCTGACGACATCGCCGAGCGTTTCCGCAAGTTCCTGCGGGTGACTTTCGGCGAGCCGAAGTTTCAGGAGAACCTGGCCTTCATTGAGGGTGCCTTGGGCAAGGACATCCGCAAGTGGTTCACGAAGGACTTCTTCGATTACCACGTCCGCCGCTTCAAGAAGCGCCCGATCTACTGGATGTTCACCAGCCCCAAGGGCAGCTTCCAGGCGCTGATCTACATGCACCGCTACCGGCCGGATACGGTCAGTGTGGTGTTGAACGATTATCTGCGTGAGTACCGCAATAAGCTGGAAGCCCACCGCAAGGCCCAGGAGGCGCAGAGCATCAACCCCGAAGTCACGCCAGGCCAGCGGACCAAGGCGCTGAAGGAAGTGGGCGAGGCAACCAAGGTGATTGAGGAGCTCGATGGCTATGAGCGCGACGTGCTCTATCCGCTTGCCACGCAGAAGATCGAGATCGATCTCGATGATGGGGTGAAAGCCAATTACCCGAAGTTCGGCGCGGCGCTCAAACCGATCAAGGGCTTGTCGGATGCGGATGACTGAGCATGAATGATCGCATCGCAAAAGGGCTGGAAGCGGCTTTCGACCGTCACCGTATCGTGTTCTGGACCGATGCGGCGAGGGAGTTGCGGGAGACATTCGAGACACTGGAGCTGCCCGGTGTCGAGAAGATCCAGCTCGCCAACAACGAGTTCGCAGTGAAGCACAGGATCCTGCGCGAGGTGCCGCAGGGGCGCTTCCTGATCTACCGCGAAGGGCCTGAGCCGGCGCAGATTCACAATTGGCTACTCGATGTGCAGCTGGCCCATGGTACGTTCAAGGCCGACCAGGCAGCCCTGTGGCTGTCCGAACTGGGTCTTGGGCTGGGACTTGAGGATGTGGTGCGCGCCCATGCGGAGTTCTTCCGCTCGGCCCGCAGGCTCGAACAGCTAAAGCGACTTGCCCGCAACGACGACACGGCCAGCGCGTTGCGCCTGAAGATGCTAAGCGTTTGCGCCGGTGGCGAAGGCGGGTTCGATTCCGTTGTCGAGAGACTGCTGGCCGACCTCGCGGTGGACACCGACGAAGCCATCCGCCTGATCGAGCGGGCCGGGCTTGGCGCCTTCCTGTGGGACCAGATGGGGCGGCACTATGGCTATACGGCCGTTCAGCCCAGCGTTGAGGATTTCGCGGTCTCTCTGTTCAAGGCCTGCTATGCCATGGGGCTGGGAGAGGCGGGAGGCCTCTCGCCCGAGGCACTGGTGTTCTTCCGCCGCTGGAAGAACAACCGTCACGCGGCTCAGGCCTTCGAGGCGCTGTCCTCCTCCTATGCCAGTGTGCTGGGCGTGCGGACTGATCTGGAAACACGCGATTTCCGACACCTCATCGAACTCGACTATTTCGAGGACATCGATCGGGCGATCATCGTTGCGCTAGTTCGCGGGGTTTCTGCTTGCACGCTTGCCGCCGGAGATGTGGCAAGCTGGATCCGCCAGCGCCGCCAGAGCTACTGGTATGACCGTTTCCGAGATCTCTATGAGGCGATCGGCTTCGCGGCTGAATTCCACGCGGCGATGGCGCAAGTGAACCTTGGCATGACCAGCCTCGCTGAAGGCGTCAGCCGCTATGCCGGAAACTGGTTCCGCATCGACCAGCTCTACCGCAAGTTCATCTACCACATGCAGAAATCGGGTCAGGCCAGCTTGATGGCCGAGCTCTATGAGCAGGTAGAGAACCATTATGTGAACAGCTACCTGCTTCGCCTCAACGACAGCTGGCAGGTACATGTCGATGCAGCACCGACGTGGGATGCCGCCCCTGTGCCGGCCCAGCGGACTTTTTACGCTACCCAAGTCGTTCCTTATCGCCAGAAGGACCAGAAGATCTGCGTCATCATATCGGACGCCATGCGGTATGAGGTGGCGGAGGAGCTATTGGCTCGTGTCCGTGGGCTCGATCGTTATGACGCAGAGATCGAGCCGATGCTGGGATCACTGCCGACCTATACCCAACTCGGCATGGCCTCGCTGCTTCCCAACCGCGACATACGTATCGCTGACAACGATACCAGCGCGGTGATCGTGGATGGGCAGAGCTCCCAGGGCTCCGAAAACCGTAGGAAAATCCTGGCCCAAGGACGAGAGGGCGACCGGACGACCGCATTGCTGGCCGACGACCTCCTTAAGATGCAGCGAGATGACTACCGGGCGCTGTTTCGCGATCACGACGTGATCTATGTTTACCACAATCTCATCGATGCGACCGGCGACAAACCGGCCACGGAGGATCGAGTATTCGAGGCTGCTGAGAAGACGCTCGACGAGCTGGTTCAGCTGGTCAAAAAGCTGGCGGCCGCCAATGCCAACAATCTGCTGATCACCGCAGACCATGGCTTCATTTACCAGCACCGGCCCATCGATGAGAGCGACTTTTCGGGTTCTGAAGTGGTGGGCGACACCATCTTGTTCCGCAACCGCCGCTTTGTGCTTGGACGTGGCCTGAAACCCCAACAGGGGCTCAGGCTCTACAAGTCGGGAGAGGCGAGGTTGCAGGGTGATGTTGAAATCCTGATCCCCAAGTCGATCAATCGCCTGCGGCTTAAGGGCTCAGGTAGCCGCTTCGTGCACGGCGGTGCCACGCTGCAGGAGGCGGTAGTTCCAGTCGTCCGGATCAACAAGAAGCGTCAGAGTGACACGTCCATTGTCGATGTCGAAATCATTGGCAGCACAAATCAGGTCATTACGGCCAGCCAGATATCGGTCAGATTCTACCAGTCCGTTCCGGCGACTGAGAAGACGCAGGCACGCCGCTTGCGCGCCGGAATATTCTCGCAATCGGGTGAACTGATTTCAGACAGCCACGAACTCGTTTTCGATTTTCGGTCTGAAAATCCGCGGGAGCGCGAGCACCCGGTCCGCTTCCTGCTGTCTCGCAAGGCTGACGACTGCAACGGCCAGGAGGTGGTCCTGCGCTTGGAAGAGCAGCACGGGGACACATCGCACTACAGCGAATATAGAAGTGCGCGCTACATCCTGCGTCGCAGCTTCACCAACGACTTTGATTTCTGAGAGGCCGGCATGACCGCACTTGATGACAAGATCAACGAACGCTTCCCCGGCCTTGTGGTCCGCAAGGACCTGGTGAAGGCGGTCAAGGGCAATGCGATCGTTCCGACCTACGTGTTGGAATATCTGCTCGGCCAATATTGTGCGACCAACGATGAGGCGTCGATCCAATCAGGCATCGAGACAGTTCGGGAGATCCTGCGAAAGCACTACGTCCATCGCAATGAGGCTGGACTCATCAAGTCCAATATCCGCGAAAAAGGTCGCTGGAAAATCATTGATCGGATCAGCGTTGCCCTCAATGAAAAGAGCGATACCTACGAAGCAAGCTTTGCCAATCTTGGCATATCCAAGGTCCTGATCGATTCCGGAACCGTAAAGACCCATCCCAAGCTTCTGGTTGGTGGGGTCTGGTGCATCGCCGACATCGAGTACGACTACACCGAAGACAAGAATGTGACCCCCTGGATCTTAGGCACGATGAAGCCCATCCAGCTGTCGCATTTTGATTACGAAGCATATCTGGAAGCCCGCAAAGGCTTCACAACCGATGAATGGATTGACCTTCTCTTCCAGACCGTCGGCTTCGACCCGGAGATGTTCGGTCGTCGGTCCAAGCTAATCCAGTTGATGCGTCTGATCCCGTTCGTTGAACGCAATTACAACCTGATCGAGCTGGGCCCGAAGGGCACCGGCAAATCGCACATCTACTCAGAATTCTCACCGCACGGGATCCTGATCTCGGGGGGCGAGGTTACGGTGCCGAAGCTGTTCGTTAGCAACAGTTCCGGCAAGTTGGGCCTTGTCGGCTACTGGGATGTGGTGGCTCTCGACGAGTTCGCGGGCAAGCAGAAGAAGGTCGACAAAGCACTGGTCGACATCCTCAAGAACTACATGGCTAACAAGACCTTCTCTCGCGGTGTTGAACCGCTGGGTGCCGAGGCCTCCATGGTCTTTGTCGGGAACACCAAACACACGGTTCCCTACATGCTCAAGAACACCGATCTGTTCGACGAGTTACCCGACAAGTACTACGATTCCGCCTTCATTGACCGACTGCACACCTACATCCCTGGCTGGGAGGTCGGTGTGATCCGCGGCGAGATGTTTTCCAACGGATACGGCTTTGTCGTCGATTACCTTGCCGAGATCCTTCGCCATCTGCGCAACGACGACTATTCGGACCGCTACCGGTCGAACTTTGAGTTGTCGTCGGATATCTCGACCCGCGATCGGGATGGGGTTCACAAGACCTTTTCCGGCCTGATGAAGATCCTCTTCCCAACTGGTGAAGCGACGCCGGATGAAATGGAGGAGATTCTCAAGCTCGCCTTGGAAGGTCGCAAGCGGGTCAAAGATCAGCTCATGCGGCTCGACGCCACCTACCCGGACGTGGATTTCTCATTTTCGCGCAAGAATGGCGAAAAGGTGAAAGTGGCAACGCTCGAGGAAAACGAGTTTCCGAGCTTTTACTACCGGCGCGCTGGAGGGCTTGGCCTCCCAATAACCGAGCCTACAGGCGATGACGCGTCTGAAGCAGCAGCAGCGCCCCAGCTCGACGCAGGCGCAACAGCAGTCACCTCGGTTTCAGAGGGCCCGAAGACTGGCCATTTCACATACAACGAAAACCAAAGAGGCGTGACCTTCGACAATCTGTTCGGCCCCTATCTGGTCGGAGTTCAGAAGATCACGATCACCGATCCTTACATCCGAGCCTTTCATCAGGTTCGAAATGTGATGGAGTTCATCGAAACGCTTGCGAAAGCCAAGTCACCCGCAGATGAGGTCGAGGTACACCTCGTCACATGCGTGGACGGGATACGTCCCGAAAAGCAAACCGAGAACCTTGGTGCGATCGCCGCATCTTGCGAAGGCGTCGGCATCACGTTCACTTGGGAGTTTGACGAGACCAACACGATCCACGCGCGCCACATCGTGACCGACACTGGTTGGAAAATTGCCCTCGATCGGGGTTTGGACATTTTCCAACAGTACGAGCTCAATGATGCCTTCAGCTTCGCCAATCGGCTGCAGCAATTCCGTTCTGTAAAGGCTTTCGAAGTTATCTACCTGAAGAATAACTCTGTTTGATATTTCAATCTCAAAGGAAGCAGAGTCGGGTTTTGCGGTTAGATCTCAAAGAAGGTGTGAGATAGAATTTTTAGCTGCATTGTTATGAACAGTGGCCGAGGGGCGGGTCTGTGTTGGATTGCGATCGATCGAAGCTTGCCGATTTTGTAGATGATGAATGTAGCCGACGGCTGCGTGCCTATGAAGCGCAGCCTCGCGATGCGAATGAGCATTTTGAAACGGAAATTGAGGTCCTTTCGGGCGGTTATGCCTATCGCCAACTGTTCGAGCTCGTTCAGAACGCAGCCGATGCCATTCAAGAGTCAGGGGAGGCATCCGGACGCATTCATGTTCGTTTGGAACCTACACGGCTATTGGCGGCCAACACTGGGGCGCCGTTGGACCAAGACGGCATCGTCGCACTGTTGAATGCTCGAAGCTCGGCCAAGCGGGCGGGGCAGATCGGCCGGTTCGGTATCGGCTTCAAATCACTACTGAAACTTGGCGGAATCGTTGATATTGTCAGCCGTTCGATCGGGCTTCGGTTTGATCCGGATTGGTGCCGTGCGAAGATCCGAGAACATCTGGGATTGCCAGCCAATGCCCGCGCTCCAGGCATGCGACTGGCGCAGGTTCTCGATCCAAACGCTGAGGATAGCCCTCTCTGGAAGTACGCCGATTTCGCGTGGGCGACGACTGTGGTGTCGGCGACCATTACCGATGAAAAGGCGTACGAGCGCCTGACCAAGGAAATGGAAGACTTCCCGCAGGAGTTCGTTCTCTTCCTCGGCGCAGATGTTGAACTGACCCTCGAATTCGGGTTTGGCAAGGTCCGAAGCATCAGCAAGCGGCGCGAGAATGACGAAATCGTCACTTCCGACGGTACAAAGGACGAGCGCTGGCGGGTCTTCAACGAGACCGTCGCAATAACCGATCCTGATGCATTATCCGACGCTCAGCACCTTCAGGCTCGCGACAAGGTGCCATTGGCGTGGGCTGTCCCTCTAGGAGCGCGGGAAAGCCAAGGTCGGTTTTGGGCATTTTTCCCGACAAACACGCCTACCTTGGCGAGTGGGATATTGAATGCACCCTGGAAGCTCAACAGCGACCGGACCAACATTATACCCGGCCCATGGAATGAGTGCCTAATGCTGGCAGCCGCTGATCTCATTGCGGCGAATATAGGCTACTTGGCCACGGAAGAGGATCCTGGAGCACCGATCGCGGCGCTCCCACGCAAACCAGATCGCCAAAACGATCCAGCGGTTCCCTTGGTCGAGGCACTTTGGGAAAAGCTTGTTAATCTGGAAATCGTTCCAGATACATCCGGGCAACTGAAAACTGCGCGTGACCTCTATCGCCATCCGATAGAGGAAGTCGAAGTGGTCGAGCGCTGGGTCGCGCTGGCAGGCCCAAGTTGCCAGGCCAACCTGGTCCATTCCAGTTGTTATTCGAGCAAACCTCGTGCTTCGCGGCTCGAGGCGCTTCAGCGAGAGCTAGCTGACCGCCTGACGGGAATGGAGCGACTGAAGTTAAACCGGGGTTTGGCCGCTCTGCAGCAGGTGAGCAAGAAGAGCTGGCTGGAGCTGATAGCTCGAGAAGATGCGGAAGGTGCGATCGCGTTCCTTGGATTCGTCGGTGATCTCTTCGAAGCTCGGCAGCTGAACAATTGGCAACTTCACGATCCCGTCATAGTCCCAAGCCTCCGTGACGGCTTGGTAACTCCGAGCAGGGCGATCATCGCGTCACCATCTGAAGCACCAGCGGGACGGGCTCCCGTGCTGGCGACCGTCGCATCCAATCCCAAATCTCGAGATGTCCTGACGCGTTGCCTCGGTGTGAGTTCAATGGCCGATGCAGATTGGGAGGGCTTGCTTAGCAGCGCATTCTCCAGGGCCGTGGATGACACCGGTTGGGAGAATTTCTGGCTGAACATTGAGGCTGCCCCAGACGATGCAGTCGAGGAATTCTTTGATCTCCATGGTGACGAAGAGATCTGTCTGCGCAATCTGGCTGGTTCCTTCGTGCCTCGTGGCGAATTGCTTCTTCTCGGAGAGCATGAGCGCGAAGACGCTCCAGCGCATCAGCAGTTGGACCAGCGGTGGCACGCGGGGCATTGGTTGCGGATCCCAGAGCACTTGCGGGAGAGGTTTCCTTCATCTCAAACAGTGACCGTCACTGACTGGACCGAGCCTCTCGCCAAGCGAATGGCGCCGTTTTTTTCTGCCGTTAAGTCTGCCGGTTGGCGGAAGATGCCCGGCAATCCCAGGCATCATTTGTTGGACATCCTCGAGCTGGAATCTTGGCGAGGAATCGAAATGCCATTGGGATGGAGGCTGCTCCCATCGCTCGGTGGGCGTCTGGCTGCCGAGTTGACGCGCCAGCTGATTGAATGCGCAAGGGACGAGCGTCTCTTTTTAAGCACGATCACCTATGCCCACACAACGCGTCCGGACAACTACCCGAAGTTTTCTGCACCTCATCCGTTTCTCTATTGGCTGAACGAGTTTGGTCGGATTCAGATCGGACAGGCCGTCTATCCGTTGAAGCTCATTTCCCGTGAGCTATCTGGGGCCGTGTCGTTGGGTGGCGGTCCAGCGGCGGTGATTGCCGCTGCATTCTACCAGTGGCTGGACCTTCCGGTTGATCTGAAAATCGGTCTCAGCAAGGCTGAAATGGATAGTGCGACAGCTTCGGCCTTTTGGCCGAACCTGTTCGCAATCCTCTCCTCGTACGAAGGCGACTTCCGCGCATTGGGACCGGCTTGGGAGCTCGCCGCCTCCTTTGACCAGGTTCCCGAGATGGTGCCGACTTCGAAGGGCGCGCTGCCACTCAGTCAGATCTATGTCACAGAGGACTCCGTCGCTGTAGATGGGGTTTCAGCAGATGGCCGCGTCGTATGTCTCGGGCCCGCAGCGCTTCAGGCGTGGATAAATGCCGGTGCGCGCTCATTGGAGAAGAAAGCTGAGATCAATTTCTCCGAGCGCTTGAGCGAACCTCTAACGCTTCGTGAGATTTTCCCGGAGCTTGGAAAGATCATTGGCAACAAGGTACTGGCGAACGCGCATGCGCGCAAAGCGGATGCCGTTTGGGTTGCGGGTCTTTCTGAGACTACAGGCCCAATCGAAGGGCGCCCAGTGATTGCCCGTGACGCGACAGGCCTGTTTCTGCTCGACCGAGAGCGTTTCGAAGGCTTGAACTGGAATGACCGGATATTGGCCGTCCTGACCATGCTCGACCGCCACGGGATGCTTCTCACTGATGTGCCAAGCCTCATGGATCGGCTGGCGACCACGCGGGTTGACGATGCTCGGGCTCACGTTCGTAGTCAGCCTACCATCGAAGAGCGGTTACTTTGTGCAGTCGGCAGTTCGGCTGATGCTTTGATCGCGGTCCTGCCAGCGCCAGCACGTCAGGCCGCAGGAAGCCGGATATCTAACATCGATTGGGCGCGATTGGCGCTTGCTGTTGTCGGACCAAGTATTCTCTCCAAGCTGACCGACAGCTTGGCTGCGCAGGGGTTGGCGCCTCCGCAAAGGTGGGGGGGGGAGCCTGCCCGGTTATTCGTTCTTGACCTGGGTTTTCCCGCTGAGTTCGCGGCCAGTGCCAACGTCAGGCGCGAGCCTGAACTCACGATCAGCGGTCCGATAGATCTTCCCGACCTGCATGATTATCAGGACGAAATTCTGGAAGGGCTGAGGGGGCTGCTGGATTCCAGATCAGGACGTCGCCGCGCAGTCGTCAGCTTGCCAACTGGCGGTGGCAAGACCCGAGTTGCTGCAGAAGCAGTCGTCAAACTGGTTCTGAACAATTCCGAGAAGCGAACCGCCTTATGGGTGGCACAGACCGACGAGCTGTGCGAGCAAGCGGTGCAATGCTTCCGTCAGCTGTGGGTGAATGTCGGTGCGCCCGGCGAAGACCTCCGAATTGTCAGGCTATGGGGAGGACAAAACAACCCGGCTCCGCCCGAAGGCAATGAACCTGTTGTAGTCGTGGCAAGCATCCAGACTTTAAATGCGCGTCTAGAGGTTGCTCACCTTTCGTGGCTGGCAAAGCCGGGCGTCGTCGTGATCGATGAATGCCACCACGCGATTGCACCTAGCTATAGCTCGCTGCTGCGCTGGCTCGATGTCCAGACCGGCAGTGAAAGCGAGCGTGAGACCGAGCCCCCGGTGATTGGGCTCAGCGCAACTCCGTGGAGAGGGCGCGACGACGATGAATCGCAACGTTTGGCTGCGAGATTCGATCGGCGCTGGATGCCGCATGACCAGGAAGCCTTGTATGAGCGTTTACGCCGTAGAGGCGTCCTCTCCGCCCTGCATTACTCACCGATCCGGTATAATCGGCAGATCAGCCTAACACCCGAGCAAGTCAAATATTTCGATCAGTATGGGGAGCTTCCAGACAGCTTGATCGAGGAAATCGGCAACGATCCCGACCGGAACGAACGCATCTTGGAATGCGTCCTCAACAGCGATGCGTCGTCGATCTTGCTATTTGCGAACTCGGTCAAGCACGCCCAGTATCTTGCTGCACGTCTCCACCTGGCGGGCTGTTCGGCCGCGGCGGTGAGCGGGGAAACGGACAGATTGGCACGTCAGCACTTCATCAGACGTTTCAAAAGCGGGGAGTTGAAGGTCCTGTGCAACCATAGCGTCCTTACAACAGGGTTCGACGCGCCGAAGGCGGACATGATCCTGATTTCTAGGCCCGTGTTTAGCCCTGTCAGATATATGCAAATGGTGGGACGAGGGCTGCGAGGGCCCGCAAATGGCGGCACGGAAAGCTGCCTGATATCTACCGTCGAGGACAACATACTCAGCTATCGGGATCGACTGGCATATCACTATTGTCGGCGGTTTTTTCATTCACAGTGATCTCGCCGACAGCAAGTGGGGTGCTTTTGCCACCAAAGAAGGGGGACTGGGTCGGACCGCTCCCCAGTGGAGCCGATGACGATGATATTGCACTATGCGCTGCGCATGTTTCTGGTATGTTCTCTCCAATTTAGAGTGAGTGCAGCCATGACTGACAATCAAACCGAAGAGCCTAACCGGAAACCTGAAAAAGCGTTTGGTGGCTTTTCCGAGATAGATCAGGCGATCCGTGAAAATCGTCTGATGGAGTATCGGATCAAGAAAGCTTGGGCTGATCCGTGGTCTCGGACCCTGAGTATCACCGTCGTTCTTATCCTGGTCCTTTTCGCTGGTTTCGTGATTTATTGGGACTTTCTGAGGGCCTGACGCCTACCATTCTTTGACGTCATCGGCAGCCTCCGCACTCGCGCCTTGTGCCCCCTTTGTGATCGCGTCCAGGCGCCCCCTAGAGCCGGAAACTTTCTGGCGACCGGCCCCCTGGGTCCTTTGCACCTCTTCATGCAGATCGCCGGCACGTACGCGGGGCACTGAACCGGCCCCGCCGCCGCCGGTTTGTGCCCGGCCGCGCACAGATCCCGCGCTAGAAACTGATGGACGGGCTATAGGCACCCCGGGGGCGAGTACGAGGCGATCATCGATGCCGTCGCGAACCTGCTCGGCATAGTTTTCAACGAACTTTGCCTGCAATGCTTGGCCTTCCGGGCTGAGCTGGAAAGTGACATCGTCGAACCGCGCATTGCCATAGAAATCGCGGTTGCTTTCGATCTCGGCGAGACCCCATTCGCGGTAGGCTTGGGACAAATTGAGGCTGCCTGCAGCGCTGTTTCCTTCGAAGAAAGAAGCCTGGCTCTCGAGGCGATTGGCAAGCTCCTCGGCCCGACGAGCCTCGATTGTGAAGCTCTGGGCTTCTGTCAGAGATGCGTTCATGCCGCTCGCGGTGCTCGAGATCGACGAGCTTGATGAGGTGCTGACCGAGCGAACGAACCCATCGCGGGTGCTCGACCAATTCCGGCTGTCAGACATCTGGGACAGGCTCCCAAAAATCCGGGAACGGTCTTCGGACGCGATGCCGATGTCGCTGTCGGTCCATGCTTGGTTACGACCACCCTTGGCTCCGATATTCGCCGATGCCACTCCATTGGTGATGCCGGCACTTGCGCCAGCCTCTCCATTTAGAAACCAGGAAACAGTGATGTCATCGGCTGCTCTGCGCGACAGCCCGAATTGCCGCTGCAGATTGGTCGATGCCTGATCGACCTCGCTGAATGCGGTCTGGATACTGTCGGAGTTCGAGGTGCCGGTTGCGCTCTCAAAGGACGCGCCGCGGCTCAACTGGTCTCTCAGCTCGCGGAACTTCGTGACAGCGCTGGTCGTCGATTCCGTGGCGACATTGGCATAGGTCTCGCTGTTGGCGCGGGCCTGCGATGCCATCGTCGAAAGGCGCGCCGTGAATTCCTGGCCGAGCGTCGGCGTGAAGGGATAGCTGGAGGTCGGGATCTGGTCGTAGCTGCCATCCGGAAAGCTCGTGGTCATTGCTCCGGTGTCGCTGAACGTCCGCGTCTGCGGCGCGCCATAGGTGAAGCTCGGCGCGATCGTGCCTTGTGCGAATTGGCGGGTGAGGACGCTCGAGTTTTCGAAGCTGGTGTTGCCGAGTGAGACGTTGCCGGTACTTGCCTCCCGGGCCGCTTCCTCGGCCGCGTTCTGGCTCGGGTTGAGGTAGCTCGTGGCATGGTGGGAAATCGCCATGGCGCCCTTGGCCACACCCCCTGCCAGGAACGGCACTGATGCGATGAGATAGCCTGCCAGCAGACCGATATCGCTGTTGACGTCGGCCATGCCGGTAAAGCTCGCCAGGCTGAGGCCGTTGCTGCCCGTGGCCGCGCTCATGTCAGCC
Organism: Sphingobium indicum B90A; assembly: GCF_000264945.2. NCBI lineage: Bacteria > Pseudomonadati > Pseudomonadota > Alphaproteobacteria > Sphingomonadales > Sphingobiaceae > Sphingobium > Sphingobium indicum. Next base: position 720,635 of record NZ_CP013070.1, read on the forward strand.
GCGCCCTTGTACATCAGCATCATGTGGAGGATCACGAATAGCGGTCCCCAGGCCGCGAGATAGAAGAAGCCCGTCACATAGCCCTTGAGTGCGACAGGCCCGGTCTTGGGAAGCAGGAACAGGGGAAACAGGACCGGGAAGAGGGCGTAGAACAGCACGGTCAGCACGACGTTCAGGAGCGGGACCCACTTCATCGCGTTACTCGCAATCGAGCCATAGGTCCGCTCGGTCTGAATGTCGGCGCGGGTCTGGGCGTAGACGTCGACATTGCCCGCGCCGCTGGTGCCGGACATCGAATGCATGGCTTGGCTCATCGCATTGATAGTCAGCGTCTGCTTGAAGATTTCGGTCGCGTTGGCCGAGACGCCGGTCAGGTACTGATAGGCCACTGGCAGGTCGGCAAAGAGCTTCGCCTTGGCGAGCGCAGCCGTCTGGTTGGGGTAAAGCTGACGGCCGAACACCGATCCCATCGCATCGACCAGTCCGGCCCACTGCGCATTGAGCGTGTCGTAGGCCTCGCGGCAGGTCACGATGTTCGAGCTCACCTGGTCTGAAGTGGCATCCCGGGTCAGGAACCGCTGCGCGCGCGCCTGACTGCCCGGCGCGATCGTCGCCCAGATGTCGCCGGTTTCTGCCAGCTCCTTCATCGAGTAGCGGCCGAGCAGAACGTCGTAGAACACGCATTGCCGGAAGTGCTCGTCGAGATTGGCAGCAAACTCCGGATCGGAAATCCGCAAGGACCGGGTCGCATCGTAGAGCCGAGCGCCGTAGATCATCCCGTTTTTCGAATAGTTGAGATCTCCGGGCAGGCCGAACACCACTTCTGCCGAGCCCGTCAGATAGTCGCCGACCTGGCTGGTAAAGCTCGCCATCAAGGCAAGACCCAGCGGCACGTTGCTGACATTGGCCGGGGCAAGGCTCGGGTTGAGCCGGTCGGTCACATGGACATCGAGCCGCGGCACCATGAGGCAGGAGTAAATGAGCGTTGCGCCGAGGAACCAGTTGATCCAGGCGCGCCAGTCCTGATTGAACGCAAGGGTGAGGGCGGACAGGCCAAGCCCCATTACCATCACCACCTGGAGCAGGCTCTTGTAGCCCCCGTTGCCGGTCCAGGCGGCGACCGCCTGGAAGACGTTGACCAGATAGTCCCCGCCGCCGACCGTGAAAATCTCGACCATGTCTGTTGTCCCGCCTGGATGTGGTTGGCTCGGTCAGTGGGTAAGGGCGCGGCTCTGGACGCCGCGCGACCAGTCCAGCGATGCGGCCATTCCGGGCGACATCGAGGCGGCCAGCATGTTCTCGATGAACGCCGTCTTCTCGATGATCTGCAGCACCGCATTGACCTTGAGATGCGTGTTGGCCTGCCGGTCAGCGAGCGCCTGACGCACGACATTGACCTGGTTCTGCCACATCGCGATCTTGGCTTCGTCGGCCCCTATGAAGCTCGACATCGAGCGGCCCGCCTCGCTCACGATCCGGTCGAGCACGGCAAACAGCAGGTCGACACTGGCGATCTCGGCCAGGGTCTCCCGGTCGTCAGTCGGCATGCCCCGGCCATAGGCCGCCTGGACGGTCAGGATCTTGTAGAGCGGGATGGACGCGACTTGCAGCAGTTCCTTTTGCTCTTCGTTGATCGCGGTGTCGTCGCGGATGGCCTGAACCATCCCGCCGATGAGCGCAGCCACGCGCGGCCGCAGCGCTTTCGATGCCGGTAGGCTCAGCGACTTGAAGCCCGGGTTGAGGCACTTCTCCGTTTCGTCGCAGTCGAAAATGAGGACGTTGCCATTAGCGGTGCCATCCAGCAGCGAAGTCACGAGGGTGGACGAAGCTTCGCCGACGATCGGCACGAACTTGCCCGGCTCATCGTCCTTGGGGGGCACGTAGATGATCGTGCCCAGCAGCGTCATAGCATATTCGGCGAGCTCTTCGTCGAACCGGCCGCCTGGCGAGAAGAACGCCGACTTCTTGAGGATCGTCCAGGTGTAGTTGCGCGGCACGCCGGGATTGACGTCGTCATATTTGCCCGACCCCTGCGCGGTCGTGCTCGAGCGCTGCCCTCTGGTGCCGCACCCATGCTTGGCTGCGGCATAGTCGGTGAAGATCCCTTCGGAGTTGCCGATCGCTTCGCAGATCGCCTTGTCGGCAAGGTCGCCCTTCGGCCAAATTCCGCCCACCAGACCCTGGGCCATCTCGCAGGAGTTGATGTTGAGGTTGTTCATGAGCTGAGCCTTCTGGCTGAACTCCTGCATGATCTTCGAGCATTCAGGGCAGACCGTGTCGATCGCCAGGCTGAAGGCGAAGCCGACCGCATTGTTCGCGACTGCCTTCAGCATCGCGACGATCTCGCTCGCGTTGATGAAGCTGAAGGACCCGGCGAAGATGTCGATGCCGCCGCAACCGGCGCGGGCGCGCGGCAGCTGCAGATTGGCGATGTTGGTGGTCTTCTGCGGGAAGCGTGTCCAGACATTGCCGAGGCTGTAATAGCCGGCAGACTGTCCCTGGAACGCGGTCGGCCCGTTGACGTTGGCAGCGCCCCCGACGTCGTTCAGAAACGAGTCCATCGAACTGCCGACATCGGCCGATGCGCCAGACAGCGGGAGGGTGAGGGGGATGGCGGCTGCAAGGAGCGCAGCGACGGCTCTTTTCATGCTAGTAGTCACGTCCAGCTTCCTTCGATGTGAGGAGGTAAATCCGGTCCTGCAGTTCGTCGGCGCTCATGACGCCGTAGCCGATCGGGATGGGGCGGCCGGTCTGCGCGTCCCAGAGCACGACCGCTGGCGTGATCTTGGGCTCGAGCCCCATGCGGCTGCGCTGGTTGGTCTCGACCGTGTAGTTCGGGAAATGCCGCGACGGGCCGCCGTCGGTCGAAATCGCGCGCACAGCGATATGCCAGGTCGAGGCAACGCTCTGCACGATCGGCGACATGACTTCGCAGGCGCCGCAGCTCTGCGCGAAGAAGTAGAACAGCCCGTAGCGCTCGGAAAGCTGGGCCATCGCAGCGTTCCGTTCCGCGCTTCGCGAATCCTGCCACTGACGTTTGCCAAGCGTCGAGACCGGGCGCTGCAGCGTGTAGTCGAGCTCGGGATCCTGCCAGATCGCCCGCTGCCAGACGTCGCTGAAGAGCGACGCGCGGTCGAGCTGGGCGCGCTGGAAGCGGATATAGGCCGCCACATTCGCCGGCGTCGGCTCGAGGATCGCCTTGGCCTTCAGTTCGCGCAACGTCGCCGTGATCGCGTCAAGTTGGCTGGTCGCGCTGGCCGCAGACGCGGGCTCGTCCTGCTCCGGCGGCTTGGGCCGGTCGCAATAGAACCAGTATCCGAGCCGCCGCTCCTCGCAGTAGAAGCTGTCCTGGCGTTCGGCAGACTGCGCATGGGGCGGCGCATCGGCTCGGGTTGCGGCACTCTGGGCAAGCGCAGGGGATGACAGGGAAACGGCGTTGGCAATCGCACAGGCGGCAAGCAGCCGCCACGCGACCTTACTGGCGGGCGCGGGCATAGTAGTCCTCGATCTTCTGTTGGATGTCCTGGGTGGCCTGCAGCTCGTCAGGCAGGCGGGCGGCGTCGGTGAACTCGGCGTAGACCTCGCTGAAATCCATTTTCGAGAGGTCGAGCCGGGCGAACTCGTCGATGGTGAAGCCCTGGCATTGCTCGGTCTTCGGCTTACCCCAGGGCTTGTTTAGCTGCTGGCGGCCTTGCTCCTGCAGGATCCGCGAGAGCTTGGATTCAAAGCAGCAGTAGACCTTGCGCTTGGTCAGGCACACGCCAAGGAAGGAGGACGAGCAATAAGTGCCGACGTAGGCGCACAAACCCTGCGCATCCTTCTGATGCAGCAGCATCTCCTCGCGGCTGCAGCCCAGCGCCACGAGCAGCTGGATGCCCGGGATAAGTGGGAAACCCTTGCCCTTGCAGCAGTTGAGCACGCCGAAGACCTTGGATGAGCAGCTTTCTCGGGTCCCCTTGAACAGAGTGAGGTTGTCCGGATCGAATTCGCGGCGCGCCTGGTTCATCGCGTTCAAGGCGACGGCCGCGTCCTTGAACTCGTCGTTGGCCTCGCGCTGGATGGTCTCGCACGAGCCATCGATGCAGTAGACATCGCCGTCGCAGATGAACTGGTTGGTGTTCGCAGGCTGGTCTGGAACCGGGCAATCATAGACCCGCTCCCAGGTGCGGCAAGGCTCCCCCGCGAGGCAGTCTTCGCGCACCAGCTTGCAGCCCAGGGTGGCTTCAAGTGTCTGGCAGTCCTGGGCCTCAGTGAACTGCGCGCAGCTGTAATTGCGGCTCCACGCCCAGCAAGGCTGCGTCACGGCGATGCCATCGACGATGCGGGTCACCGGATCGCTGTCCGTGCACGTCTCGGTGTCTTGCTGGCACGAGGTATCAGCCGCGAGACCAGCACACTGGCTTTCATCGCGCGTGGTCGTGACGACGTTCTCGCCTGTCACCGTGTAGGGCGTCGCGCCATCGACCGGCGCCGTGCAACTAACGAGATCGACCCTTAGATTGCCCGAGTTACAGCCCCAGTAGATCCCGAAATAGGGATCGCACAGATTGATCGGATAGGACTGCGTGACTGTGCATTGCGGCGCGGGGTAGCGGTTGCAGTTGTAGATCGAAGCCGGGTCGACCCCGCTACCACCAACGCAGTAGTAGCCGTAGACCTGCCGCTGCTCGACACGCGCGGTCAACGTCACGGGGCAGGTCCGTGTTTCCTGTGTTGCGGTAAAGCCAACATTGCAGGTCGCCATGTAGCGCGCCGCGGTTCCGCTGGCCGGCGGCAAGGGCACGCAGCGTCCCTGCGAGCCGCCGATGGCCATTCCGCTCGTATAGGCGAGCGGGTCATCGCTGATCACATTGCTGCGCGCGATCGTTGCATCGAGATCCTGCGGCGCAAACCGCGCGCGCCGGTCCATCGAATCCCGTATGGCCTTGTAGCCGGTGTTGGTCGTCGCCTGGCTTGCCGCTTCGCGGCTCATCCGGTCAGGATCGTCGAAGTAACCCGACTGGCTCGGCGTGCCGCCGAAATTGGGGATGCGGCTTGCATCCGGGTTCGTCGTTGCCGCGCTTTGCGCCGAGGCTGCCTTGTCCCGCCCGAAAGCCTTGCCGTCGGCCTTGGCAGCATCGGTTGTGGTTTGGGCGTGGAGCGGGCCGGCGAGGGCGAGCAGAAGCGCGCCCACGCCAGCAAGAGAGAGGACTGGTCGTTTCATGGAACCTGCCTTTCAAGACGGGCGAGGTGCTGGGCGGCGAGCAAAGCGCCGGGGCCGCCGCCGCGCGCGAAGGTCTCCAGCGCGTAAGCTGCGCTGACATTGCCGCTCATCCGGTCGTGCGGCGGAACCTGCGTCTGGCAGTCGAATCCGTCGCACAGATCGAAGTCGCTGCTGGTGACGACGTAGGTGGGCACCGCCTCGATCCCGAAGGCGCGGAACAGCCGCGGGTCGATGCCGACGCCGTCCAGCTGCTCGCCGGGCTTGGCAACTTTGGCCAATGCCGCCGTGAGAGCCTTGGCGCTGTTGCCGGGCAGCCCGCGCAAGGCAACAACACCGCCAGCCTTGGTCACGTCGTCGATCATCGCACGCAGCGCTGCAGGCGGCATCGATAGCGAAGCAAAGGCGATGAACCTCGGCGCCTCGCCCATGCCTTCGCTGGTCATGGCGCCAGCATCAGCCACCATCCGGTCAAAATCGAATGTGCTGGCCTCACCAGGCTTCGCGTTTGCGGCGGCCTCACGCGTGTAGCGGCGAGCGTGCGCCTCGGCCTCGTCGGAGCTGGTCCTCGCCTCCCGCGCGAGGGCTTCGGCTCTGGCGCGGGCATTGGCGGACAGCGCGTCGGCATCGCCGGCGCCCGCACTTGTCCGCGCCCGGATAGCGGCCAGATCGAGGTCAGGTTGGGCCGTCTGCGCCGAGGCGCCAGCCAAAGCAGCAAGGCTGGAAAGCGATGCGACTACAAGCAGATGAGGGAGTTTATTCATAGCGCACAGCAATTCCGCTTGCGCCAGACCAGGTAGCCCATGTCCTCGCCAATGGCGGGATAGACCTGGCCTGCCGACATGAAGGTGGTGGAGGCACCAATGGGCGCGCAGGCGTAGCGGCCCTTGGTCTGCGGATTGGGATTGGTGGCCTGGAAGCGGTACTGCTGCTTGCGCATCACCGGCATCAGGTACTTGCCGCAAAGCCCTTTGCTGCCCATCGTCCCCCAAGCGACGAGCTCGCGGTGGAGCTTGTAGGAGAAGCGAGCGAGCGCGAGCCGCGACGCCTGCACATGGCCAATCGTTGCCGAGACATTGCCGTTGAGCGGATACATCGTGCCCTGGCAGCCCGCGCACCAGAACAGTTCATCGGTCGGCAACTTGGCCGTTGCCGCCACGCAGTCCGCTGCACAGGCCGCAAGCGCCAGCGGATTGGCGAACAGCACGCTTTCCGGGTTGATGATCGCGGTGAGCTCGCTGTCCTGCCAGAGCGGATCGATCTCGGTGATGTAGAGGATGTCGATCGAGCCGGACTCGAGGCACAGGAAATCGGCGACGATCTCCATCCAGTAGATCAGCGGATAGGCATACCAGTGGACATGCCACTGCGAGTTGTACTGCGTGGCGCCGCCGACCGCCGATGGCCCCGCCATCGACTTGAAGCCGATGTCGAACCCAGGATCGAGCTTCATCCCGCCCAGATTGACGAAGCACCACGGCTTCATGCTGACATCGGCGAGCCGCACCGGCTCCCAGAACCCCATCGCGATGCCCGGCCGCAAACCGCAGAGGCAAACGGGGAGAGCCGGGTTGCTCGTATCGGGACGGCTCGACGGCCAGATCTTCAGGCCACCGATCGAGATCGGAAACAGGCACGACCAGCAGATGTCCGTGATCGGATTGACGAACTTGCCAGTGCAGCGCCCAGGGCCGGCCGCAGCCTGGGCAGGGGCACTGGACACGACGCTCATGCTGGTGAGCAGAAGTGCTCCACAAAGCCATGATAGAAGGCGATGTTTCTTACTCATGACGGCGCACGATCCTTAAGAGGCACGGGCTGCTCGGTGATGAGGAGCGCGCGGTCCTGCTGCTCGACGGTTGCCGGCACCGCGCGAATGCCGAAGTGCTTCACGAGGCTGCCGCCCTGATCGAAGTAGAAGCGCCGCTGGCGGGCCTTCATGAGTTCGAGCGGCGCACCCCGCACGAGGATGAGCTTGGCCTTTGTGCCGGCATAGCGGCGGGTGGCCCAGGCGAGCTGTGCCGGGTCATCCCCATCGAGAAAGACGAGGGGAGCCCGGAGCGGCACGGTATCGAGCGGATTGACTTGGCGGCCTGCGGCAATGATGACCCGGCCCTTGTCGTCGACAATGTCGCGCTCGACAGTGATCGTCGGATCGAAGCGCCAGCTGCGCAGCGCGGAGGCGAGGGTAACGCCAGCGACAGGCTCTGGCCGGTTGACCCGGGCGATTGTCCGCCGCTTCAGCTCTTCGTTGAGACGGGCCGTTTCGCCGGTTTTCTCAAGCTGGGTGAGCCTGGCATGGATCTGCTGAAGCAGGTCCGGTTCGATGACCGGCCATACCGCGCCGTGCTGGCCGTAATCGCGAGCCATTGCCTGTGGTGCGATGGCCAGCGCCAGCGCAGTGGCGCAAACGGGCAAAGTGAGGAGCCTCACAGGATTGGCCTCCCGACCCCGAGTATGCGCGGCCCACAGATCCAACCGATCGCGGCATAGCGGCTGTCGAAGCCATCCTTGTGTTCGCTGGTGACGAAATAGCAGCCTTGCGGCACGCGCCCCGTAGGTCCAATCGCCAGCGGTTCGCCGAAGCGGCTCTCAAGCTTGGCCTTGGCCACGGCCTGCCCGTTGACGAAGTAGATGCGGTTTTGCTCGGTGATGATGTCGCCCGGAACACCGCTCACCCGCTTGCCGAACGGCTTGGGTTTCGCCCCGAAATGCTTGGATAACAAAGGCGAGGCAGGCGGGTCGAACAGGATGATGTCCCCGCGGTGCACGGTTGCCCCCCGGGTGACCCAGATGGCCCAGTATGGCAGGCTGGGACTCACGTTGATCATGAATGCATGGCCCTGCGCAAAGGCGGCAAGCGAGGAGAGCGCCAGCGCCGCGGCACCGAGCCCGCCCCAAAGCACGAGCCGGCGCGCCGAAGCTGAGCGGATCAAGAGATCAGCGGGCTGCATCGGGAATGGCTCCCATGCGGCGCACGACGTCGGCACGCACAGACCCGGTCAGGTCCGGCGTGCTTCCGGCGACCACTGCCTCCGCGACCAGAACTGTCCGGCCTTCGCGTCCGAGCTTCTGCACCGAGGCTTCCACGGCCTTGAGGTAGGCCTGGACGCGCAGTCTGGTTTCTTCAGGCGGCCGACCGGCCCGTGCTTCGGCTTCGATGAAGTCGCCCATGATCCGGCTCAGCTGAACCGTGACGACTTCGCGCTTTTCCAGCGTGAGCAGCTTGTCCGTCGCCCAGACCCCCCACAGCACCTGACCGACCATGCCGGCGCCGACCACGACAGCGGTGAGATTGATCGATGCAAGCCGCCCGCGCAGGCTCGATGTTGCCCGAATGTTCTTCACAGCTTTTCTCCCGAGAGTTCGCGGTCGAGATCGCGGATGAAGCGCGGCATGCGCCACACGACGACGAGCGTCGCGAGACCGATCAGAACGAACTTGCACTGACCGAGGAAGGCCACGCGCCGTGCTAGGTCGGCCGCCAGGAAGCGGTCACCGAGATTGGCGACATGGGCGAAGAAGGCATCGGGATTGCCGCCCGACAACAGCAGGAAGAACAGCAGCGGCAGGCCCAGCGCCATCAGGTAGGATGAGCCGAGAAACAGGCAGCCGCGAAGCAGAATGTAGCAGCCATCGGCCATGCGCGAGCGCAAGGTCTGGACTGGCTGGCTGACGGGCTGTTCGTCTTCGGACGGGTCGGTCCGGTCGAAGGGGGTGACGAGGTGGAGAGGCATGGAGATAGGGATCCTTTGGTGATGGGGTGTCAGCGGTTGGGATGAGCGATGCGCTCGATGGCATCGGCGAGCTGGTGTCCGCGCGCGATCTCGGCATCGATGGCGGCGAAGGTCTGGGGCGAACTCGAGAAGAGCGTTGCCGAATAGTCATCAAGCACGAGCCGCCCGATCGCCTCGGTCTCCGGCCCCTTGATGAACACCTCGGAATAGTCGCTCCCGGAGCGCTTGAGACTGCGGATCAGCGTCTCCGTGCGATCGTCCATGTCGAGGCGCTTGCTTGCCTTGAAATCGGCGATCGTCTCCGGCTTTTGCTGAAGGATCAGCATCCAGTCGCTGTTCTCGAGCGCCGCCGTCGCCCCGTCGGACTTGTAATAGTCGTTGAGCGACTGCGTAGCTGTCGCAAGCGCGCCGCCATATTTGCGACAGGTGCGGGCGTAGGTTTCGACGAATTCGCCCATCGAACCGCCCTTGAGCATCGACCAGGCTTCATCGATAAGTAGAAGCTTGCGCAGCGACCTTGGGCTTCGCGTCATGGCCTGGCTGGTCATGAACATAATGGCTGAGAGCACGACGCTGCGCAGATCCTCCCGGCTCGCGAGGTCGGACATCTCGAAGACCGTGAAGTCTGCATCGAGGTCGAGGCTTGCCTGGCCTTCGAAGAAGGCGCCGTAAGTTCCGCCCGCCATGTAGGGGGCAAGCGCGGTTGCGATGTCAGCGGCAGTGTCATGGCCGAGACTGGCCAGCATCTCGCCGACGGTCGTGACTGTGGCAGCCGCGCCGTGTTCCGCCCAGACGAGGTTGACCGCCCGGTCGATCAATCCGCGCTCGGTATCGGTCAGCTTCGCGCTGTGGCGAGCCATTTGCCCGACGATGGCCTTGATCATCCCGAAGCAGTCGAGGCGGTAGTCCTCGTCCTCGGCGGCGCGGGTCCCATCGATCATCGAGAACGGGTTGAGGCAGAAGCCCGCTTTCATCGTGAATTCGACAAAGCGGCCGCCCTGCAGCTTGACCGAGTGCTCGAAGCTGCGGCCATCGTCGATCACGACAACCTGCGCGCCGGCGCCGCGAAGAGCGGCGCACATCTCCTGGAGCAGCACCGACTTGCCCGATCCCGACTTGCCGCAAATCGCGACATTGTGGTTGCCGGCCTCGTTCTCGAACGGGGACCAGAAGAAGGGCTGGCCGCGCCGCCCGACGAACAGCAGGTGGGGGTGGGCGCTGCCGAGGTACTCGCCCTGCATGGGCGCGATATTGGCTGCGGTCGTCGACAGCACGGTCTTGAACCGCTTCAGCCGTTCCATATCGGCGCCGAGCCCGTCAGCCAGGGTGAGTGGCATAGCGGCGAGGAATCCCTGGATCTGGAGGTAGCGCTCGTCGGTGAGGTCCCAACCCGCCGCCTTGTAGATCGACTTGATCGCGCGTTCATGGCGGTCACCCTGGCCCAGCGGCGAATAGGCCGTCACACCGTAGAAGACCCGCACGAGACGGCGGCCTTCCTGAAGCTCGGCCTGCACATGTTGCCACTCGGCGGCCTGTTCTCCGATCCGCGGCAGGAACCGGGCGCTGCGGGTCCCGGCGAGGCTGGTTGTCCGCATGAACTTGAATCCGGCCTTCGCCGATGCAGCCTCCTGGTCCGGATAGACGAGACAAAGCATGGTGGCGGCCGGACAGGGGAAGCGCAGCTTGTCGGTGAACAGGTCGCCGATCAGCCGCGCGCATTCCCACGGGGCCCAGCGCGATGGCATGTTGCGTACGGCAAAATGCCGGACATCGAAGGCATCGGGATAGACGGTCCCGATCTCGGGCACGCCGTCATTGACCTTGCCAGTGGGGCGGAAACGCTCGGTCACGAGCCGCATGCGGTCTTCAGCTACCACCAGTTCGATGTCGTGGCGGATCGCCTGGGAGGCGATCGAATCGTTCGGGTTGTAGGGCACCGCATCGTCCTGCGGGGCGGTGGTGGGCGAAGTCAGATCATCGATGACAGCGATGAGCGCTTCCGGCCCGACTTCGACCACGCCGAGATTGAGCGACTTGAGCATCGCCACCAGGCCATCGCGGGTCTGCTTGAGATCCTCATTGCTGACCGACTTGGAGGTCGGCACCCCGACCGAGACGATGACCTGGTGATGCCGCGCATGGAAGGGCGCGTCCGGCGAGCCGGACTCCCATACGAGCGAATAGAGCCGCCGCGCCCGGTGCCGGGCAATCGCCTCGTACACCCCGCCCTGAATGTACCGTGGGGCGAACCACGGGGCGATGATCCTGCTGATGCGCGGGCTTGCAAGGTGGAGTACCTGAAGGCAGGCCCCTGCTGGCAGGCCTTCCGAGAAGAACTGTCCCAGGATTTCCCCGGTGCGCTCGTCGGCTCCGATCAGCGGCGTAACCGAAAGGACAAAGCCCTTCGAGCGTGCGTTGAAGTACAGGCGGGTTGCCGGATCGTAGACCCGGTAGGGGAGCCAGTCGGAGAGCATGTCGACCATGAGCTGCGGGCGGGCTTTGTCGGTGTGCTCGGCATCACCCAGCAATCCGCTAAGCAGCCGATCGACGACGGTCTTGAGTTGTTCGGCCATCACTTGGGCTCCTTGGGCTGCGAGGTGTTGACGATCGGCTGTTCGCCGGTTCTGACTGCCGGGCGGATTGCAGCTTTCGCGGCTTCAATCGCCGCTGCGGTCGGGAACACCGGAGCGCTCTGCCCCGCCTCAGGCCGAGGGGCTCGATCACGCGGGGGAGGCGACGTGTCGAACCCCTCGACCGCCGGTGCCTTGGCACCGGCAACGGCCTCGCGCGCCGTGGAGGGGAGGACCAGCGGCGAGGCATCTGAAGTTTCGTTGAAGGGACTGGGGGCATCGGCGCCCGAGATGCCGCCAGCCTGACCCGCGTCGTCGCGTGCAGACGAGAAGGGCGACGCCTCATCAGGTACGTTCGGGTCTCCCTCCGCGCCGTCCGGTGCAGGGGCTCTCTGAGCGGCTTTCAGCTGCCGACGGACCTGGCGCATCAGGGATCCGCCCTGGTCCTCACCCGCCTTGCGGCGCAGCTCGGTGGCCCAGCGCGGATTTTCGACGACGGTCCAGGCGACCGCTTCATCGTGCAGCGTTCCAGCTTCATCGACATGAGCGGGGAAGACGACGCGCAAGGTGCGTTCCGCTGTGCGGCTGGTGTCGGCATCCACGACGCCTGACCTCTGCCGCGCGTCAGCATGGAGCAGCGTGCCGTTCGACAGATTGTCCGTCGCCTTGGCATCGATGACGTGAGCCGGTGCGCAGTCGCCCTTCGGCGCGCGGCAGGTGAAATCGCCCTCGACGTTGGTGCCGAACGTGGCGCAGCCACTGGCAAGACCGGCCAGACAGGCGCAGGCAAGGAGACGTGTCGGAAAACGCATGGGTCTATCCTTTGGGAGCAGGGGTGGGGGCAGCGCGCAGGAATTCCCGGAGCACGGCAGCAGGCCGGAAGCCCTCGAGAACAGCGCCATCGGCGGGGCGCACGATCACAGGCGTGCCGCCAAAGCCGTGGGCTCGCGCGAAGGCCTCGTTGGCATCGAGCCCGCTCGTGTCGCAGGGTTTGGGATTGGCGAGCGCCAGACCCGAATAGGCCATATGCAGCGCCAGCTCAGGCCGCGGCGAGCACAGAACCCGTTCGGCATCGAGCCGGCTTTCCGCCCCGAAGATCGAGATCGGCCGCTCTTCGACCCGCGCTCCGATCGCCTTCAATTCGGCCTCGAGCTTCTTGCAATAGCCGCAGTGGAAGTCCGAGAAGACGACGACGCGCGGGCCATTGGAAGGCCCCCAGGTGATCGCGCCTTTGGAGGGAAGATTGCCGAGCGGGACATGGCGCGGCGGGGTGGTTCGGGCTGACGCTGCGGCTGCGCTCGGGCCGCCTTCCGATTGCGTCTCGGGATTGCTGCGCCGCGCTGCCCCTGCTGCCAACAGGTCCGGATTGAGGGCAAGCAACCGGGCAGCCGTCAGATCCTGACGGGCTTCCATGTCGTAGACCCGGCCGATCACTAGATACTTCGCAGCCCGGTCGACGTAGAAGAGCGTCGATTTGGACGCGACCTCGCACAGGCCGCCAAGGCCCTTGCAGTTGATCGCGTCGATCGGCGTCTTGGGCAGGCGCAGCTTGAGCGCCTCTCGAACCTTCGCCGTGTCCGGAGCGGCAGCAGGGGCAGCAAGGCTTGCCACACCCCATCCCGTCGCGGCCGACACGGCGATGATCGCCGCCAGTCCGGCCGCCGGGCGCAACCAGCGGCGCCGACCAATGTCCTGCTCGAGGAGAGTATTGTCGATCATTGGGAGTTCCTCACGTAGACGCCGTCGAGGAACACGATCTCGACATCGATGCCGGTCGGCATCTCGACGACGGGTTGGTACTGTTCGGCGCGCTCGATCAGGTATTTGCTGACCGTGTCGGCAGCGTCGGCGGCGCCCTGGCCAAGCCCGCCACCGAGAATATCGCCGGCCGAGAGCTTGGAGCGACTGCCGTCGGGGTTGGTCGTGACGCCGGAGAAGACGCTGTTGGCGTTGGCCGAGAAGCCGCGCCCGAAGCCGCCGACGATCCCGGCCAGCAGGGCCTGGCTGATGAGGCTGCCTTCGCGGCTTACGACGCGGCCGCGGACCCCGGACTTGCCAGCGAAGCTGATGAAGCCTTTGACCTCGCTCACTGCGACCCTGCCGCCAGGCTGATCGCAGGTCATACGGGCGAGCTTCACATAGACCTTCTCACTGCTGAGATCCCCGCGTGCCGCGCCGTTGACAACGCAGCCTTGGATCCGGGTGGTCAGAACCTTTCCGTTCTGCATGACCGAACGAGCAGGGCCGGTAATCCGAAGCACCACAGGCAGCGGATCGGTCTGGCTGGCGACGCCTGCCGAGGCATCGACGCCGACGATTACGCGTGCCGGCGCGTAGGAGTTGGGCGGCAGGTAATCGGGCGAATCCTCGACGACGACCGGGGGCGCCTCGGGGCGGCCCACTCTCAGACCGCTCACCCCAGCCTTGTCCGAGCTGAAGCTCATCAGCTTCACCTCGCCAGGCGACGGGATCATTCCGCCCTGCGGGTCGCCTGCTGCGGCGACGGCGCTGGTTTGAGGTGAACGGGCCCGTGCGTCATAGCCGCCTGCCTGCGGCCCATAGGCCGGTGGCGGTACAGCCGGTGCCGGCGATGCAGGCTGCGCGGCAAGCCGGGTCTTGAGCTCAGCGTTCTCTGCCGAGATGGCATCGATCGCGGACTGTCCATCGACCCGCATGGCCTGGTTCTCGGCCTTGAGAGCCGCCAGCTGCGCTTCGATCTCGCTTCGTGGAATGCTGCCGTCTTTGAGCGCCTTCTGTTCGCGCGTGACCGCATCCAGACGGTTGCCATAAGTCGCGACGAACTCGCGCTGGGACAGATCGCGGTTGACCAGACCTGCCGTGTCGATCGTCTGCGCCGCATTGGGATCGCCGGTCTTGGCCTTGTCATCGCCGCCAAGGATGAACCAGCTTCCGCCGATGAGGGCGAGTGCTCCCAGCGATCCCAGCAGCAGCTTCTGACGGCGCGCGGTGCGGGCGTTGAGCCCGGAAAGTTCGGACGATGCCGCGCTCTCGGCCTGCAAAGGGGCAGTGCCTGGCGTATTGGCTGCATCAGTCATGGCCGGTCTCCCCGTTTGCGCCGACAACAAAGGCCGTGGTGCTGGCCCCGGGTTCGAGCTTTGGTTCGGCGATCGAGACGGCGAGCGTGTCGCGCGGTGCCAGATCGCGTTCGGCGAGCGTCACGCTCTTCGATCCGCGATTGTGGATGCGGACGACTTTCCCGGTGAGGCTGGCGCCGCGATAATCGGCGATGAGCTGGAGCTCGAGATCGCCAACGCGCGCAGGGCTAGCGGTAGCCTGGCGTACCTCGAAGCCATCGACCGACCGGTCATTGGCCATCGCCTGAATGAGCCTGACGGCGCTTGTTTCGAGCGGGGTCTGGCTTTCCCAGTCAGCGGCACGGTTCTTCGCGATCGCCGGGTTGGTCACGAAGATCTGCGCTGCCGGGATCTGCTCGACCCGGCACGCGACCTTGTAGACGAAGCCTTTTTTGGTCGTGGCGAAGAAGCTGATGGCCCGCGCCGCGTAGGTTTCCGGCACAGACACGTAGATGTCGCCGCGCACCGGCTCGTTGGTCACGGCAAAGTCGTTGTACGGCGTGCCGGTCGAGATCTTCGAGACGCTGGCGAACTGGTCGTCGACCAATGCGAAGCGGGTGAGCTCGCGTGCCGAAACACTGCATTCGATCGCGGCGCCATCGGCGGCCTGTTTGAACTGGTCGGCCGCATGGGCAGGCTCGGCTGCTACGGCGAGCAGCGCCGCCGCGCTCGGAAGTAGGACCCGTGCCTGGGCCCCTGATCGGTAAGCCATCACTGGGCCTCCTTCGATTTATCCTGTGGGGGGAGCTGGACAAACCCGGAGAGCGCCAGGCGCAGGCCGCGGTAAGTCCAGCTGAAGCGGAAGCGGCGCTCGTCACTCGCAATCACTTGCGCGCCGACGAAAGTCTTGAGCGTGCCCGTCACATCCGAGGTGAGGCCCTTGGGATCGACAGTCATCGAACGGACCACGAAAGCCTGCGTGACGTCCGAGCCCCGTTGCTCTTCGACGATCCGCACGAGTTCGGCTTTGAGGCGGCCATAGTTTGCGGGATCAGCGAGCTTCAGGATCTCGTTCATCCAGTAATCGAGGCCTTCCGGACTGCGATTGAGGAGAACAAGGGCCGCATCGCGGGTGACGAGCTCGAGATAATCGGCCTCGACCCCGGCACTGCTCACGGTGAGCGCTTTGGGAACGGTCGGAACCAGCACCACCTCGCGGTCGCGGGTAGCGGCAAGGCTCCCAGCGACGACCAGTGCAATGCCAAGGCCGGCGCTGGTGAGCGCAAAGAGGTTCCGCTGGCGCAGCAGCGATTGCTGACGTTCGTGGGATATGTCGGAAAACATGGGAGTGCCCCTCAACCGGCGAGTAGTCGGCAGTGGGAAGGCGGCGTTGCCTTGAGGCCCAAAAATCCTGCAGGCAGATACCAGTATGCGGCATGGGCTACCCAGGAGCTGGCGCGTCCTGCTTTTGCCTTTCGCAATGCGAACCAGGCGCCGAAGGCGACTATGATGCCGATAAAGATATGCTGGGCCAGGATCCCCCAGGTGAAGGGGGCCAGCATTCCCGCGAACTCGTCGATGGTCCAGAAGCCGATAAGCTCCGGGTCATCGAGACGCCGGGGAATGATGTAAGGGTCTGCCATGGCGACGCCGCCTTCCCTTGCCGCGCTCAGATGACCGCGGTCACGACCGAGGTGACGATCGGAACACCCGTGCCGACACCGATGCCGACGCCCACCGGAACGGCGACCTGGCCGAGCGAAAAGCGCCCGGATGCCAGACCGATCAGGCCGCCAGCGAGGCTGAGAACCGTGATGATCTTGCCGCCCGAACCTTCCAGAAAGTCGGTGAACTTGGTGAGGGCAGGGGTGAAGGTCGTGTCAGCGCCGGCATAGGCGGCGCTCGCCGCAAGCGCCGCGACTGCGACCGGGATGGCAATGTTGAGGGCCTTGCCGAGACCCTTGACGCTGGCGCGCCGGGGGAGGGTGAGAGACTGCATGTGAAGCTCCGGTTGGAGGGGTCGTCACAGCGTTCTTGCGTTCGCTGTGTGTTCCACATGCATCTAGGAAATGTTCGTAGGAAAGTGTTCGGCGAAAATCCCGTGTGGAGGTGGAAGGATGCGGACGCATCTTTTCCAGTCCGACGCTCAAAGCCAACGATAACGACGCTAAATCAGGCTTTTTATGTCGGTGATAACCGTCGCAGTAGCCGTGATTTGGCGACGACTCGGATAGAGGAACCGATTCGCCTCTAAACGAGATGTTCTGTGTATGTTCTTTTCATTTTCCTACATGGGATGCTTCGCGATATGCCTGCGAGTCGCACCAGTGCAGAAGCAAGGAGACAACCATGCACCATCCAACCGCCGTCGCCAGACCGGCCAATCAAAGTCTGGCTCGCGTGCTCGCCCATGCGATCGATGCCGCCGGCAAACCCCGCCACAGGATTGCCAGTGAATGCGGGATGCACCGCGAGACCCTGCTTCGCGTTGCGCGCGGCGAGCGGCCAATTGGGCTCGACGAAGCGGCACTTGTGCTCGCCGCCTGTGGAGCGCACCCCCGCGCGACCATGATCCTTGCTCTTGCCGGGCAAGAAGAGCTCGCTTGCGAGTGGATGCATGGCGAGATGGGCGAATTTCTTGAAGAGTTCTTCACGAGCCTCCCAGTCCATCTGCAGCGGACCCTGGGGCGGCGGATTGAGGATCTGCGGCCTCGGTGGGCCAACGGCACCTCACAGCTCGTGGCGCGAATGCTTGCCAAGCACATCGATGATTTTGTGGGCCGAGACATCGCGATGTCGCTGTCCCGGTAAATCCTTGAGTTCGGAGGGGACCGAACCTTGCGAATGAGATCAGCAATGTCACATGCAACACCAGATGAAACGCACACTCCTCAACCGCCCGAAGCAGCGCCGCCTGCAAGGCTTTTGCGCCTGCCGGAAGTTATCGCTCGCGTCGGACTACGCCGCTCCGCAATCTACCAGCGAATGAGCGAGGGGCGATTCCCAAGGTCGCGATCGCTCGGCCCCAAATGCGCAGTTTGGGTTGAGGCTGAAATTGACGAGTGGATCCGAGCAGTATCGCGAATTCAAAACTGATGACGCTGTGATCTATTCGTTTAGGATTCCCCGCGCTAAGCTGTGCCAATGGTTTACCGTTACCCCCTTGGCAATTCTCTCCATCCCGAAGCCTTGAAAGAGAAGCAGCGCTCATTGCGCGATGGCTTTCAGACGCCCTTGGCACTTCGCGTTCACCGGGCGCTATCTTGGCTTCGGCGTGCGGAAGCCGAGGATCAGGACCATGACGTCCGCTTCATTCTTCTGTGGATCGGCTTCAACGCCGCCTATGCCGGTGATGTCGAGGCGTCAGCCAGCAGCTCTGCACCGGAAGGCGAGCGTGGGCTGTTTCAGTCGTTTTTCTCGACATTGGTGAAGTTTGATGGGCGTCACCGTGTCTACGACGCGGTCTGGCAGCGGTTCAGCCAGGAAATCCGGCTGCTGCTGGACAATCGCTATGTCTATCATCCGTTCTGGCAGCACCAGAACGGAGTGTTTGGATATACGGATTGGGAGCAGAAGCTTGACCGGAGCCGGACTGCAATCAACCATGCCCTGCGCGAACATGATACCGCCCGGATTCTTTCGATCCTGTTCGATCGGCTATATGTTCTGCGAAACCAGCTGGTGCATGGTGGCGCGACATGGAACAGCGACGTCAATCGCGACCAAGTGAGGGATGGGGCATCGCTGCTCGGATGCCTGCTGCCCATCTTCATTGACCTGATGATGGACAATCCTGCGTACGAATGGCCAATGCCAAATTATCCCGTCGTTGAATGATCTGGTAATTCTCTTGAGCGTGCTACGGGTCTGAGCGAAATCTGAAACTCAGCCAGCTCGCTCACGATGTCTTCGCTCATCCCCGAGAAAAGTTCGATCAGCTCGTCCTGTCGTGGCTGCCCAAAGGCGAGTCGGTACGTCGCGAGCGATTTTTTCAGGTTCTCGTAACGTTCGAGCTCACGGCTGAAAGGAAGCATGAGCACCATACGTTCGATTTTCGTCTCACCAGGATATATCCAGTAGGGCACGATATCGCCGTCACACCCATTGACAGTTTGCAGATCCTCCGCGGCTTTGAACATCGCGGTCCAAGGTGCTTCGATGCCCACAAGCGCTGAAGCGCGATTGCCAAAATCCGCCGCGATATTTCGGCGCACAGCATGGTTTTTAAAGCGATGGACGCGTCCTTCGCGCTGCTCGATGTCGACCGGATTGCGCGGAAGATTCCAGTGGACGATCCGCGAGCAGTATGGGTGAAAATCGAGGCCCTCCTGTCCGATTGACGTGGATGCCAGGACGAATGGGCGAAATGGCGATTTGAAAGCAGCCTGGACGAGAGTGGTTCGGCGAACGCCCTTTTCCTCTTCGGCTTTGGTCGCGAAGCGCATGGCGAACCGAGCACGGATTTCGAATGTCTGGTCCTGCAAACGCGCTCGGCCTGCCGTCCAGTGATCCAGCGTGATCTGAGCGGGCCGCAGTGCGACAACTTCGACTACCTTGATGGCGATGAGCCGTGCTCGTTCGACCGCATCGACTTGCTCGGCGCGTTCACTTTCCAGCACGAGATGGAGATATTCATCCAGCACCGCGGCAAGATCGTGCTGCGCCGAGTGTGCGTTGACCTGGCGCCAATAGTTCAGGGGCGAGGCTTCCTCCAGTAGAGCGCGGCTCTCCGGTTGGTTGTACAGGCTGCGAAACCCAAGCGCGACTACGATCGCCGCGCCAATAAGCGCCGGATCGTCGATCTGTAACTCCGGGCAAAGGCGAGCGAGAGCGCGAAGCGCGCAGGTCGCAGGCGAGCCAAGCGCAAATTCCGCCAGCTTGTCGACTATGTCCCTTGGATCGGGGTCGCCGTGATGGTCGTCGGACGCCAATGCTTGCCTAATCGCTTCGATCGTCCGTGCCATCGCGCCATGTTCGTCATGCGCCTCGTGCTCGATCGCGCCGACGCGGCCCCAGTCCACACCTCGGTCCAGTTCGGCCTCGATGGTAAGGGGCAGCAGACGGTCGGATCGCTCGGCAAGTCGGGAAAGACACGCCGGATCGAGGCGTTCCCCAAGAACCTGACGAACCTGGACAAGCAGTTCAGCATAAGTGGTCGCTCGTCCGTGGCGCTGTTCTAGCTGCAAGGGATCCACCCAAGCGGCAAGGGTCGGAGATGGACACAACATCGGCACCATTTCCTCGACGCCGATTGGACGGCTTGTGCGCCCCACCAGATCCGGTGACATATTCATGCGCCGGCTCGCCTCATGCGAGAGGAGTGCCGCAATCGCGTCCGGGACCATCGACCAGTCCGAGAAGACCAGCGTCTTGGTCGCCGGAACAGGCTCTCCGAATGAAGGACGGGAAGGCGGGATCCACAGCGCACGATCAAGGCCGTGTTGGAAGGCTGTTTCAGCGAGCGCGCGCATTCGTCCGTTGCGAAGTGGAATCTCTGCGAAGTTTTCGACCTGTGCCTTGTCGATGAAGTACGGAGCCGCGGCTCTAATCGCGGTGCGCAACTCCTTGGCCGGCCGCAATTTGACTGCCTGCAGGCGTTCTCGCAGCTTGTACCCACGCATGAAATTGAGAAGGTACGGCGACGACTTCCAATATTCGACGATGCCAGGCGCACTGACGAGTTCGGCCACCTGCGAGACCGCTTTCGCCTCCCTCAGATCGTCCGTTGCAATCGTCAGCGGGGGCTTCAATTCCCTCACAAGAGAATTGCGGTCCGCAGTGGAGTCTACGCGCTCCGTCCGGGCTATGACCTGGCTGAGGATGTGATGCACGCGGTCCCGCTGGATACGCGCGGCTGATCTTGAAGCAGGCATCGCCTGCAACGCACGTCGGAATTGCGAGAGCTCATTCTCGAGTTCCCTGACTCGCGCCTCGCCGTCCTCGTCGCCGAAGAGGAAGCGCATGGTTCGCAGAAAATCGCTATAGTGATCGCCTTCTTCCGGATCGTCGCTGCTCAAGGTGAGCATCCGGTACGGCGTAGCGGACAGCAACAGTAGGCGTGCCGATGAACCGTCTGGGCCGGAGTAGGAAAACAAGGCTCGGGCGAGCTCCGCCGCCGCTGCTTTTTCCGGCGCCAGGTTTTCATCGTGCTCATGCAGCAATTCGGCAAACCGCTGGAACTCGTCCAGAATGATGAGGTCTGGGGTAAGCGCGTCGACGCATATTCGTGCCAAGATGCGGCGAAGCTCGCCGATTATGGCGACCGGGCGCAACTCGGGTGGATAATTCGGGCTCTTCTTGACCCGTGCCAGTTCAGCCGCATTGCGGATGCGCTGGATGAACTCATCCCCGATAGCGTCGTTGAATTTCCCAGCAATCTCCTTCGAAATGGACTGATTGCGGATCCGTTCTACCTCGCCGGGCCAGTTTTCAGGCGTAACTCCGCCACGAAAAATGCGCTGCACGCCACCATGCCGGATACCGAGCCGTTTCCTCAGCATTTCATAAATGAGAGCGCGCTCTTTTGCCGTGCCCAACGATGACTTGAGATCGAGCGCCGTTCCCGGCGTCAGGCTGATGAGATTTATGGGCCTAGATGCGATCCCTCCTTCCTGCTCGATCTCAATCGGCAGGAGTGTGAGGCGGGTGTTCAGCGGTTTCGTTGCTGATCCAATAACATTGAGGGACTTGATATTCTGCTCGGCTATCGCCTGGTTCGAGCAGATGTAGACTACGTCTATCCGGTCAACCTTGCCGGTCAGATGTTCGATCGTCTTGGCGATAACGCCGCGCGCGACCATGGTTTTCCCCAGGCCGACTTCGTCGGCAACAAGGAACTGACGGGTAGGCGTCGTATCGGTGAACAGGCGCTGGAAGACATAGTCGACCGTAACGCGCTGAAAAGGCTTCAGGAGCTCCAGATGGTCGTTCGCCTGATATGTCACCGCCGCGCTCCCTTGGTGGCAAGGAGCGGCGCAAAACTTGCCCAAAGCGCACAAAACTCTGGTGGAACTATGCTCGTGCGCCCGTCGGGATCCTCGAGGCGCTTGATGAGCTGATCGATCTCGGCGAGCTCGCCGCCATCGAAGCTAAGAGCGCGGACCATCGGTTCCAGAAGTGATGTTCCGCCCTGACCGAGCCGACGCAGCCATTGCCCTTCGCCGGCGGCCTCGCTCTCGAGGAAACTCCCTTCGCCCAGACTTCCGAGGAGCAAGCTCAAATATCGAAAGAAATTCTCTACATTCGCAATGTGCGCGCGCAGCACGGCGGCGTCGCGCCCATCAGGGAGCCCGACAAGCCGCGCACCAAGGGTGAAGGCGACCTCAACGCCGGTCTGCTCGTCGCGAAGGCGGATTCCCAACCAGCGGGAAACCTCGCTCAATGGCACCGAACCAAGAGTCATTCGAGGCTGTGCTTTCGAGAGCAACGCCGCAGCATCATATCCCCGTTCGTTCGCAACGGTGATTGCGCGCATGAAGCAGCTTACGCCCTCCGGCAGCTCCACGGATGGGGCTTTGCCGGCAATCTCGACGTCCAGCGCGATGGTATCCGTCAATTGGGTGCAATGAAGGTCGAGCGCGAGCGCCGCGATTTTGATGCGCAGTTTCTCCAGCGCCTTTTCGGCTGCCGCCGCAGCGCCCAGCTCGGGCGGCTCGGATGGTGTATAAGGAGCCAGGAGGCGGCGAAATCCTTCCGAGAACACCGCATCCTCAATCGTTCCCATCCGGGATTTCGGGCCATCGAGCGTGGCCATGATCTCTACGTTTTGCGTCCGTCCTCCGTGCGTCGGCACAAGCGCAGCCGTCGTCGCATTGGCTGAACCGAGGTGGATATGCAGGCGCGAGCCGCGCTCGACGACATAAGCTTTGGCATGAAGTCCCTCGAGATCGGCCGAGCATGCCTCCTCGCGATCTTCTTGCTCGTATTCGGTGGCGCGCTCGTCGAGCGTTTGTATCTCAAACATACTGCGGATGGCCGGTTTGATGCAGTCGAGTTCCTCTGCTCGCGCGACGAGCTGGCAAGATGCGGGATCGTCGTATCCCGAAGCCAGTTGCTTGAGCGCATCCCCGCTTACAAAGGGGGACAGGATAGCGAGGCGCTCCCCCTTTTGCGGCGTCCAAGCGCCCGCTTCCAAGCCATTGACGGCGAAGCGGATCTTGGTTGCCCCGGCGGGAAGATCGTCCCACCAGCAGCAGGCGAGATCGCGCAACAGTGACGGGAGAAACTTTGGCGCCGTCGGCCGATTGGCCGCGTTCGCCAGTCCCGGAAGAGCGCGTAAGAGCCCGACGACTGGCTCATTGCCTTCGCAAATATCGTCGGCGACCGTGCCATCGAGGCAAAGCGCCAAATCCCAGCACCGATCATTGGTCAGGTTACGCGAAAGAATCGCCAGCCGCATGCGGATGGGCTTGCCCTTGCGTTCTGGTTGGAAGCGAATGCACCACAATTTGGGATGAAATGCTCCGCCTCCCGGCGCCGCAACTTCGGTAATGGTTTTCTCATAGAGGGCCATCAGGCGCGCTGCATTCGGGCGCGCCTCCTTGATGCGACCCCGATCGCAGTAAATGGCCATCCGGCCCGCCATCCGTTCGACGCTTTGCAACAAAGCCAGGGGGCTGCGCAGCATCTCGTCGCGATTCTCCGCATCGCGAAATACGATGGCGATCGGGATGGCGAGGGCGGTTTCGAAATCGAGCGAATAGGTGGTAGCTACGGCGTGGTCGAACTTATAGCCGTCCGGCGAGCGCATGAGCGACGTGTATAGTTCGCGATTTTCAGGGTCGAAGGCGGGGTCAACCGGCATCGGCAAGCTCCCCGAGATAGCGGCTGGCGATGCCCCATCTGAAATCGAGCCGCGCGTCCCCAGAAGCCCCTGACCAGCGTTCAAGCGGCGCATCGTGAAGGAGCCTTGCCTTCATGCGTTTCAGCCCATGCTCCCGCTGCTTGAGCAGTTCTATAGCGTGGTGATCAGCCTCAACCGGACCAGTGCCATCTCGGGCGATTGTTACCCACCCCCGAATGAAATCCCGCGATGACTTGGTGAGGTTGTGGCTAGTCCTGCCAATCAGCCCAAAAAGGTCGTCGAGATCCCAGTCGCCCAACGCCAGGTGATCCAGCTCCGACTTCCAAACTTCGATGCGTGAGCGATAGTCCGCCGCCAATGTGTCCGCATCGGCATGTTTCTTGGCGTTTGGCCGGTCTGCAGCACGAAGGGCCAGCAGGAGGTTATAGAGAAGGCTGGCTCCGTACATGACGCCGGAAAATCGTTCGGCATGTCGGAGGATCGCACGATTGGCGTCTGAGATTGTGTCTTCGCTGACCTGCCAAGGCCAATCCTCCGTGAACGTTTTGCCCTTGCGAGCCAGCTCATTGAGCAGACTTGCGCCTGCATGACTTTCGATGCGGTCCCGCAGAAAGGCGGCTTCGCCTTCAGTTAAGGCAAAACAGGTTTCGACCAAGAAATCTGCGGGCGGCTTTGGCAGGTTCGACGACCAAAGTTTGAGATCGTGGTCCTTCAAGCTCTCCGGTCCATAGGACATGAATGTCGAATGGCTTCCCGCCAATGTTCGGATCCCCAAAGTGTTCAGGCCGGCCCAATAGACGCTTGATGCAAGACGCTTGAGGTTTCGACCCGCGTCTCGACCGATCACCCCGATCGTCTCTCCTCCCCGTAGCAGCGCTTCGCTCAACTGGAATTCCAGATCACGAGCGATTACAATACGTTCTGCCTGTGTAGCCTTGCGCCCCTGTGCCTCCAGATAGATCCACGGGATGAAAAGCATGTAGCGCAACCGCGTCTGGATTGTGCTGGTACCGGGAAAGAGCAGATCGGCCAGTCCGTCACGAACCGTGCCGAGGCCGAGTTCGTCGCGCGCCTCAGGCTGTTTGAACAGGTCGATCAGGGTTTGAGCGCGGCGACGCTCTTCGGGGTCAAAATCAATCCAGGCGAGATAAGACATGAATGCTTCTTCGGGAGGTGCTTGGTAGGGCGGGGCAGAGAGGTCAGATCCTCCACCTGTTCACGGCGACGCTCCGACGCTGGATGGTGAGACCTCGATGATCTCCCCCTTGGTCATCAGGACGATCATGCCCCGTTCGGCACCAGTCATGTCGAGATAGGCCTGTACCTGACCTTTGTAGTGCTCGAGCGACGCGGCATCGGGCGCTACATCGCTCTTCCAATCCACAATCGTACCCGGCTTGCCCTCGGGCGTCAGGGTGAGGGCGTCAGCAATTCCGGACGTCGCATATTCATGCCCGTCCGTGGTGTGACTCGCAAACACCGGGAATTCGGCTATCAGCTCGCCGCGTACTGCCGCAATCGGATCAAGTTTGAGTGTCTTGTCGATGCAACTCGCCAGCTCCTCGGCGGATAGGCCCGTCGCAGCATCGCTAACCGCAGTTCGGCCGAACTGAACGATCAACTCCTCCGCTCGCTCGGTCAGCGAGCCAAGGTTGTCGAAAGTCTCACCCGTCAGAACCTCTTCCATCAGCTTGTGGAGGATCAGGCCCCGCTCGCGGCTTCCTTGAATGGCGAGCTGCGGCGCGAGCTTCTGAGGCTGCTGGTCGTCAGAATCGGTCCAGAGATCTGGTTCCTCCGAGACGATGACGGGGCCGGAAGATTCTTCGCTGCGGCTTGGGGCGAGCCATGTAAGTTGGACCTGCCGTTGCAGGATTTCTTCAGCTTCCGCCGCAAATATCTCTCGCGTCTGAGCATTGCCCGCTTCCCCTGCTGGCGATGGCACGCGCTCTGGCAGTTCGCCAGGATCGATGGCTGGAAGCTCGGCCAGCGAAAGGTCGAGCAAGCTTATCCATGCCGACTTCGATGGCGAGACATTGAGGCGAGGAAGAATCAGCAATTGGCGCGCCCGCGTTGCCGCCACGTACCACAGACGTATCCGTTCCCGATCCAGCTCGAGCTTTTCCGCCTCGATTGCCGCTTCGTGGCCCTCGGGCGGCACGCCGAAGATTGGGCAATAGAATGTGTTCGACTGGCGATCTGTCACCGCGCTGTCGGGACCCATGACCCCGGTCATGGTGTTGATCGGAATGACGACAGGCCATTCCAGGCCCTTCGCCGCGTGCATCGTGAAGAGCGAGATGGCTTCCTCTTGCGAGTCGGGACGACCTTCGACTGCTCGGGCCTCATCCTCCCACGCCCTCGTCATCGCCTCGGAAAATGACCGCAGGCCGCGCACCGCATAGGCGGTCGCAAGATTGAGGTAGAGGTCAACATTGGCGAGCGCGCGCTCCGCCTGACCGCGATGACGCTCGACCAGAATGGGCCTGATGCGCAAGACATCAATCGCCTGCGACAGAAGTTCATGCGGCGTGGTGCTGTTTGCGCGCCGCGCAAGAGCCTGAAGTTTGACCAGCACCGCCCGAGCCAGATCGTGTGTGATGGCGTCAGCATCGACTGACAGGCTCAGGCGCGGGATACGGTCGGGCTCGCTCTCATTGCGCGGGAGCGCCCACACAATATCGAGCAATTCTTCATCTGTAAGGCCGACCAACGGCCCCCGAAGCAGGGCGCCCAGCGCCAATGTGTCGCGACGATCAGCAAGGACACGCGTGACCGCGATCAAATCCTGGATTTCCTGACGGCGGAAGAGTCCTTTGCCGGCTTGGGTCGCAACCGGGATGCCGCGCCGTTCCAAAGCTTCTTCGTATCGCCATAGTTCGGAGCCTGTCGGCGCGAGCAACGCGATGTCGCCCGGTTGGCAGAGGCGCGGAGTGCCGGACCGGCGATCGGCAATTTCGTGCCCGCCGATCAGCCGAGCGCAGAGGTCGGCAACAGCTTCGGCCTCACCGTCCCGTTGCTGCTCCACTTTCGCTTTGCCATCCTCGCCGGCAACTGCGACGTCGAGGGCGGCTACACACACGCCTTCGGCGGGATCGGAGTGGAAGGCATCGAGGGCTGTGAAGCCCGGCTGACCATCGGCAGAGAGTACGGCTTCGAAGCGCTCGTTGACGAAGGTCAGAATCGAGGCGCACGACCGGAAGTTGGTCGAGATGGAGAGCAAGCTTTCCTGACTGTGCGCGATGAACGCGTTGCGAGCCTGTACATAAGCGCCGACGTCGGCGCCGCGAAAGCGGTAGATCGCTTGCTTCGGATCACCCACGAGAAACAGCGCGCCGGGGCGGATTCGGAAATCCGCCCAATCGTCGCCTTCTTGCTGCGGATCACCGCATAACCGCCAGAAGATCTCGGTCTGGAGCGGATCGGTGTCCTGGAACTCATCGACGAGGACGTGGGCAAAACGCTTGCCAAGCGCCTGGCGTACGGCCTCATGCCTGCGCAACAGGTCGCGCGCGGCATAGATCAGATCGTCGAAATCGAGCTGTGCGCTGGAACGCTTGTAGTCGCGGTAACGCTCGAGGATTGGAGCGGCTTCGGAGACAAGCGCAGCCAGAACGTGGCCGGCAATCGCCTGCTGCATCGCAGCCCACGTCGCGCAGCATTTCACGTAGAGATCGTCGGCGGCGACGTTGAGCTGCTCACCATCGGCTTTGGATAAACCGGCCTGCTTCGCCGCTTCGACCCACTTGCCCTTCTTGCGATAGGCGGCAAATCCACCGGTCTTGGTGCATACGTCCGGATGGGCGCGCGCAACGAGCAACTGGACAAGGCCCGCGGGTGATTGGGGTTCGGCGACTGCAGCTACTGCCTCTGCCATCTGTGCGAAGCCTGCCGCATAGCTGGCTGTCTCGGATTCGTGGGCCGAAGCATTGTCGATGAAGTCGCCCAAAGCCGTGGCCGCCTGTTGGAAATCCGCCATGCGCTGAGCGAACGGGGAGGGTGAAGGCGCCTTGAGCGTTCGCCTGCTGCGCAAATTGGCCGCGATTTTGTGGAGCAGCTCGACCGTAGCCTTAGGATTGTAGAGCACCATTTCGGCAATGATGCCGCCGTGTTCGCCGGATAGCCGCTCTCGCAGCCAGCCATCGACGATTTCGAGAAAGGCAAGATCAGCCAGGTTCCGATCCATGACCGTCGCGCCAGGATCGATATCTGCCTCAGCCGGGTAGGGCTTGATGAGGCGCTGGCAGAAGCCGTGAATCGTCGAGCAGGTGACTTCGTCGATCGCCGCGCTCGCGGTGACGAGATTGCTGCGCTGGGTATCGCTGAGGCCATCGGGAAGCGCGACTTTCAGCTCTGGCGCGATCCGGCCTTCGCTCAACTCGGCGACAAACTCCCTGACCCGCGACACCAATTCGCTTGCCGCCAGTTCGGTAAATGTCACCGCAGCGATGGCGCGCGGAGAGGTTCCCTCCGCGAGCATTACGGCGATACGCCCCGCCATTACCGCGGTTTTTCCCGAGCCAGCGCCGGCCTCGACAAGGATCGAGCGGGTATGCCGACCAATTGCATCGAAGCGGGCACCGTCGTCCTTCAGTTGCGCAGACATGGTCGTCATCATTCCGCCTCCCACACCTGAGCCGCATCGCCGAGCATTGCTGCCGCGATTGGACGCTTGCGTTTGCAGTAGGTTGGGCCGGCGTTTGCGGGCAACGCGAAGGCGAGATCGTCGTAATCATCGCCGGTATCGGGGCCGGGGATCGCCAGCCCGGATTGCAGGTTCGACCGGGCAGCAACGAGGTAGCCGGTGACCTCGGACAGGACGGCGTCGGGATCGTCGAGCTGGAGGTCCAGGTTCTCCCGAGGATACAACAGCGACGCGGTTATGCTCACATCCTCGCCGAGCAAGGATTTCACTGCGAAGCCATAGAGACAGCGTTGAAGCTCCTTGCCCCCGTTGAGGCGAATGGCCGACCGTGGAGCGCGTCCGGTCTTATAGTCTCGCACAATGGCGCGCTTGCCATCGTCAAGAATGTCGAGGCGGTCGATGTACCCCTTGATAGCAAAGCCTGCGCCGGGAATTTCGACCCTGGTGCTCGGATCCCAGGGAATGGCCCCGTCCGATTTGGCAGTAGAACCACCGAACGGCACCTCGGCAAAACTTTGCGCTCCCACCAGTTCCTGATTGCCATAGGTCAGGGCATTGCTTGCCGTCATTCGAGCGTCTGAGAGCGTGCGCGTCCAGATGATCGCCGGCGGCACCGGACGTTCACTTTCCCAATCGGCCGCCACTCGGGCTGCGGCATTTTCGACCAATTCGTCGACAACTTGCGCCGTTGCGCTGCCGAGCCCGCCGGCGGCCTCGATGCTCTGGAGGGCGATGTCGAGCACCATGTGGACAAGGTCGCCCATTTCCAGCGGATCGAGCACCAACGGTTCGGCCCCGGCGTCAGGGGCGCTCCAGTGGAGTCCATAAACCCAGACAAAGCCGAGAGGGTTGCGGAGCAGGCGTCGCAGCGAACTGGCTGACTGCGTGCGATCGAGAACGGCCTGGATCAGGGGATGGTCTGGCCTCACCTTGCCATCGTGAGCGGTAATCTCCTCCCGCTTCCAATCCCGCCAGCAGGCCAAGGCGCTGACCGCTTGGGGATAGCCGCGAAACTCTTCCGTTCTGGCCATCAACCGATCGGTTTCGCTGAAAGCATGAAGCGGAACCGCATTGCGACGAAGATACATCTCGGTGCCAAGTCCGGAGAGCAGCGGACTACGTCCGAGGAGCCGGCCGTCGCTGTCGCGGCGGGCACGAGAAAGTACGAGCTGGCCAGATGTCGTCGCCATAATAGTCTCGAAATCGCGCCTATCCGCCTGGTTGATCGGAAGTGGATCGAGCACATGGGTTGGGATGATGTGATCGGGGATCAAGCGGTCTTCAGAAATGCCACGCGGCCAACGCGAGGAATTCAGGCCAATCAGCCGGACAAACCGGCGCGGTGAGGCGGCAAGGGCACTTGCTGGCATCCACGTAACCGAGACGCAGGAGTCGAGGCCGTCATCCTGCTTCAGGTTTTCCAGCGAAGTGTCGATCGATGCGGCCGGGCCGGCCATGAGTGCCTTGCGCCAAATCGCGAGCGCGCGGCCTGAAAGAAAGGCCGGGCCGATTTCATCGGCAGCGTCGGGTCCTTTCGCGAGCAGTTCGATCGCGAACTTCAGAGCGGGTGAATGGTCGCTTCCATCCGGCCAATCTTCGGCTTCGAGACCCGACAACAGCCGGTTCCACGCAGCTGACGTCGCCATCGGTGCATCGGTTGGCAAGACGCGCAGCCACCCTTCCGGCAGGACTGAAAGTGCGGGGCCATCCGAGCAGAGTGCGGCGAGGCGGCGGATACGGGTCTGCGACAGGCCGCGAACGAGAATGTCGGCCAATGCCGCAGCGGCCTGACCATCGCGGGTCGTGACTGTCCGAACGCCATGGACAAAGTGCAGGTCGATGTTCGCATCGGACCGCAGCGCCAGGAAATGATCGTCATATTCGGCAGTCGACGCCGCTGCGATTGCGATTTCGTGCGGGGCGACATCGCCGGATGCCAGAAGGGATCGTACCCAGCGCAACGCCTCGATAGCCTCGTGGAGACCCGAGGCGGCGCTTGCGACGCTGACCTCGGGATGCTGGGCCGCAGCTTCGACTACCTTTATCGCGGATCCCACCAACCAGGCCGGAATCCGGCGCGGCCCGGCACTCCACGTCACCGGAATCTCGGTCGCGAGCTCGATCAGCAATGGGCGCCAGCACGGCGATAGCTCGGTCAATCCCTCAACGGTCAGGGCGCCGAGCACCTTCTGAGAATGATGAATCCGGCTCCGCGCGCAGGCGACGATATCCATCGGCCTGAGCATTCCCGCGGGAAGTTCGGCCAGAACAGCAGCTTCGAGGTGGGCCAGCGCCTCTAGCCTGGGATGGCCTCCTGCGCCTGCGGAGAGGTCGATCCCAGCCCGCCAAACCTTGTGAAGAGTGTCGGCCGCAGCGTTGACCATACCGGGGAGTGATTTGATGTTTTCCAACTCACCGAGCGGCGTATTGGGAAGCACTGACTGCAACGTCGAACGAAGCGTTTCGTCGTCAATCGGCTTGATGAAGCCTCCGGCCAACCGCACCGCTGCCTGCTCGAAGGACATGATCTGGGTGCCATGATGCCGATAGCGTGCAGCATGCAGCCGCTCGCAGCGCATGGCATGTCTTCCGTGGCACACAATAGTTGAGCGACAAGCAGCATTCACAATCGATTTCCTTCTGACAAGCAGTCAGCAAACTAAATGATCTTGCTACGCCGACTTGGCGCGCAGAATCGTGAATCTTGTGATTATTGGCAGCCCCCTACGAGTACCGCTCATACAAGCCTTTTGATGATCGGATGCAAGGTGCCCGAACGGCATTTTGATCAGATTCAAGCTTGCTGCGACCGGTTCTGTCGTGGAGACTGTCTCCAAGGTCCGACCGGAAGTCCGGATTCGGCCGAGGGGCGGCGGGGGTATTCATGGGATTGTTCAACCGGATCTTTGCCGGACAAAAGATCGACGAATGGGCGTCCGATTACACCCTCGTCGCTGCGAGAACGCTCAATCAGGTTGCGGCGGATCTGATCGTGTCTGCCGAAGATGAGATCGCCAAGGTCGGCCTGAAAGACGGGTTGTTCAGCCAGGCCACCTTCATCCAAGAGCGTATCGCGCCAATGGTGCGATCCGTGGCGGAACCCGTCGCCATCGAGATCCTCGACGAGGCAAACGCGGCTCTCCTTGAACTGGTTGAGGAGCAGGCCGTTTGGGTGCGGGGGCCAGAGCATGCGGAGGAACCGGAAGGTGTCTTCGAGGGGGCAAGGGATGTCGCCGCAGCCGCGGTTCCGTTGGCCGCGGGGGCGGCTACCGCTGCTGCCCTTCCATTCGCAGCGGTGACGACCACGACGGCCTGGCTCGGGCTGGTGACCACCACAGCTATAAGTTGGCCGGTGGTGCTGGGTGGCGGTGCCCTTGCCGGATTGGGTCTTGCTACCGGCGTGTTCAACACAGCTAAGATACGCGATCGCACGTTGGTCCGTCTGCGAAAACGGGTGCGAGGTTTCATCGTCGCCTCGCTGATCGACGGAAGCGAACAGTCTCCTGCAATCCTGCAGCAACTCGCGACCGAATTTAACCGAGCCGCCAAGCGGGCGAAGTCCCTATGATTGGCTCGCTTGCGAACACGCTGCTGCGCGAGATTCCCGGTCACCTTCTGACCGGCGTTGCCTCGGGCGAATACCGCGTCTCGGGCTCCATCATCCAGTCCGTCACCTCGGGAAGGATCGTCGGGCATTTGCAAGAGACCTCGGCGCTCTCTTCGTTGCTGAGTTCCGGCCCCCTGGGGTTGCCCCAGTTGGCGCTCGAGGCCGTGAGCGTCGTCCAGAACGAACAGATCAAAGCCGCGGTCGCGGTGGTCCAGTCGCTCCAGGTAGCCAACCTCGCATTGAGCGGCATATCGATTGGGGTGTCGATTGCGGGAACCGCCCTGCTTGCCCGCCGGATCGCGCGCGTTGAGCAGAAGGTCGATGCCATCCTTCCCGGACTAGCAGCGATTGCACGAGGGATTGAGGGTTTGCGAACCGAGCGAATTGCGGAAGATTTTACACGCCTTCGCACTCTGGCCGACCAGGTCGAGGAAGCATGGCTTCCATCCGCCACCCACACCGAATGGACGGCTATTGCCCGCGATTCCCATTTCCTCGCAGACAGCTTCGAACGCCGTGCCCGTGACCTTGACGATGCCAGTGATCGTCTTTGTGGCGAACCCTTCGTGGATGCCTATGCATTGGCTTCGGGACTGCGCATTACCGCGAGGTTGGCCGCAGGCCAGGATGACATGGCGCGTCAGGCCGCTACGGCTCGTACCCACACGCTTCTGGCGCTTGGCGAGCCCGTGCGCCTTGGCCGGTTGGTTCTCGCAGCTTCGCCAGACAATGACCTGGCGGCAACGCCGCAGTGGCAAGAGCGAATGGATCAGCGAACCGAAGACTTTCGCACCATCGTTAAATCAGCGCGCGAACGCGAACTCGCCGCGGCCGCCAGCGCGGAGACGCTGGAAGAATTGGCAAGGCAGGAGATCTCCGGACGCGACTGGCTGGAAGCCTCGCGATCCGAGGACAGCAGCCCTCTGCTATTCCTGCCGGTTGGGCCCTTCGAACTGCAAGGGGAAACGCCGTGACCCAGAGGATGGCCAAGCTCGATCGCACGCTGAAGCTCGTTCATATGCTGTGCGACAGCGGCGAAGGCCTGACCCTGGACGAGATGGCTGCCGGGCTCGGGGTTACCAGGCGAACCGCCGAGCGCCTGCGCGACGTCATCGCTCTTCATTTCGATGTCGTTGAGGACAGCGATGGACGAACCAAACGGTTTCGCATTCAAGACGCGCTGCGGCGGGTGTACACGCGTCCCACGGCTGCCGAGATCGCGGCACTCCAGGCTGAAGCCGACGCTCGCAATCGCGAGATGGCACCTCAGGCAGCGCTGCTTTCCAGCCTGCTCGATAAGACAAAAGCTGCATTGGATGATCGCGAAAAGCGAAGGGTCGATCCGGATCTGGAAGCCTTGGTCCGCCTTCAGCGCAGCAGGGTTCCCGCCGGGCCGGCCGTCGTCGCCGACCCTGAAAATCTGGCCGCTATCCAGGGCGCTATCATGGCAGGGCAATGTGTGGAATTCGATTATCGCGCTGACGGGGCTGATATCTCACGATGGCGCCGCGTGATACCCTTTGGCCTTGTGCATGGTCCAATCACGTACTTGATCGGCAAAATGCCCGATCGAGATGCCGACCCTGTGCCCTTCCGTCTGGATCGGATGAAAAACGTGCGTGCGGCCAACACGTCGGGACTGCCTCCGGAAAACTGGGACCTCGACCGGTGGCTGTCACAAAGCTTTGGCATCTGGCGGGAGGAAGATCACGCAGTCGTGTTGCGCGTGCTCCCATCCTCCGTCGAACGCGCACGGCAATGGCGCTTCCATCCCGCTCAGGAGCTGGAAGAAACGGCTGAGGGCCTAACCGTAAGGTTCAGGGCTGGCGGCCTCCGAGAAATTGCCGAGCATCTTTTTACATGGGGCGGGGAGGTTGTGATCGAAGGCCCCGACGCGCTCCAAGCGGTTATGCGGGAGCGACTGGAGGCGGCCAGCGCATGCCTGCGACCGTTTTTGACGCAGCACGACGTTAGGGCAGGGACATGAGAAAACCCGATTCTGTTTCTGCGCTCGCTGATTTTGGCCGCGTTCGGTTGTCGAAGTCGTTCTTCATGCGTGATTTCCTGTTCTCCGACATTGCAGCGGTACATGGCCTGAGCAACGTGCCCGACGACCCTGATCTGGCGATCACCGCGGGAAGCAGGCTTTGCGAGGAACTGCTCGAGCCGTTGCAGGATAGGTTTGGCCGCATCGCCATACGTTCCGCGTTTCGCTCGTGCGAAGTGAACGGGTTGGGCAACGAGATGCAGGCGGCAGGGAAGAGCGGGTACAATTGTGCTTCCAACGAAGCCAATTTTGCCGGGCACATTTGGGATCGACGCGATGCCAAAGGCCGGATGGGCGCCACGGCGTGCGTCGTCGTTCCAGCTTTTTGGGACGCATTCCAGGCAGAGGGGGATTGGCGCAAACTTGCTTGGTGGATCCACGATCACCTGCCCTATTCGAGCCTCTATTTCTTCCCGAAGTTTTGGGCCGTGAACATTGCCTGGTGCGAGGAGCCGGAGCGACGGATCGACAGCTATACCTATCCTAAGGGCTGTTTGACCAAGGTGGGCATGCCGAACAATTCCGGATCACACGAGCAGGATTGGGCTGGTATCGAGGCAGCAATGGTCCGCGGATTTGCGTGAAGGGGCACCGGGCATGACGATTCCAGGCCAGCTGATCACCGCCGTCGATATGGCCATCGCGAGCGGAATCGATCCCAAGCGCTTTCGCGCAGCTCTTAGAGCTGCGGGCCTCGGCTGGCATCCGCACAACGGGCGTTGGGAGGTCGAGAGAGGAAGCGATCAGCACCATGACATGGAAAGGGTCATGGCTCGGCTGGGCGGAGGAGGCGCCCCCCTCCGGTCGATGCCAAAGGCGGCGCAAGACGTTTCTCGGACAGCAATCCGCGACGAGCATTATGTGCTCGATCTCTGCGATGCAGTTCTCGGACTGAAGGCCGTCCGCCAGCATTGCTTTCCGTTTCTCACCGGAGATCCTGATCGGCGTGGTTACCGGAAGCCTTTGCCTGTCGACGGCTTTTACCCGGCTCTCAGCCTCGTCGTGGAATATCATGAGCGCCAGCACCGCGAGCGCGTGGGATTTTTCGACGACAAGCCGACGGTTTCCGGCGTGCCTCGAGGCGAGCAGCGCCGACGATATGATGAACGTCGGGCCGATTTGCTGCCGAAGCATGGCTATAGGCTAGTCGTTCTTGAGGTGGATGAATTTCCCCATGATAGCGCCAAGCGCCTGCTCAGGCATACCAACGACAAAGAGATCGTAAGCAGACGCCTCCAGGACTTCAGGACACAGGCCGGCTCAGGTTCAGTTTTATCTGCTGATTAATGCAAAATGAGGCATGGTGCGTAAATGGCTACTGAACCACGTGCCCCCAGACTTGCCGTGTTGATTGATGCGGATAACGCCTCTTCGCGAATCGCACCCCGTCTCTTTGAAGAGATTGCGAAAATCGGCGAAGCGAGCGTACGGCGCATTTACGGCGACTTTTCCGGAACCAGGCTGAAATCCTGGGCCGACGTTCTCGCGCCACATGCCATCAAGGCGCACCAGAACTTTGCGTACACCAGCGGCAAAAATGCCTCGGACATAGCCTTGGTCATTGACGCGATGGATCTGCTGCACACCGGCAGGTTCGATGGCTTTTGTCTCGTTTCTTCCGACAGCGACTTCACCGGTCTGGCATCGCGCATTCGCGAGCAAGGCGTTGATGTCTATGGATTCGGGGAACAGAAGACCCCGGAAAGTTTTCGCCAAGCGTGCCACAGGTTCATCTATTCCGAAAACCTGTTGCCGGAGGCACCAACGCCGGACGAGCCAGAACGGCCTGATACGCGCCCCGCGAATGTCAAAAGGCCGCCGACTTCTGCAGCACCATTGATTCGGACCGCAATCTCGCAGTTGGACGATGAGGCAGGTTGGGTTCCCCTCGGACGGGTTGGCCAGCGCTTGGCTGCGCTCGCGTCTGATTTCGACCCAAGAACGTATGGCCAAAGCAAACTCAGCGATCTGGTTGAAAAGGCCGGGGGGTTTGAGTCGCGCAGGACCGACGCCGGCCACCTCCAGATTCGCGTGCTCCCGAATGCCAAGGCGAAGCCGGCCAAGGCAAAGCAGTCTAAACCTGCATGACTGAAGAGCTACCCGACCTCTTCCTTTCCACGATCGCTGATGGCGGCTTCGTCCACGCTGGTAGGTGGGACTTGAACGCCGATGGGATGCTGATTTTCGCGGGCAATGCGCCGAAGCATCCCGGCGTCTACATTTTCGTGCAGGCCGGAAGAGCGCGGTATGTCGGCGTCGCGTCAAGAAGCCTCGCGCAGCGGCTTTATATGTACAGCCGCCCTGGCATTAGCCAGCGAACCAATATTCGCCTGAACGCGGCTCTCCGCGACGAGCTCGCAGTCGGCAGCATCGTCGATGTCTATGTGGCGAACCCACCCGACCTCGAATGGAATGGGTGGAAAGTGTCCGGCGCCGAGGGTCTCGAAGCAGCGATCATTCGCAGCTTCCGATTGCCCTGGAATCGGCGAGGGACGATTCCAACGCAGATGTCTTCGGCATTGACGGGACGCCCACCGACCAGTTCGGCCGAAAGTGCCTGCCCCTCAGGATCCGCAGTTCCCAACCAAAGAACGACAACCGCCGACCGCATTCGCGAATATGCCGAGAGCCGGTTCTTCGATCCGGCCCGGGATGCAGGTCGGTCCATTGTCGAAATCTCAGCACGGGAAATTCACGATGCACTAGGGCTGCGCAACGCGTTTCCATCGGTTTGCCAAGCACTCAGCGGGAGAAAGATCGCTGAACTTTGTCGGGTGAACCTCACTCGGCGAATTGGCCCCAGCAACAGCTCGACGACTGTCTATGTTTACGAAATGCTCGAATAAGATGCCTTGTGCCGCTCTTGCATGCGCTCGCTGATTTCGCCGGGGGCTTAGATGGCACTGCGATCTATCGACACTCATTCGGGCGAGAGCATTCATGCGTTCGAATTTGCGCCACAGGACTGGCAATCGCTTGCCGCCCAAAATGCGCGCGAACGGCATCTCCGCGCACCTTGCTGTCAGGCCGAGATAATACTCCGGCGTTCCAAGCTCGGCACCCAGCATTTCGTCCATAGGTTTCGCGGCGCCTGCACGAGCGCGCCGGAAAGCGAAGACCATCGCCAAGTGAAACGTGTGATTGTCGAGGCGGCGAGAGCCAATGGTTGGTGTGCAGAGGCAGAATTCGACGGGCTGAGCAGCGAGAATGAGCCATGGAGGGCCGACGTGCTGCTCACCAAGGGGGCTGTTCGCATCGCGATCGAGGTGCAATGGTCGAAGCAGAGCCAAGAGGAGACGGCTCGCCGACAGTCCCGCTACGCCTCGTCCGGCGTCCGCGGTCTTTGGCTTTTCAGGCAGGCGCGTTTCGACGCATCTAAGGACATTCCTGCTGTACGGATCAGCGGCAACCCAATCGATGGTTACGATGTCTTCGTTCCGACCGGCGCCGGCGAGCAGGTTCTGCCACTCTCGTCGTTCATTTCTGCTGCCTTGAGCCGGCAGTATCAATTTGGCCTGCCGCTCGGCGCCCCGGCAGACGTTGAGGTTCGGTGCGGCAATTTGGATTGCTGGAAGTGCGGGGCTGAGACGCTGATCATCACCGGACTCGATATCAGCATTGGTCCGCATAAGGTTTCGGCGAGCATCTCCGATCTCGGCAGTTATCCTGATCTCGTGCGGCGGACCTTGCAGGCGATCCCTGCACAAGCATCGCTTGGCCGGATCATGCACCGCAACAGCCGGGAGGCTGGATCTCGTTACCTGAGCAACGGATGCGCCCACTGTGGCGCTCTAATCGGCGCTCATTACGAATATCAGGCCTGGAACGACCAGGATGTCGTGGCGAGGTTCCGCACCGTTGTCGATGAAGCGATGCGGCAATTGGCGATCGACCTCGGTGACGAGCCGGGGTGGGGCGTGCATGTGGAGAGGATTGCCAACCGGGATATATCCCCCTTCGATCGCGTGTGAATACCATTTGTAGATCTAAGCTACGACCGCTTCTGGCGTATGGCCGATACATGAGGCGATGATGAGTGAACTGTTTCTCCCAGGCGTGCCAGCTGATCTGGTCCGCCTGTCATTGGATAGGGCGGGTGGTAACGAACTGGCCTCCGGTAAATTCGCAAGTCCCGAAAGCAGTGCCGCCTTGGCGGCTAATGGATTTGGCTGGTTCATCGAGAGACCAAACCTGCTTCCGGCTTTCCCCGGCCTTGATGACATCGAATGGCCACCTGCCTCGGTGGAAATTGAACGGAAGATGCGCTTTCCCTGGCAGGGCGGTCGTCACCCCTGGCTTGATGCCGCCGTTGTGACCGAAACTCATCTCATCGGGGTGGAGTCCAAACGATACGAGCCATTCCGCGATAGGAAGCAGGCGGTGCTTGCCCAGGCCTATGATCGAGATGTTTGGGGTGAGGCAATGGAGCCTTGGCTGGCCATTCGGGATTCTCTGCGTGGAAATCCGCGCTCCTATCGCTACCTTGATGCAGCGCAGCTCGTGAAGCACGCATTTGGGCTTTCGACCGAAGCCAAACGGGTTAGCCGATCACCGATCTTGCTGTATCTCTACGCCGAGCCTGAACGTGTGCCTGCCTCTGCTTGTTCAGAGCATCGCGCGGAAATCGATCGCTTCTCAGCCGCGGTGCGCGGCGCGCGTGTTCGATTTGCTGCGACGAGCTGGGCGGAGTGGCTGGCGCGTTTCGTGGGGCCAGAGGCTACACCTGCGGTAAGCGCTCATGCGCAGGCCCTGCGCTTGAAGTTTCAGCCATAGATCGGCGAACTGAGTCGCCCCCTTGTGCCAAGATCTTGGTTCGACCTGATGCTGCTCATCATGCGACTGTACGACCTGTTTGTCCGCGTGGTGCCGTGGCGTACAGGATGATGATCTATCAGGTGGCGAAGAACGAGCCATCGTAGTCCGTTCGATGGTATGTGGCATTATCTGAATTTCGCCGGCGAGAAGCTGATCGATATCGTGCTGACACCGTTCACGGAGGCGTGCCAATGACCGAGAGCCGTATTCACCCCGAAACCGGGAAGCGGTTGACGCGCGGCGTGCGCGAGCAGGCTGTGACATTCGGCTCGCTCGTCCAGACGGTCCAGGTCCCGGGTTGGTATCCCGACGACGAAAGCGATTCGATCCACTCGGGAGCTGATCTCAAGGCGCTCAACGCAGCCTATGCCGAGCTATGCGCGGCTTATGCTGCAAGATCAAATCTGTAAGGTTGAAGTTGCGATTGACGCATGAGGAGGCGAGGTTCGGTCGCGGCTTGACAGACACATTCCGCTAATGGATCAGCCACCCACCGTCAGATATTGCGTCGCCAGCGCATTCCAGTAGCGTCTGGGTATGTCCCTGCCTGAAGACTTTAGCGGCTTACTTGAACAGGCTGCAGCCGCCTTTGCGGCATATGAAGCCGAAGCGGGTTACTCACCGGTGATTGTAGGCGGCGGGGCTATTGCCATCCAGACGCTCGGCGCCTTCATGTCGGGGGATCTTGATCTCTACGCGCCAAACGACGTTTTGTTGGAAAAATGCCTTGTTGGTGCCGGCTTCAAGCGAGAAGATCGCAAGGGTCGGCTGCGCGGTGGGTATTATCACCCTGACTACCCGGCCTATGGGATAGAAGCGATCTCGGGCCAGCTCTTTGATGGGCGGTCCGACCATGATCGGCTACTTCGGATCACCCTTGATGGCGACGAGGCGATCACCACGCCGTCATTTGAAGACATGATTGCGGACCGTCTGGGGCAGCACGCGGTGGACCGATCGCCGGACAGTCCGCTCCTGCAGCAGGCGCGATTGCTGTTTAGGGTGGCGGTTGCACTCGATTTGGAATATTTGAAACGGCGTGTCGCCGAAGAGGGCGGCAGCTTTGAACTGCTAAACTGAACCTCGAATTGGAAGGGAGGCTCGCGATGACCACGATCAGCATGGCCAAGCTTCGTGACCATGTAGAGGCCAAGAAGCGCGAAATCGGATGGGTCGACGACGAAGCGTCGACCGATGCGCTCCGCAACAAGGGCGGCAACCGCAGCCCAGAAAAGCGAGCCTTACTGGCTCGTGTTGATGCGCGCGCCATTGCCGCAGGCAAGAAGCCCACGCGCTCCTATTACTAGCGGGTCCTTCCATCCCCACCTTCTGCGGCGGCGACTGTCGTGTTGGCGCTGTCTGCCAGCGCTGCTATCATCCCCACATGCCCCGCTACTTCCTCGATCCTCCCGACGGCCACGCATATGGGTTCCCCAAGCCGTTCGAGGGGGACATTGACGCTCTCGATTTCGATTCCTGGCTGCGCGAGAACGGTTACCCCGACGAGTTGATCCAGATGTTCCCCAACGGCAGGGGCTGCCGTATTCTCACTCGTCCCGATGCAGATAACGCAGATAGCTAGGCAGACCTCGCTTCACCGCATGTCTGTCACCAGTACGATTCTGGGTAAAACCCGCGATCATCGTCAGCTCCAAAAATATGGTGCTCCTGAAACAACTCGTTCAATCCAGTTGCACTTAACCTCTGATCGGCCGCAGCCAACTTTGTCCGGGCCCAGGTCAAGAATTCGGCCACTCGAGTGGCCTGTTCGCCCGCTAGTTCCTCCTCCAGTCTTGTAACAAAAGCTGCCAGGCGATCTCTGCGTTCAAGACGGGCAAGCACATCCTCGAGGACCTTGTCCCTGCGCTCGGCAATGTAGGCCAGCCGCTGTGCTTCGATACGACGTCGTTTCGCCTCCTCCTCTCGTTGCCGGGCCTCTTCTGCTTTCTGGTCGTCTTCTGCCTTTGCGGCAGCCAGAACGGCGAGCCCAACAGCAATGTCTGGCGCCAAATTCTCAAGTCGTTGGAGCTTGGCATCCTTGAATGCTCTGCGAACCTGTGACGCATACCGTAGGTAGATATCAAACTCGAATGCCAGCTGACCGGTGGGCACATAGTCCCATTCCGGTCGTCCAAAACTGAAGCTGTGAGGCGTCCAATCGCTGCGGCTCCAATCCCGCGATCGCCGTCGCTGACGACGCTCGTCTTCGGCGATCTCCTCGGCTGTCAGAACATGCTTGATGCGCTTGTAGCCTTCCTTGATGGCGAACGGGATAGCGACGGAGCCATTGGTGAAGGCAGCCTTGCTTGCCTTCGCAGACAGCTCAAATCCTTGCGCCTTGGCGGCAGCTACGATCTGAAGGAGACAGCGCTCTGCCCGGTCTATCGAACCCGGAGCAATTTCGAGCTGCACATGTCCGTCCGATGATAGGCTGACGAGACCGGTGTTGCCGGGCTTAGCCTTCCGCAGCTTGTCGAAGCTCTTTTGCACCAAGGGATGCGAGAGCGCCGCTCCCGACAGATCGAGTTCCGACGCCTTTACGCGTGCTTGTTCTCGTGCCGACACTAAGGTGTCGTGTTCTTGCCGGACCTCACCGCTCGCTATGATTACGGTGAGGGCGACCCCAGCTTTGGCCTTCGGAAGTGGAATTCGCGTCACTTTTTGGCCGGCGGCATGCTTGGCCCACCAGCCGAGGGGCGGGTTGGGGATATCATGCTTCTTGCAGATCTTGTGAAGCGCCACGTCTGACAGTCTGAAGTCCTTGGCTAGGTGCGTCATCGGCTTCGACCAGACCAGTTCATAGAACTCTTCGCGGGTGAACCTTTGGCTCATCTCGGCAGGCCTCCAGACTTCCATTCAGAATTGTGCGGCATAAAGCAGGATGGCGTCTTGCCGCGAGGCTTGGTCCTACGTCACCTGATGTTGAAAAGCCCGCAGATTGCAGAATCGACCAAACAAAATGGTCCTGTCGCACCGCTAGGGCGGCCCGCCGCAAAGGTCCCTTTTTGGGGGTACCATTGGGGGTATTCTGCGCCGTGATGGCCGGGAAATCGATGAGAATTAGCTAGTTAAGGGGTTCCTAAAGATCCCTCCTCCGCTACCATCCTTTCCGGCATGTTAGGCAT
The DNA here is from genome assembly GCF_000264945.2 of Sphingobium indicum B90A. Taxonomy (NCBI): domain Bacteria; kingdom Pseudomonadati; phylum Pseudomonadota; class Alphaproteobacteria; order Sphingomonadales; family Sphingobiaceae; genus Sphingobium; species Sphingobium indicum. The sequence goes on from NZ_CP013070.1 coordinate 762,216, forward strand.
AGGCGGATTTTCCGCTTGCATTCGTTCCTTCCTGTTGCACTAATGTTGCAATGCACAACTAGCCGAATGCCGGCTGAGGGAGGATCGACACTTTGCCCTTCCACGAAATGTTTGAGCCGGACGGTTCGATACGCCCCTGTTACGCGGAAGTGCAGAACTGGGTGGAGCGGACGGGCATTGCCGGGCTCAATCGTCGGATGGATGAGGCGGAGGCGATCTTCCGGCGCATCGGCATCACCTTCGCCGTCTATGGCGAGGGCGGCGATCCGGAACGGCTGATCCCCTTCGACCTGCTGCCGCGCATCTTCACCGGCCAGGAATGGCGCGTGCTGGACAAGGGCATCCGCCAGCGGGCGCGCGCGCTCAACGCCTTCCTGCACGACGTCTATCATCGCGGCGAAATCGTGAAGGCGGGGATCATGCCCGCCGACATCATCTACCGGAACAGCGCCTATCTGGCCGAAATGGCCGACTTCACCCCGCCGGGGAAGGTCTACAGCCATATCGTCGGCATCGACATCGTCCGCACCGGCCCGACCCGGTTCGAGGTGCTGGAGGATAATTGCCGCACCCCTTCCGGCGTCTCCTACATGCTCGAAAATCGCGAGATCATGACCCGCATGTTCCCGGAACTGTTCGCGCAGGGGGTGGTCGCGCCGGTCGACGATTATCCGGCGGAATTGCTGAAAAGCCTGAAGGAAGTCGCGCCCCCGGCCTGCAAGGGCGATCCGGTGGTGGTGGTGCTGACGCCCGGCTCGCTCAACAGCGCCTATTACGAGCACAGCTTTCTCGCCGACCTGATGGGCGTGGAGCTTGTGGAACCGGCGGACCTGTTCGTCGATGACGACCGGGTGTGGATGAAGACCACGCTGGGGCCGAAGGCGGTCGACGTCATCTACCGGCGCATCGACGATGAATATATCGATCCGCTGGTGTTCCGGCCGGACAGCCTGCTGGGGGTGCCCGGCATCTTCAACGTCTATCGCAATGGCGGGGTGACGCTTGCGTCCGCGCCGGGATCGGGCATCGCGGACGACAAGGCAGTTTATATCTATGTGCCGGAGATGATCCGCTTCTACCTCGGCGAGCAGCCGATCCTGGACAATATCCAGACCTGGCAATGCGGCAAGCCGGACGAATGCGCCTATGTGCTGGAAAATCTGCACGAACTGGTGGCGAAGGAAGTCCATGGGTCGGGCGGCTATGGCATGCTGATCGGGCCGAAATCGACCAAGGACGAGATCGCCGCCTATGCCGACCGCATCCGGGCCAATCCCGGTGAATTCATCGCCCAGCCGACCTTGGACCTGTCGACCGTCCCCACGCTCGGCCCGGCTGCGGTGGTCGGGCGCCACGCGGATTTCCGCCCCTATTGCCTGGTGGGCAAGCAGATCAGGCTGGTGCCCGGCGGCCTCACCCGCGTGGCGCTGACCGAAGGATCGCTCGTCGTGAACTCCAGCCAGGGCGGCGGGGTGAAGGACACCTGGGTTTTGCAGGATTGATGATCGTGGACCTGTCCCTTTTCCTTATTCATCATCCCAGCGAAAGCTGGGATCTCGTGCGGCTATGCTGTGCCTTCTCGCCTGAGATCCCAGCTTTTGCCGGGATGACGGAGGCACCCCCATGCTGAGCCGCACCGCCGAAAATCTCTTCTGGATGGCGCGCTACATGGAGCGGGCGGAGGCCACGGCCCGCCTGCTGACCATGGGCCAGCGCATGGCGATCCTGCCCGGCGCGCATCATCGCGATGAATGGCGATCGGTGGTGCGGGCCACCGGAGCGCTCAACCATTTCCCCGAAGGCGCCCAGGTGACGGAGAGCGACGCCATCGCTTTCCTGATGCTCGACCTCGACAATCCCTCCTCCATCCGTTCCAGCCTGCTGAAGGCCCGCGCCAACGCCAAGTCGGCCCGCACCATGCTGACGCAGGACATGTGGGAGGCGCTGAACGAGGGCTGGCGCAAGCTCGACAGCTACGACGTGGCCGAAGCGCGGCAGCAGCTTCCCGCGCTGATCGACTGGGTGAAGACGCGGGTGATGACCTTCCGCGGCGCGGCCCATTCCGGCCAGCTCCGCAATGAGGGGCATGATTTCCTGCGCGCCGGATCGGCGCTGGAGCGGGCGCAGATGACGCTGCGCCTGTTGGACATCAAATATTATGTGCTGCTGCCGGAGACCGAGGTGGTGGGCGGCAATCGCGACCATTATCAATGGACGTCGGTACTGTACGCTCTGTCGGGCGCGCGGGCGTTCCATCATGTCTATGGCGGCACCTACACGCCCTGGCAGATCACGGATTTCCTGATGCTGAACCGCCTGTTCCCGCGCAGCGTCGCCTATTGCTACGACCAGCTTGCCTATCGGTTGAACCGCCTTGCGGGGTGGCACGATGCGCGGGCCGCCTGCCACGATACCGTGCGCGAAATGGTGGCCGACCTGGAGAAGCTGGACAGCGGCGAAATCTTCCGCGCGGGGTTGCACGAAACGGTCCAGAGCGGCCTGATGAGCACCAACCGGCTGGGCGTGGAGATCGCCCAGGCCTATCATTTCGGATGAGGGGGAGGGGACGCGGTGAAACTGCTCGTCCGTCACCAGACCATCTATCGTTATGAGGCCGCCGCCGGGCGGGTGGCGATGCGGCTGAAGCTGATGCCGGTCGACACGCCCAGCCAGAAGGTGTTGGACTGGCAGGTCAGCGTCAACGGCGAGCCGCTGACCGGCTTCCGTCCCAACAGCTATGGCGAGATGGAGGCGATCTGGGTCCGGCACGACCGCACCGACAATGCCGTGATCGTCGCCGAAGGACTGGTCGAGACGCAGGAGAGCCATGGCGTGCTCGGCTGGCTGGGCTGCCCGGTGAACCCGCGCTATTTCCTGCGGGATACGCGGCTGACCCAGGCGTCGCCGGAAATCCGGGCGATGGCGTTGGCCCTTCCCGACGAAGACGGGCCGCTGGCCCGGCTGCACGCCCTGTCGACCGCCGTCAGCGATGCTGTGGCCTATCGCGCGGGCGTGACGAGCGCTGATACCACGGCGGCGGAGGCCTTCGCGCTGGGCGCCGGGGTCTGCCAGGACCATGCGCAGGTGTTCATCGCCGGGGCGCGGGCCATGGGCATTCCGGCGCGCTACGTGTCCGGCTATCTGCTGGCCGACGAGGGCGACGTGCTGCACGAAACCCATGGCTGGGCGGAGGCGTTGGTGCCCGAACTGGGATGGGTGGGTTTCGACCCCTCCAACCGCGTCTGCGTGACGGAGCGCTACCTGCGCCTCGCTTGCGGGCTGGATGCGGATGAGGCCGCGCCGATACGCGGTTCCGTGACCGTGGCGGGCGATATCTGGATTGACGCGGACGTCCGGATCGCGCAGGCGGAGGACGGGGTGGAGGAGCGGCAGCTCCAGCGGCAGCAGCAACAAGGCGCGCAGACCACCACGCAGGGTTGAACGACGATAGGAGCCCTTGGGGCCATGACTTATTGTGTGGCGGTGCGCGTGGACCAGGGGCTGGTCATGCTGTCCGACACCCGCACCAATGCGGGGATGGATAATATCGCCCGCTTCCGCAAGAGCTTCACCTACAGCGTGCCGGGCGAGCGGGCGATCACCATGATGTGCTCGGGCAATCTGTCGATCACCCAGGGGGTGAAGGCGATGCTGGGCCGGGCGATCAAGGATTCGGCGCTCGACCTGGATGTGGAGACGATCCTCAACTGTCCCACCATGCACCGCGTCGCGCAGATCGTGGGAGAGGCGATGTGCACCATGCAGGGCCGCTATCGCAGCACCATAGAAATGCAGGGGGCGGCGGCGGACGCCTCCATCCTGATCGCCGGCCAGCGCAGGGGTGGCAAGCCGCGCCTCTACCTCATCTATTCGGCCGGCAATTTCATCGAGGCGACGGAGGACACGCCCTTCTTCCAGATCGGCGAGCATAAATATGGCAAGCCCATCCTCGATCGCATCATCAAGCGCGAAACCAGCCTGGAGGATGCGACCAAGGCGGTGCTGGTGTCGATGGATTCGACGCTTCGCTCCAACCTGTCGGTGGGGATGCCGCTGGACCTGACGGTGATCGAGCGGGACGCCTTCGATTTCCGCGTGCGGACCCGGATAGAGGCCGACAATGAGGAGTTCCAGCTTCTCTCCCACAGTTGGTCGGCCGCGCTGCGCAAGGGTTTCGAGGATTTGCCCAACGTCCTCGATTAAATAGCCCCACCAGCCCCTTTCCGTCATCCCAGCGAAAGCTGGGATCTCAGGCCATAGGGCACAGCACAGCCCCACAAGATCCCAGCCTATGCTGGGATGACGACAGCGGGGGGAGGGGAGACGAAGAGGCTCAGCTTCCAGCCCTTCAAGCAAATCCATCGCTTGCGCGCCAGCCTGCTTGGCCTATCTCATCCCGACAGACGAATCGCAGCCGGAAAGACCTTCATGACCGCCACTCATTCGACCCGCATGCTGATCCTCGGTTCCGGCCCGGCGGGCCTGTCCGCCGCCATCTACGGCGCGCGCGCGGGCCTGGCGCCTATCGTGGTGCAGGGCATGCAGCCGGGCGGGCAGTTGACCATCACCACCGATGTCGAAAATTATCCCGGCTTCCGCGACGTCATCCAGGGGCCCTGGCTGATGGAGCAGATGCAGGCGCAGGCCGAACATGTCGGCGCGCAGATGATGTACGACCAGATCGTCGACGTGGACCTTAGCGAACGCCCCTTCCGCCTGAAGGGCGACAGCGGCACGCTCTACTATGCCGACAGCCTGGTGATCGCGACGGGCGCGCAGGCCAAATGGCTGGGCGCGGAGGGCGAGCAGTTGTTGCAGGGCAAGGGCGTTTCGGCCTGCGCGACCTGCGACGGCTTCTTCTATCGCGGCAAGAAGGTGGTCGTGATCGGCGGGGGCAATACCGCGGTCGAGGAAGCGCTCTACCTCACCAACCACAGCCATGACGTCACGCTGATCCACCGCCGCGATTCGCTGCGGGCGGAGAAGATCCTGCAACAGCGCCTGTTCGCGCATCCGAACATCAGGGTGCTGTGGAACCAGGCGGTGGAGCGCTTCGTCGGCGGCGGCAATCCGGAAGGGCTGGTGGGCGTCGACCTGGTCGACACGGTGACGGGCCACAAGTCGCATATCGCGACGGACGGCGCTTTCGTCGCCATCGGCCACCAGCCCGCGACGGAACTGTTCGTCGACAAGCTGCCGATGGACGAAGGCTATCTGCTGGTGGAAAAGGGCACGACGAAGACCGCCATTCCCGGCGTGTTCGCGGCAGGCGACGTCAGCGACAAGGTCTATCGCCAGGCCGTGACCGCCGCCGGCATGGGCTGCATGGCTGCGCTGGACGTGGAAAAGTTCCTGGCCGAAGCCGATTTTGAGGCTGTCGCGGCCGAATAACGGGGCTGGACGGGGGATGGCGGCCCATCCCCAAGCGCCAAGAGCCTATTCCAGCACCGTGATCACGATCGCATAATCCCCTGTCTCCGGATCATGGTCCAGCGGGGCGCGTAATTGGCGCGACAGGCCGGTCAGGACTCGCCCGTAGCGTTCCTCCAGCCGCGCGGTCATGTCCGGCGATCCGCGCAGCGCCGGCGAAAGGATGTGGAGCACCGCCCGGTCGGTGCGTCCCGGTTCCAATTGCACGGATATGCGCATCGCCGTGCGGGGATTGGACAGCATGGCGAGTTCCACCAGCTCGGTCAGCAGGAAGGCGACCGGCACCGCGACATCCTGGCTGATGTGCAGGTTGTCGCTGTCGATCTGGATGCCGAAGCGTCGCGCCTCGGCCGGGGCGGTGCCGCGCAGGCTGGCCGACAATTCGCTGATCAGCGACCGCACCCCGACGCCGCGATGCTCCTCCAGCTCGGCATAATGGTTGCGATGGACGACCGACAGCGCGTCGACCCGCCGCTGGATCGTCGCATAGGCCTCGACCGCTTCGGCGTCATGGGCGGATCGCGCATGCAGGTTGATCAGGCTGGCGATGATCTGGAGGTTGTTCTTGACCCGGTGATGCACCTCCCGCGTCAGCTTGCGCTGGGTTTCCAGGCTCTCCGCCATCTCCGCCTCATGAGTGGCGACATCCTCGCTGATTTCGCGGAAGGTGTTGCCCAGCGCCACGATCTCCTGCGCCGGTGTGCGGATGCGCCGCATCGGTTCCAGCACCTCGCCGGGCTGATAGGCCGCCACCGTGCGGCGCAGCAGCACCAGAGGCCGTATCAGCAGGCGGTTGACGACGAACCAGCCGATGGCCGCCGCAGCGAACCACATCACCAGCGGCAGGAACAGCGACAACATGCGCGCGATGGTGACCGGCGGATCGCGCACCGTCATGGTAAGGACGATGTCGGGCGGGTCGAGCCGCGCGGAAAGCGTCGTGCTGTGCCCGCCCGCAAAGCTGGCCGGGCGGGTGATGAGCAGGCTGCGCCGCCCCTGGTGCAGGCTGATCTGCCGGTTCTGCGAGCTGCCCGCCGGGTTGGTCATCGCCTCCAGATAGCCGCGAGAATAATAAGCGATGGCGACCACCGCGCCATTGGCGCTCCTTGCCCGGCTGACGAGATAGGGCGAGTCCGGCAGCAGTTGCGCGGCGGCATCGTCGAAACGGTCCGACAGGGAAAGGCCCGCCGGCTCGGGCAGGGGTGATCCGCACAGCCGCCGGCCTGATCGGTCGTGGATATAATAACGGCCCCCGCCGCGATCATGAGAGGCCAGGAATACCGAAAGGCGCGCGCACATTGCCGGATCGGCGCCCGACGTCGCGAAGGCATTGGCCGTCAGCATCAGCGCCGTTCGGTCGGACGCGAGATCGGCGGACAATTTCCGCGCGCTTTGCGTCACCGCGACGCGCAGCAGCGCTTCCTTTTCCAGATCGGTGGTGCGGATCGCCTGGAGCGAGGCGGCCAGGGCGATCAGGCCGAGCGGCAGCAGCGCCAGCGTCAGGATGAGGAACATCTTGACGCCGGTGGAATGCGAAACCGCGTTCAATTTCCGAAGCAGGGAAGCGGTCACCGAGGGAGGCATGTCCGCGGCGGGCGGCGGTGGAGAACTTCTGTCCATCTAGCTGACGCTGAACATCGAACGCCGATCTGTGGGGGAGGGCGTCGCTTGCCGGCCGGAATTTACCAGATGCGCCATGTCCCCTCCGCTTGTTTCCGGCTCCCCCCGGTCCGGCCGATCAGGGAGAGTCAGTCGAGCTTGCTGAGAAGGTCGAGCATTTCCGCGGGAATATCCTCATCGACCGCGCGCTGGTAGACGGATCGCAACGCATTGGCGACCTGCCCGTCATCTTTCGCGGCCGCCGCGCGTTTCTTGCGGGCGGCGCCGCCCTTCACGCCAGAATCCGGAGTGCTGGTGCCGACATCTTTCCTGTGCCCTCCCGTCACGTCCCGTTCCGTCGTTGAAGCAACCAAAACACGTCCCTCTGCAGCCATCAATGTCATGCCAGCCTGCTCTTTTGCGGCTTTCCCCTGGTGACGTCAATTCAGCGTCTGGGAAATCAAAACACAAAATTCCAAAGATTCTCGAAAAAACCGAACGGCAGTGAAACAAATCGTTGGGTTGTTGGTTCCCATGCCGAAGCATTTTTTGCCCGCCGCGCACGTTCGGTGGTTAGGATGGAGGCGATGCGGGCGCTGATGCCGGACGCATTTCCATTCCGACAGGGGGTCAAGGGGGCTTGCCACATCGGCATCGTCCATCCATCCTCCTGTCCGGCGAATGTTTCGAAATTTTGTTAAGGCGCGGCCTTAACTCAGGACAAGGCGCCCGATGGGCTGGGAGAAGTTTTACAGATGTCGCTTGGTCAGCAACTGCACCCCCACCTTCCTTTCTTGCGGCGTTATGCGCGCGCGTTGACGGGCAGCCAGGCGCATGGCGACGCTTATGTGCGCGCCACGCTGGAGGCGATCGTGGCGGCGCCCGACGAATTTCCCTCGGACGTCGATCCCCGCCTCGGCCTCTACAAGACCTTCCATGCCATCTGGTCCTCCTCCCACCTGGAGGACGTGCCGGTGCTGACCGGCGCCGACGGGCAGGAGGCGATCGCCCAGGCGCGACTCGCCCGCCTGACGCCGCTGCCGCGCCAGGCGCTGCTGCTGACCGCGCTGGAGGGATTCACGGTCGACGATGTCGGTTACCTGATCGGCCTGGACAGCGACGATGTCGAGGCGCTGGTCAAGGAAGCGCTGACCGAGATCGAGGCGCAGACCCGCGCCAAGGTGCTGATCATAGAGGATGAGCCGATCATCGCGATGGACATAGAGACCATCGTCCGCGACCTGGGCCATGAAGTGACCGCCATCGCCGTCACGCGGGAGGATGCGGTGCGCGAAGCCATGGCGGAACGGCCCGGCCTGGTGCTGGCCGACATCCAGCTTGCCGACGATTCCAGCGGCATCGACGCGGTGAAGGACATACTTGCCGAATTCTCCGTGCCGGTGATCTTCATCACCGCCTTCCCCGAACGCCTGCTGACGGGCGAGCGGCCGGAGCCGACCTTCCTCATCACCAAGCCCTTCCAGCGTTCGACCGTCAAGGCCGCGATCTCGCAGGCGCTGTTCTTCGACGAAGCGACCGCCCCGGCCTGACCGCCGATCCCGGCGTTCGAAAATTAGGCTGGAAAAGGGGGAACCCCGGTCCGCGACTCGCGTTATTGATGCGTAACGATCGGGAGAGACCCATGGTCGAACGGGAACGGCATATTGCGACGGAAGAAGCCCGGGCAGGCTCCACGCCGCATGTCGTGCGTTACGTGCTCGGCGTTTCACTGACGCTCGCGATCATCGTGATGATTGTGATATTATGGGGCTATTGAATGCTGCGGCAATTGGTCCTTGAGAAGAAAAAGATTGGGATGCGGACGCACATATGGCTTTGACGACTTCCGTTCATGCAGCGAGGGCGACAGCCGGTGAAGGGGTTGTTACCATGAGCGACGGCGTGGGCCAGGATGTTGAACGCGAAACGCTGTCCGACGCGGATTTCAAGCGGGAACTGGCTGCGGTCATTCCCCATCTCCGCGCTTTCGGCCGGTCCCTGTCGGGCAATCGCGACGTCGCGGACGACCTGGTGCAGGAAACGCTGCTGAAGGCCTGGGCGGCGCGCAGCCGTTTCCAGGCGGGCACCAACATGCGCGCCTGGACCTTCATCATCCTGCGCAATCATTATCTCTCGCAGATGCGCCGATCCCGCTTTCGCGGCGATTGGGACGATCTGGCGGCCGATCGCCTGCTCGCGGCGCCCGCCGGGCAGGACAAGCATGTCGAGCTGTCGGACATGCAGCGCGCATTACTGCAATTGCCCCAGCCCCAGCGGGAGGCGTTGATCCTGGTCGGCGCGGGCGGCTTCGCCTATGAGGAAGCGGCCGAAATCTGCGGCGTCGCCGTCGGCACCATCAAGAGCCGCGTCGCCAGGGGCCGCGCCGCGCTGGAGCAGATATTGGAAAATGGCGACCTGCCGTCCCGGCGCAGCCAGGAAAGCAGCGACGCGGCGGTGCTGGACGAGATCATGGACGATGTCGACCGGCTGAGCCGCGGCCGGGAGGCCAGGGAAGCAGGCGAAGATACCGACTCCGACCCGGACTGATCTGTGCTATGCTCTCCGCCTCGGGATACGAGGATCGGGAGAAGGAGAATGGACGAAGGTCGTAAGGACGAACCCTTCGAGCCGGCTCCCCTGCCGGGTCGGTCGCGGGGCAGCCTGATCATATTCCTGCTGGTGGCCATGGCGCTGCTGCTGGCGATCGGCTTTTTCTACATGACCAAGGATCGCGACGATCGCCGCGCCGACGCCCTGACGCAGGCGGCCGGTTCCCTCGACAGCGCCGCCCATGTAGTGGGCAACGCCGCCAGGAGCGCGGCGGACACGCTTCGCAACCATGATTGACCGCCTTTGCCGGTCCGCTCCGCCTGCATGCCGACGGAGCGCGGCGGGCCCGCGATCCTGTTCAGAAAATCTTTGCGATTGTCGTGCAATCTGCCGCCAGTGTCGGATTTCCTTACAGCGCCTGTAAGCTGATCCGGCCATAACCTGCCCGCCGGGCGCAGCGGGAACGCGCGACAAATGATAAGATTGTTCAAACATTATGTGCCCTATGCGGTCCTGCTGCTCGGCCTGCTAGACTTCATGCTGCTGCTGGCGGCGGCCGAGGGCGGGTGGCTCCTGCGCGCCCGACAGATCGGCATGGAGGTCGACCATATCGCGACCCGCATCGCGCCGCTGGTCAGTTTCGGCATCGCGATCCAGACGGCCATGATCGCGGTCGGCGTCTACGGCCCGGAATCGCTGCAATCCATCCGCCATGCGCTGGCGCGGCTGCTGGTCGCCATCTCGCTGGGCGTGCTGTTCCTGTCGGTCATGCATTTCCTGCTGCCCGACATCACGCTCTGGCGGTCCAATTCGCTCTACGCCATGGGCTTGGCCATCGCCCTGCTGCTGGCGATCCGACTCCTCCTGGGGTCGATGCTGGGCGGCGAGGCGTTCAAGCGGCGGCTGGTCGTGCTGGGCGCGGGCAATCGCGCCGACCGCATCCGGGAGATCGAGCAGCGCAAGGGCTCCGGCTTCCTCGTCGTCGGCTATATCGCGATGAACGACGGCGCGCAGGTGATCCCGGAAGCGATCAACCGCAACGCCATCTACAACCTCGCCGATTTCGTGGTCCGCCTGGCCGCCAGCGAGGTGGTGCTGGCGCTGGAGGAGCGGCGCAACGCCCTGCCGCTGGGCGACCTGCTGCGCATCAAGACCACCGGCGTCCATGTGAACGAAATCTCCACCTTCCTGGAGCGCGAGACCGGCCGCGTCGACCTGGACAGCGTGAATCCGAGCTGGCTGATCTTCTCCGACGGCTTTTCGGCGGGCCGCCGCCTGTCCAGCATCGCCAAGCGGCTGTTCGACATCGTCGCCAGTTCGATCCTGCTGCTGCTGACCGGCCCCGTCATCCTGCTGGCGGCGATCCTGGTGAAGCTCGACAGCAAGGGCCCCGCCTTCTACCGCCAGCAGCGCGTCGGCCTTTACGGCGAGGAATTCTGGATCGTGAAGCTGCGCACCATGCGGCAGGACGCGGAACTGACCGGTCAGGCGGTATGGGCGGAAAAGGACGATCCGCGCATCACCCGCCTGGGCTATTGGCTGCGCAAGCTGCGCATCGACGAACTGCCGCAGACCTGGACGGTGCTGAAGGGGGAGATGAGCTTCGTCGGCCCGCGCCCCGAACGCCGCCAGTTCGTCGAGGATCTGGAACAGCATCTGCGCTATTATGCGGAGCGCCACATGGTGAAGCCCGGCATCACCGGCTGGGCGCAGATCAACTATCCCTATGGCGCGTCGATAGAGGATGCCCGCAACAAGCTGGAATATGACCTTTATTACGCCAAGAACTACACGCCCTTCCTGGACCTGCTGATCCTCATCCAGACGCTGCGCGTCATCCTTTGGCCGGAGGGGGCGCGGTGAGCGGCCTGCTGCAATTCGTCGGCGACTGGGGCCATGCGCTGGCCGCCGTGCTGTTCGCGGCGCTCGGCATCTTCGCCCTGCGCCGCCGGGAGGAAGGCGCCGAACAGCGCCTGCTGGCCGTCGCGCTGCTGCTCACCTCCTGCTGGTCGCTCTACGTCTCCTTCGGCGGGGTCGACAAGCCGCTGACCGGCATCGGGGAGAATATCCGCAACGCCGCCTGGCTGCTGCTGCTGTTCGCGCTGCTGCGGCGGAACGGCGCTGCGCGAGGGGAATCGCTGCTGGCGATCGGATCGGTCTACGCCGCCGTGGCGGGGATCATCCTGCTCCAGACCTTCACGGACCTCATCTGGCGGCAATTGCCGACATCGAGCGACCTGCATCGCGCGCTTCTTCATGCCTCGCTGGTGCTGCACCTGATGACCGCCATCGGCAGCCTGATGCTGGTCCATCACCTCTACGTCAGTTGGCCGGTGCGCGAACGGCAGCGGGTGGCGCTGCTGCTGGGCGCGCTGGCGGCGATGTGGACATATGACCTCAATCTTTACGCCATCGCCGCCTTCGCCGTCGACCGGGCGAGCGACCTCTACGCGCTGAGGGGGCCGATGATGGCGCTGCTGGCGCCGGTGATCGGGGCGGGCATGCGCGCCGACATGGCGGGACGGCTGCAATTGTCGCGCGCCCTGACCTTCCAGTCGCTTTCCCTTGCCGCCATCGCGCTCTACGTCGCGGTGCTGGCGGCGACGGCGGTGCTGGTGGAACTGGTCGCCGGTCCCTATGCCCGGCTGGTCGAGATCGGCTGCGTCTTCTTCCTGGCGGTGAGCGCGCTGGTTCTGCTGCCCTCCCGCCGGCTGCGCGCCCTCTGGAAGGTGCAGGTGGCCAAGCATTTCTTCCAGCACCGCTATGATTACCGCACCGAATGGATGCGATTCGGCGATACGATAGGCCGCCCCGGCGACAACGCCCTGCCGCTGGGAGAGCGCGTGGCGAAGGCGGTGGCCGACATCACCGATTCCCCCGCCGCCCTCCTGATGCTGCGGGCGGAGGATGGCGCGCTGGCGTTCGAGACGCATTGGAACTGGCAGGGCGACAGGCCCGACGGGGCGGTCGTCCCTGCGCCGCTGGCCGCGCTCATCGAACAGAGCGGCTGGATCATCGACATCGACCGGCCGCCCAATGGCGCGGGGGAAATCAGCGCCCCCGGCTGGATGAGCCTCGATCGCCGCGCCTGGGCGCTGGTGCCGCTGATCCATTTCGGCCGGCTGATCGGCGCAATCCTGCTGGCTCGCCCGCCCATCAACCGGCGGCTGGACTGGGAGGATTTCGACATGCTGCGCGCCGCCGGACGGCAGGCGGCCAGCTATCTGAGCGAGGCGCAGGGGCAGCAGGCGCTGGACGACGCCCAGCGTTTCGAGGAATTCAACCGCCGTTTCGCGTTCATCATCCATGACGTCAAGAATCTGGTGAGCCAGCTTTCGCTGCTGGCCCGCAATGCGGAGCGGCATGCCGACAATCCGGACTTTCGCGCCGACATGGTGCTGACGCTGAAAGAGTCGGTGGGCAAGATGAACGACATGCTCGCCCGCCTGTCGCAGCATAACAAGGGCCGGGCGGAGGAACCCCGCCCGATGGCGCTGCGCGATGTGGCGGAGCAGGTGACGCGAACCCGCTCGCGCCAGCACGCAATAGGCGTCACGGGCGACGCGCCGCCGGTGCTGGCCGATCCGGCGCGGGTGGAGCAGATCGTCACCCATCTGCTCCAGAACGCCATCGACGCCAGCAATCCGGACAGCCCGGTGGAATTGCGCCTGTCCGCCGAGGGGACCGACGCTCTGCTGGAGGTGATCGACCGGGGCCGGGGCATGACCGCCGAATTCATCCGCCGCGAATTGTTCAAGCCCTTTTCGTCCAGCAAGGCGGGGGGCTTCGGCATCGGCGCCTACGAGGCGCGGGCGCTGGCCCAGGCGATGGGCGGGCGGATCGATGTGGAAAGCAAGCCCGGCGTGGGGAGCCGGTTCACATTGCGCCTGCCTTTGGCGCTAGGGGATTTTAGGGGGAAGGCCGCCTGATGAGCGACATGCGACCGAAATTGCTGATCGTGGAGGACGATCCGGGCCTGCAACGGCAGTTGCGCTGGGCCTATGAGGAATATCAGCTTTTCATCGCGGGCGACCGCGAGGAGGCGGTAGAGATGCTGCGCGAGCACGCGCCCGACGTGGTGACGCTGGACCTGGGCCTCCCGCCCGATCCCGACGGCACCAGCGAGGGTTTCGCCACGCTGGAGGAAATCCTGCGCATCAAGCCGGACACGAAGGTCATCGTCGCATCCGGCCATGGGGCCCGGGAAAGCGCGCTCCACGCCATTTCTGGCGGGGCCTATGATTTCTACCAGAAGCCGGTCGACATCGACGAACTGGGGCTGATCGTCCGCCGCGCCTTCCATGTCCATGCGCTGGAGCGGGAAAATGCCCGTCTTGCCGAAACCGCGCCGGAAGGAGGGCGCGTGCTGGGCCGGCTGATCACCGCCGCGCCGGAGATGATGAAGGTCGCCCGCACCATAGAGCGGGTGGCGGCGGCGGACGTATCCGTCCTGCTGCTGGGGGCGAGCGGCACCGGCAAGGAATTGCTCGCGCAGGGCCTGCACGACGCCAGCCCAAGGCGGCAAGGGGCCTTCGTCGCGATCAACTGCGCGGCGATCCCGGAAACGCTGCTGGAGGCGGAACTGTTCGGGCATGAGAAGGGCGCGTTCACCGGCGCGGTCAAGACCACGCCCGGCAAGATCGAACTGGCGCAGGGCGGCACATTGTTCCTCGACGAAGTGGGCGACATCCCGTTGGCCCTGCAGGTGAAGCTGTTGCGTTTCCTGCAGGATCGGGTGATCGAACGGATCGGCGGGCGCCAGCCCATAGCGGTCGACACGCGGATAGTCTGCGCCACCCACCAGAATCTGGAGGAGATGATCGTGGCGGGCACGTTCCGGGAGGATCTCTATTATCGCCTGGCGGAGATCGTGGTGCGCATTCCCGCGCTCCGGGAACGGCCCGGCGATCCGGCGCTGCTGGCGCGGCATTTCCTGAACCGCTTCGCCAAGGACATGAACCCGCAGGTGAAGGGACTCGCGCCGGACGCGCTGGCGGCGCTCGACGCCTGGGGCTGGCCGGGCAATGTGCGCGAGTTGGAAAACCGCATGAAGCGCGCCGTCATCATGGCGGATGGGAAGCATGTGACCGCCGCCGACCTCGACCTGGACGGGGACCGCGCCGAGGGGGGCGATGTCGTGAACCTGAAGGCGGCGCGGGAAATGGCCGACCGCCGCGCCATCCGCCGGGCGATAGCGCGGACGGACGGCAATATCTCAGGCGCGGCGAAGATGCTGGGGATCAGCCGTCCGACGCTCTACGACCTGCTGAAGCAATATCGGATGCAGAATTAGCCTGCCAGCAAATCCTCCCTGCGCGCAGCGTGGGGAGGGGGACCGCCGCCGAAGGCGGTGGTGGAGGGGAAATGGCGTGACCTGCGCATTTTCCCCTCCGTCAGCGCTTCGCGCTGCCACCTCCCCATCTATCGATGGGGAGGAATAGGTAACCCGACCAAATCGGCCTACCTCTATACCCTCTCGACTCCCAGATCCGCCGCGCTGATCCCCAGCCGCCTGATCTGCTCCGCCACCGGCGGCCAGACCGTATCCATGAACCGCGCCCGCTCCATGTCCCGCAACCGGCGCGTCGCGCCGTCAGCGACGAACATGCCGACGCCGCGCCTGACGACGATCAGCCCATCGTCCTGAAAGCATTGATAGGCCTTTGCCACCGTCAGCGGATTGGCGCCCTGCTGCGCGGCCAGGGCGCGCACAGAGGGCAACATGTCCCCGTCGCGAAATTCCCCGTCCAGTATCGAAGCGGCAATGATCTCCCGAAGGCGGAGATAGACGGGTTTCGAATCGTCGGCCATGGTGCATCAGTGCCATAATACAGCGTGTCAGGTCAAGCGACGCCCTTGCGCAATATCGGGTCAACCATGCAACTATCTGTCCCAGATGGAAACTATATTGTCATATTCTGGCCGAGGACGCTCCTCCTGCTCCCGTCCCGGCGTGCCGATGAAGACGAAGCCGGCGATCCGTTCCCCGGCTTTGGCGAAGGCGGCGCGCACATCCTCGTTATAGCTGGGCCAGCCCGTCAGCCATCCGCCCGCAAAGCCCAGCGCATGAGCCGCATGGAGCAGGTTCATGATCGCCGCGCCAGCCGACAGTTCCTGTTCCCAAAGCGGGATCTTGCTGCCCTCGACCGGCGCGGAAAGCGCGACGACCAGTGTCGGCGCCTGATGCGCGAACTGGTGCATCGCCTCTATCTCCAGCCGTCCGGCATCGGGCTTTTCGGCGCGATAGGCATTTTCCAGCAATGCGGCGAGAGCGTCTCGCTTTTCCAACGGCACGATCACGAAGCGCCAGGGCGCCAGCTTGCCATGATCGGGCGTGCGCTGCGCCACTTCCAGGATCGTGCGAAGCTGGCCTTCGTCCGGTCCCGGCGCGATCAGGTCGCGGGGCTTGCCGGATCGGCGGGTCTGGAGGAGCGAGAGGGGCGAAGTGCGATCATTGAACATGGCCGCCCAGATGGCCCGGCAACGCGCATGGCGCAAGGGGCGTGGCCGCTCTTTGACAGATGAATAGTTTGGGCTCTAGGCTGGCCTGGACAAGGGATGCGTTCCGCAGGCCCCGCAACAAGATAGGATCGGGAGCCGGATGGCGACCTCAGTTTCAACCGCGGCCGGCGCGGGGATGGGCAAGACCTGGCTTGGCCATCCGCGCGGGCTGTTCCTGCTGTTCTTCGTGGAGATGTGGGAACGCTTCTCCTTCTACGGCATGCGCGCGCTGCTGATCTTCTACCTGACGCAGCATTTCCTCTTTTCCGACCGCGACGCCAGCTACGCCTATGGCGCCTATATGTCGCTGATCTACATCTCGCCGCTGATGGGCGGCTATCTGGCGGACCGCTATCTGGGCCAGCGCAAGGCGGTGCTGTTCGGCGGCGTCGTGATCGCCATCGGCCATATCGTCCTGGGCATGGAAAGCGACGATGCGGGCGCGATGGGCCTTGGCCTCTTCTGGCTCGGCCTGGCGACCGTGATCACGGGCACGGGCTTCCTCAAATCCAGCGTTTCGGCGCTGGTGGGCCAGCTTTATCCGCGGGACGACATGCGGCGCGACCCGGCCTATACGATCTTCTACATGGGCATCAATGTGGGCGCGACCATGGGCCCCATCATCTGCGGCTATCTGGGCCAGACATGGGGCTGGCACTGGGGCTTCGGCGCCGCGTCGGTGGGCATGATCGCGGGGGTGATCGGCTTCATGCTGTGCAAGCCGCTGTTGCAGGGTCGGGGCGAACCCCGCGATCCCGAACGGCTGAAGGAACGGGTCGGCGGCGTCGTCAGCCGCGAATGGCTCGTCTATCTCTCCAGCCTGGCGTCGATCGGGCTGTGCTGGTTCCTGATCCAGAACCATGTGATCGTCGGCTGGATGCTGGCGGCGGCGAGCGCGGCCGTCGTGCTCTACATCCTCTGGGAAGCCTTCGGCCGGATGGAGCGGATCGGGCGGGACAGGATGCTGGCGGCGCTGTTCCTGCTCGTCGTCAACCCGATCTTCTGGGGCCTCTACGAACAGACCGGATCGTCGCTCAGCCTGTTCACGGATCGCTATACGGACCGCACCATATGGGGCTTCAACGTCCCCGCCTCGATGTTCCAGTCGGTCAACGCCGCCTATATATTGATGTTCGGCCCGGTCCTGGCGGGCCTGTGGATCTGGCTGGCGAAGCGGGGATGGGAACCGTCCACCCCGGCCAAGTTCGGCATCGCGCTGGCGCTGGTGGGCGCGGGATTCCTGATCCTGGTGGCGGGAACCGGAGCGCCCGGCACGCTGACGCCGGTGCTGTTCATCTTCCTGCTCTACCTCTGCCACACGCTGGGCGAACTCTGCCTGTCGCCGGTCGGCCTGTCCGCCATGTCGAAACTGGCGCCGTCGCGGATGATCGGCCTGATGATGGGCATCTGGTTCCTGGCCATGGCGCTGGGCGAATATGCCGCCGGTCTGATCGCCGCGGCCACGGGCGGGGAGGGGGGAGCCGCCTCCCGCGGCGACGTGCTGGCGGTTTACGGCACGATCGGCTGGTGGTCCGTCGGCGCGGGACTGGCCGTCATGGCGCTGGCGCCGCTGGTGAAGCGGCTGATGCACGCCGACCGCTTCGCGGAGGAGGGCGAGTAGGGCGGCGCTACCGCGTCGCGCCCCAAATGTCGCTGGCGCGGACAAAGCCCTTCTGCCCGCCGACGTCGAAGGCGCACCAGCCCTTGCCGCAGGAGGAAAGCCGTCCCACCACGCCCTTCTGAGCGCGGAACAGGGCGCGGCCGTCTTCACTGGGGGAATCGCGCATCGGCGCGATGTCGGCGGTGACGATGGCGGTCGGCGTGTCGCTCAGCAGGCGCACATGCATCCAGCCCTGCGTACCGCTCGAATCCTCCACCTTACGCCACAGGCCCAGCACCTGCACCACCTTCACCGGCAGGTCGCGGCGGCGATAGACCCAGTTGGACGGGTAATCCAGGCTGGGGCCGACGCGCATGCGCGCCTCCTCCTGCGTCAGCGAAGCCCAATAGGGCACCGGCTTCGCAGGCGCGGCCCATGCCCCGCCCGTCCAGCACAGCGCCGCCACCATGCCCGCGCCCAGATAGCCCTTCATGCCCATATCGTCCCCATCGTCTGACCGTCAGACCATAGCCGTTAGCGGCCGTCAGCGACAACCGCTCTCTTGCGGATATGGATAAGCGCTTGACCATCGTGCTCCCGGGGAATAGCGGCCGGATATGGCCAAGAAACCGCGCCCCGCCACGCCGCGCGTCATCGTCACGCGCCGCCTGCCTCCCAATGTCGAGGCGCGCATGGCCGAACTGTTCGACACCGTCTTCAACATCGGCGACGTGCCGATGGACCGGGCCGCGCTGACCCGCGCCATGGCGCAGTGCGACGTGCTGGTGCCCTCCGTCACCGACCATCTCGACGCCGCGCTGATCGAGGCCGCGCCGGAGAGGTTGCAACTCATCGCCAGCTTCGGCAGCGGCGTCGACCATATCGACCTCCATGCCACGCGGCAGAAGGGGATCATCGTCACCAACACGCCCGGCGTGCTGACGGAGGATACCGCCGACATGACCATGGCGCTGATCCTGTCGGTGCCGCGCCGCCTGGCGGAGGGGGAGAAGCTGGTGCGATCCGGCGCGTGGACGGGCTGGAGCCCGTCGGGCATGCTGGGCCACCGGATCGGCGGGAAGAGGCTGGGCATCATCGGCATGGGCCGCATTGGTCGCGCGGTGGCCCGCCGCGCCGCCGCCTTCGGCCTGTCCATCGCCTATCACAACCGCCATCGCCTGCCCTTCGAGGTGGAGCAGGAATTGCAGGCGCATTGGCACGGCGACCTCGATTCCCTGCTGGCGGGAAGCGATATCGTGTCGATCCACTGTCCGCTCAACGCCGACAGCCGCGGGATGATTGACGCCCGGCGGATCGCGCTGATGCGGTCCGACGCCTATCTTATCAACACCTCGCGGGCAGAGATCACGGACGAACCGGCGCTGATCGCGGCGCTGGCCGAAGGGCGGATCGCCGGGGCGGGGCTGGACGTCTATACCCATGAACCGGCGGTCGATCCCCGGCTGCTGGACCTTTCCAACGTCGTGCTGCTGCCGCATATGGGGTCCGCGACGATCGAGGGGCGCGACGCGACCGGGGCGCGGGTGATCGCCAATATCAGAAGCTGGGTGGACGGACACCGGCCGCCCAACCAGGTGCTGGAAGGCTGGGTCTGAGCAGGCCGGCCATAGCGGAACAACCTAGATTTCAGAGTCCTGCATGACCCTTTCCGATGTCGATCGCCGCAGCCTTTTCCGCAGCCTTTGCGGGTTGGGAGGCGCGCTGGCCCTCAGCCGGATTTTTCCCGCCTGGGCGCAGAGCGGAACGGCGGGCCTGTCCCTGGCTCCCGGAGCGCTGAGCGGCGAGACTATCGCGCTGACCGTGGCGGAGGGGCATTTTTCGACCGGCGGGCGTTCGGGCCACGCGGTGATGATCAACGGCACGCTGCCCGCGCCGCTCATCCGCTTGAGGGAAGGGCAGAATGTCCGGCTGTCCGTCACCAATCGCCTGCGGGAGGACACGTCGATCCACTGGCACGGCCTGATCGTGCCGTTCCAGATGGACGGGGTGCCGGGGATCAGCTTTCCCGGCATCCGCCCCGGCGAGACCTTCACCTATGAATTTCCGGTCCGCCAGTCGGGCACCTACTGGTATCACAGCCATTCTGGAATGCAGGAGGCGGTGGGCCATTATGGGCCGATCGTGATCGACCCCGCCGGGCCGGACCCCGTGCAGGCGGAGCGCGAGCATGTCGTCATCCTGTCGGACTGGAGTCCGGTTCACCCGCATGTCCTGCTGCGGCGGCTGAAGCAGATGGGCGGCTATTTCAACATGCAGAAGCAGACCCTGTCGGGGCTGCTCGCGGGCAAGGACCAGAACGCGAAGGAGCGCCTTCAATGGGGCGCCATGCGCATGGACCCGACCGACATATCCGACGTCACCGGCTCGACCTACAGCTTCCTGGCGAACGGCCATGGCACGGCGGAGAACTGGACGGGACTCTTCACGCCTGGCGAGCGGGTGCGGCTGCGCATCGTCAATGCGGCCGCCATGACCAATTTCAACCTGCGCCTGCCGGGACTGCCGATGACGGTGGTGCAGTGCGACGGCCAGCATGTCCAGCCGGTGGAGACCGACGAGATCCAGATCGGCATCGCGGAGACCTATGATGTGGTGGTGCGGCCCACCGAAGCGAAGCCCTATGCCTTGATCGCGGAGGCGATAGACCGCTCCGGACTGGTGCGGGCGACCCTTGCGCCCCGGATCGGCATGGCGGCGGACGTGCCCGCGCTGCGCGAAAGGCCGCTGCTGGGCATGAAGGACATGGGCATGGACATGTCCGGCATGGGGGATATGCCCGGACATTCCATGAAGATGCGCGACCCGTCCGTCGCGCCGCAGGTGAAGATGGGACCGGGCGTCGCGACCCTTTCCCCCATGCCGGTGGACCGGACCGCAGACCGGCCCACGGGGCTGGAGAGCGTCGAGCATCGGGTGCTGACCTATGCCGACCTGAAATCGCTTGAGCCGAACCGCGACAGGCGCGCGCCGACCCGCACGCTGGACATCCACCTGACCGCGAACATGGAGCGCTACATGTGGTCCTTCGACGGGGTGAAGCTGTCCGACGGGGCCGAACCCATCGCCTTCCGCCATATGGAGCGGGTGCGGGTGAACCTGATCAACGACACGATGATGCCGCACCCGATCCATCTGCACGGCCATTTCTTCGAGCTTGTGACTGGCGCCGGCGACCATAATCCGCTCAAGCACACGGTGAACGTGCTGCCTGGAGGGAAAGTGAGCTTCGACCTTACGGCAGACGCGCTGGGCGATTGGGCCTTTCACTGCCATATGCTGATGCACATGCATGCAGGGATGATGCGCGTCGTGACCGTTCGGCATGCGGCGGACGCGGCATGAAGGCGCTGGCGTTCGCAGCGCTGCTGTCGCTCGCTGCCGCAGCCTTTCCGGCCGGAGCGCAGGAACATGCCGGTCATGGCCAGACGGATCACGGCCAGATGGATCACGGCCAGATGGATCATGGCCGGATGAATCATGACGGCATGGATCGGCCGCAGGACCATGGCGACCATCAGCCCGCTGCCGGAAACCCCCATGCCGGCCACGGCCTGCCCGCACCCGATGCGGGCGTGCCGGCAGGCGTCGCGCCTCCCGCGCCGACCGATCATGCCGCCGAAGCCTTTTACGACCCCGCGGAAATGGCGCGCGCCCGCGCTGCCATGCTCAGGGAAAGCGGCGGCATGACCTTCTCCCGCCTCATGCTCGACCGGCTGGAATATCGCATGGGCAGGGGCGCCGACGCCTATCATTGGGAAGGGGAAGGCTGGGTCGGCGGCGACCTCAACCGCTTCGCCTTCAAGACGGAGGGGGAGGGAGATTTCGGCGGCCCGCTGGAAAGGGCGGAAGTGCAGGCGCTTTACAGCCGGGCGATCGATCCCTGGTTCAACCTGGAGGCCGGCGTCCGCCACGACATTCGCCCCGGCCCGCAACGGACCTATGCGGTGGTGGGCATCGACGGCCTTGCCCCCTATTGGTTCGAGGTCGGCGCGCAGGCCTTTCTCTCCGACAAGGGCGACGCGCATCTGCGGCTGGAGGGCAGCTATGACCAGCGCATCACCCAGCGCCTGATCCTGCAACCGGCGGCGGAAATCGACATCGCGGCGCAGGACGTGCCTGAACTCGGCATCGGTTCGGGCCTGTCGGACGTCGAACTGGGATTGCGGCTGCGCTATGAATTCGCGCGGGAGTTCGCGCCCTATGTCGGCGTGAATTGGGAGAGAAAACTGGGCGAAACCGCCCGCTTCGCCCGCGCCCAAGGGGCGCGGGCGTCCGCGACCAGCCTGGTGATGGGCGTGCGCTTCTGGTTCTGACCTCTCGACCGGGCACAGGAACCGCCGGTCCCCCCATCCGTTGGGAAATGCAGGTCTTTCAACGGAAGGAGTGTCGGATGATCCGTCTGGCCATCATTTCGCTCGTGATCGCCGCCGTGCTGGCCATATTGGGCTTCGGCGGCGCGGCGGGCACCTTCGTGGGCATCGCGAAGTTCCTGTTCGTGCTGGCGATCGCATTGTTCGTCATCTTCCTCGTGCTTGGCCTGATGGCTGGCAAGGGGATCAAGAACGCGATAGATCGCTGACTCATGATGATCGGTGCTGGAGTGGATGAGACCGGGCGGCTGGTCCGCGACCAGGCGGGCTTCCTGCTCCAGCGCGATCTGGGCGGCAGTTTCCGCCTGGTGCTGCTGCGCGTGCCCGTCGACCATGTGGAAAAGCGGGTGCGGGTGCAGGGCTATTATGCCGGGGACGGCATAGTGGAGGTGGAGGGAGTGGCCGCGGCCTGACGGCACGCGGCCTTCCCGATCAGGGATAGGTCGATTCGCGGGGATCGCCCGACGCCATGACGTCATGCGTGCTGACGAAGCGCGCGCAGGCGCCCACGCCCCGGTTATTCTCCAGCGGCAGGGCCGTTTCGCAATAGGCGCATTCCGCCATCAGCCGCCCGACCATCCACTGGCTGCGGCCGCAACTGGGGCAGTGATTGGCTTCCCCAGGATGATAATGGATGATGTAACCCCTTAAGGCCGGGTCGAAAGACCTGCCGGTCGCGAGCGAATCTGGGCGCATCGTCTCTTCCTCCTCAGACATATATCTCGGCATCGACGCAAAATTCGGAAATGTCCCCCCGAGCTTCACATCAGCATGGATGCAACGACGAACGTCAGAGCGAGCGACCCTTATCATCTCTGCAAAGCGCGCTCCTTGCACCAGAACGCGGCTGCAACCCAATGTATCCCGCCCCGGACGATGCCGTCTACAAGAAAGATTCGCGGGAACCGCGCCATTTCGCGGCTTCGCATTTGACTTGAGGCGCGCAGGCGCTATGGCGGCGCGCATCGGGACATATCCGCTTCGGCCGTGAGTTGGGGCGCATCCCGCCACCTTGCCGTCCGGTCTTTTCTCGCCGTCCGGCGAGCCCCTGGTGGAATAGCGTCATCCTGCCTGCTCCTGGCCGGGCATCTGCGAGGAGACGCACGACTCATGACCGCCATCGGACAGGACACACTCGGCACGCGCGACCTTTTGAAGGTCGGCGGCAAGGACATCGCCTATTATTCGTTGAAGAAGGCCGCCGCCAAGCTGGGCGACGTTTCGCGGCTTCCCTTCTCGATGAAGGTGCTGCTGGAAAACCTGCTCCGCTTCGAGGATGGCGTCACCGTCACCACCGACGACATCCAGGCGATCGTCGACTGGCAGAATGACAAGGGCAAGGCGGAACGCGAGATCCAGTATCGCCCCGCCCGCGTGCTGCTGCAGGACTTCACCGGCGTTCCCTGCGTGGTCGACCTCGCCGCCATGCGCGACGCGATGAATGCGCTGGGCGCCGACGCCAGCAAGATCAACCCGCAGGTTCCTGTCCATCTGGTCATAGACCACTCGGTCATGGTCGACGAATTCGGCACGCCCAAGGCGTTCGAACAGAATGTGGAAATCGAGTATCAGCGCAATATGGAGCGCTACGACTTCCTGAAATGGGGTTCGAAGTCGCTCAACAACTTCTATGCCGTCCCCCCGGGCACCGGCATCTGCCATCAGGTCAATCTGGAAAATATCGCGCAGGGCGTCTGGTCGAGCGAAGGCCCGGACGGCGTCACCGTCGCCTATCCCGACACCTGCGTCGGCACCGACAGCCACACCACCATGATCAACGGCCTGGGCGTGCTGGGCTGGGGCGTGGGCGGCATCGAGGCTGAGGCCGCGATGCTGGGCCAGCCGGTCTCCATGCTCATCCCCGAAGTCGTCGGCTTCCGCTTCACCGGCGAACTCAAGGAAGGCGTCACCGCCACCGACCTCGTCCTCACCTGCACCCAGATGCTGCGCGCCCGCGGCGTGGTTGGCCGCTTCGTCGAATATTTCGGCCCCGGCCTCGCCACCCTGTCGCTGGCCGACCGCGCGACGCTGGCCAACATGGCGCCGGAATATGGCGCGACCTGCGGCTTCTTCGGCATCGACGACAAGACGCTGGACTATATGCGCCTGACCGGCCGCACCGAGGAGAATATCGCGCTGGTCGAAGCCTATGCGAAGGAGCAGGGCTTCTGGATCGATCCGTCGGTCGAGCCGATCTTCACCGACACGCTGGAACTGGACCTGGCCACCGTCGTCCCCAGCCTTGCTGGCCCGAAGCGCCCGCAGGACCGCGTTTCGCTGCCCGAAGTGGACGACGTGTTCAACGCCGACATGGCGAACGTCTACAAGAAGGCGCAGCAGCGCGTTCCGGTCGAGGGCAAGGATTTCGACATCGGCGACGGCGACGTCACCATCGCCGCGATCACGAGCTGCACCAACACGTCGAACCCCGGCGTGCTGGTCGCCGCCGGCCTCGTCGCCAAGAAGGCGAACGAACTGGGCCTGAAGCCCAAGCCCTGGGTCAAGACCTCGCTGGCGCCGGGTTCGCAGGTCGTCACCGACTATCTGGAACGGGCCGGCCTCCAGTCGCATCTCGACGCCGTCGGCTTCAACCTGGTCGGCTATGGCTGCACCACCTGCATCGGCAATAGCGGTCCGCTGGCCGAGCCGATCAGCAAGGCGATCAACGAAAACGGCCTGGTCGCCGCCGCCGTCATCTCCGGCAACCGCAACTTCGAAGGCCGCGTGTCGCCCGACGTGCGCGCCAACTTCCTGGCCAGCCCGCCGCTGGTCGTCGCCTATGCGCTCAAGGGCACGGTGGTCGAAGACTTCATCACCACGCCGATCGGCACCGGCAAGGACGGTCAGCAGGTGTTCCTGAAGGACATCTGGCCCAGCAATGACGAGGTTGCATCGACCATGGCGGGCTGCATGGACCGCCAGATGTTCCAGGCGCGCTACGCCAACGTCTACAAGGGCGACGCCCACTGGCAGGCGATCGACGTCACGGGTTCGGACACCTACAGCTGGCGCGCCGGTTCCACCTATGTCGCCAACCCGCCCTATTTCGAGGGGCTGACCATGACCCCGAAGCCGGTCACCGACATCGTCGAGGCCAAGCCGCTGGCGATCTTCGGCGACTCGATCACCACCGACCATATTTCCCCGGCCGGTTCGATCAAGGCGACCAGCCCTGCCGGCAAGTGGCTGCAGGAGCGCCAGGTGGCGCAGGCCGACTTCAACAGCTACGGCGCGCGCCGCGGCCATCACGAAGTCATGATGCGCGGCACCTTCGCCAATATCCGCATCAAGAACCTGATGCTGGACGGCGTCGAGGGCGGCATGACCCGCTATGAAGGCGAAGTCATGCCGATCTACGACGCGGCGATGAAGCACAAGGCGGACGGCACTCCGCTGGTCGTCATCGGCGGCAAGGAATATGGCACCGGATCGTCGCGCGACTGGGCGGCGAAGGGCACGAACCTGCTCGGCGTCCGCGCCGTCATCGTCGAGAGCTTCGAGCGCATCCACCGTTCGAACCTGGTCGGCATGGGCGTGCTGCCGCTCCAGTTCAAGGACGGCCAGAACAAGGACACGTTCAGCCTGACGGGCGACGAGACCTTCACCATCCAGAATGTCGCCGGCCTGAAGCCCCGCCAGGATGTCGAGGTGATCGTGAAGCGCGCCGACGGCTCGACCTTCACCTTCACCGCGCTCTGCCGCATCGATACCGTCAACGAACTGGATTACTTCCTGAACGGCGGCATCCTTCAATATGTGCTGCGCAAGCTGGCCGCCTGAACGGCCGACGCATGCTGACGGGAAAGGGGGCTCTCTCCATGAGGAGGGAGCCCTTTTTCTTCGGAGAAAAGCAGCGAAATCGCAAAGTCGCGGATGTTCCGGCCATTGCTGACATCCCCCCGTCACCCCGGGCTTGACCCGGGGTTCCGTTTTCTTTCTGAATACGCGCCTCGTCCAAGGCAGCGGGACCCCGGGTCAAGCCCGGGGTGACGAAAGGAGGAGTGGCGGGAATCCACCCAAATCCACAATCAAGCCCCGCCCCAACCAGGCCCAATCATCATTTTGCCTTCGGAGGATGGATTGCCGATCCTTGTCGAAATCGCCGGCTGGCTGGGCGCGCTCTTGATATTGGGCGCCTATCTGCTCGTGTCGAGCGGGCATGTCTCCGGCAAGTCGGCCCTGTTTCAATGGATGAACGCCCTCGGCTCGGCGCTGTTCATCCTCAACACATGGTGGCACGGCGCCATCCCGTCGATGGTGCTCAACATCATCTGGCTCGGCATAGGCACCGCCGCATTGATGCGCATCGCCCGCCAATAGCCCCCATTTCATCAGCCCAAGAAAGGCTGGGGTGGCAGGTCGCGCTCCCTTTGGCTACCAGGATGGTAGAGATGAAGACAGCGCTGATCGTCCGACATGTGCCGCGGGAGGGTGCGGCAGGCTATCTCCAGCCGATCGAAGCCGCCGGCTACGCGATCGAGCGGATCGACGTCGCCAGCCCCGACTTCGCCGATGTCGACCTCTGCACCCCCGACCTGCTGATCATGATGGGCGGCCCGATGGGCGTCTATGAACAGGACATTCATCCCTGGATTCCGCTCCAGATCGAAAAGCTCGCCGCGCGGCTGGAACAGGATCTGCCGACCCTGGGCGTCTGCCTTGGCAGCCAGATGATCGCCGCGGCGCTCGGCGCGCCGGTCTATCCCGGCGGGCGGATGGAGCTGGGCTTCGCGCCGGTCATGCTGAACGGGGCAGGGGCCGGATCGCCGTTGCGCCATCTGGACGGCATTCCCGTTCTCCATTGGCACAGCGACACCTTCGACCTGCCTTCGGGGGTCGAACTGCTTGCCTCGACCGAAAGCTATGCCCATCAGGCCTTTCGCCGCGGCTCCAACCTGTTGGCGCTGCAATTCCACGCGGAAATGGGCGAAGACCCTCGTTTCGAGGATTGGCTCACCCATTTCTGGGCCGACCTCGACATAGCGAAGCAATGCGGCATTGCCCTGCGGCAGGACCATGCCGATCATGGCCCCGCAGCCGTGGCCGCAGGACGCGCGATGATCGGCGAATGGTTGAGCGGAATCGAGAATTAGGGCGATCGGAACCGATCGCTGGTTAAGAAATCGCGGAAAACGAAGACTCTAAAGCGGTCGATCTGCTTCCGTCAGATCAGCCGCTTTAGAACTCGACTTCCAGTTCCTCGACCTCGTCCTCTTCCCGGCGAGCGGCGTCGATCCACTCGCGCATCAGATCCCAGTCGTTGCTCCAGTTGCAATAGGCGGCCGACGGCGCCGACAGCGCCACCGCATAACTCAGGAAACGTTGCGCCACCGGGGCGAACATGGCGTCGGCCACCGTCTGCTTTTCCCCGAACAGCCATGGCCCGCCATAGGCGCTCAGGCATTCGGTCCAGATTTCCTCGATGCGCTCTATATCCTGCCTGGCCCCGGAAAAGACGGGGAACTTCTCGTGCCGGACCTTCAGGTTCATGGGCAGGGCGGAGCGCAGGTTGATGAAGCCGGAGTGGATTTCGCCCGAAACCGAACGGCAATGCGCCCGCGCGATCCGCTCCTCGGGATAAAGGCCGGCATGCGGATAAAGTTCATGCAGATATTCAGCAATGGCGAGCGTGTCCCATACGCTCGCCCCCTCATGGGTCAGGCGGGGCACCAGCACGGAAGGCGACAACAGCAGCAATTCCGCCCGGTTTTCAGGATCATCGAGAGCAATCGTCTTTTCCACGACTTTCGGGCCCGCCATGCGGCACAACAGCCATCCGCGCAGGGACCAGGACGAATAAGTCTTGCTGGAAATGGTCAGTTCGGCTTCGGCCATGGCGTTCCTCCCGCTTCATCCCTATGTTTCATCATTCATGATGCGGTGCAATATGGAAAACCTGTATAACGCCCGCGCATGGGGCCGAATCGGTGTCAAAAGAGCTTAGGACGCGTTTGAGCAAGATGATGATGCTTTACAGTGGCTATCAGGCCTGGAACGACATGATGGCCCCTGCGCGCTTCGGTGCTCAGATCGCTCTTTCCTTCAAGGACAGGATGGGTCCGGCGGCGGATTGGGCCATGCCCCGCCGCATGTTCGCCCTGATGGACGTGTTCCAGGGCGCGAAGCTGACGCATCGCCGGCCGGCCTATGGCATAACGGAGGTGCGCAGCGGCAATGCGGTGGTCGCCGTGCGGGAAGAGGTGGCGCTCGACCTGCCCTTCGGCAACCTGCTGCATTTCGTGAAGGACGAGGTGGAGGCGCCTCAGCCGCGGGTTCTGGTGGTCGCCCCCATGTCCGGCCATTTCGCGACATTGTTGCGCAACACCGTCCAGACGCTGCTGCGCGACCATGACGTGTACATTACCGACTGGAAGAATGCCCGCGACGTGCCGCTGAGCGCCGGGCGCTTCGGTTTCGACGATTATGTCGATTACGTCATGACCTTCATGCAGGAAATCGGGCCGGGATCGCACCTGGTTTCGGTGTGCCAGCCCTGCGTGCCCGCCATGGTGGCGGTCGCCATCATGTCGGAGGACAAGGATCCGGCGACGCCGCGCTCCATGACGCTGATGGGCGGGCCGATCGACACCCGCGCCGCGCCCACGGTCGTCAACGAACTGGCCAATGACCAGTCGATCGAATGGTTCGAGGAAAATCTGATCAGCCTGGTGCCGATGCGTTATGCCGGGCGCGGCCGGCGGGTCTATCCCGGCTTCCTCCAGCTTTCCGCCTTCATGTCGATGAACATGGACCGGCACGGCGCCGCGCATCGCGAGTTGTACCAGTTGCTGGCCGACGGGAAGCAGGTGGAGGCGAACAAGATCAAGACCTTCTACGAGGAGTATTTCGCCGTGCTCGACATGACGGCGGAATTCTACCTGGAGACGGTGGACAGGGTGTTCCAGCGGACGCTGCTGGCCAAGGGCGAACTCACCTATCGCGGGCGGAAGGTCAATCCGGGCGCGATCCGCAAGACCGCGCTGCTGACGGTCGAAGGGGAAAAGGACGATGTCTGCGCCGTGGGCCAGACCGCGGCCGCCCACGCGCTCTGCACGGGCCTTCGTCCCCATTTGAAGCGCCATCACCTTCAGCCGGGCGTCGGCCATTATGGCGTCTTTTCCGGCAGCAAATGGGAAAAGCAGGTCTATCCGCAGGTTCGGAACATGATCCTGGCGATGAACTAGGGTGTATCGGCATTCAGCGCTGACGGCCTGCAAATGGCGGCTTTCCGCGCTTCCGGTGCTCACGTACCTTTAGTACGCTGTGCTCCGGGTCGCGAAAAACCACCATTTTCGGCTCGCCAGCATCTGAATGTCGATACACCCTAGGGAACGCGGATCAGCCGGCACGGGTGGATTTCCGCCACTCCTTCCTTCGTCACTCCGGGCTTGATCCGGGGTTCCGCTGCCCCGATCCGTCCCGCCTTCCATTCACTCCGGCCGCGTCCATATCCAGGTTCCGCCGATCAGCGCGGCGGCTACCGGGATCAGGCACCAGGGAAAGGGCGACAGGAACAACGCCAGCACCCCGCTGAACGCAAAGGCCGCCAGCGCCGCCTTCTTCCCCCGCCGGCTGATCGCGCCTCTTTCCCGCCAGCGCCGGATATGCGGCCCGAAATGGCGATGCTCCAGCAACCGCGCCTCCAGCGCCGGGCTGGACCGCGCGAAGCAGAAGGCGGCCAGGATCATGAACGGCACGGTCGGCAACAGCGGCAGGAAGGCGCCGATCGCCCCCAGCCCCAATGACAGGAAGCCGCAGGCAAGATAGAAATGCCGCCGCATCAGGCCGCGGGCAGCCGCAACCGGACCAGCGCGCCGCCCAGATCCTCGCTTTCCTCCAGCGTCACCGATCCGCCATAGATTTCCGCGACGTCCCGCACGATGGCCAGGCCAAGCCCGGTCCCCGGCTTCCCCGAATCCAGCCTGACGCCCCGGTCGAAAATCCGCATCCGGTCCGCCTCCGGAATGCCCATGCCGTCATCCTCGACCATGATCTCGACCATCGTTTCCTTGCGCCCCACGGTCGCGAATACGCTGCCCCCGCCATATTTGGCGGCGTTTTCGACCAGATTGCCCAGCATCTCGTCCAGGTCCTGCCGTTCCACCCGCACGGCGGCTTCCTTGTCGCCGTCCATGTCGATGCGCACTTCGGGATAGAGCCGCTGGACGGCGCGCTCCACCGCCTCCAGGCTGGCCCAAACTTCCGCCCGGCTGTGCGCCGCGCCGCGCCGCCCGACGGCTCGCGCCCGCGCCAGATGATGGTCGACCTGCCGCCGCATCGTCGTCGCCTCCCGGATCACCGTGTCGCCCAGGTCCGGCGACTGGGCGGTCGCGGCGTTCATGATCACGGTCAGCGGCGTCTTGAGCGCATGGGCCAGATTGCCCGCATGGGTCCGCGCCTCCTCCGCCTGTCGCTCATTATGGGCCAGCAGGGCGTTCAATTCCTCCACCATGGGCAGCACTTCGGCGGGCATCGGCTCGGTCACGCGGTTCTTCTCGCCCCCGCGCATGCGCACGATCTCCTGCCGCACCTTGCGCAGCGGGCGCAGGCCGTAAATGGTCTGCAAGGTGGCCAGCACGATCAGCCCCAGCGCCAACAGGGCAAAGCTCTCGAACAGGGTCGATCGCAGCGTCTTGATCTGCGCGTCCAGCCCTTCGCGCGCCTGCGCCACCATGAACATCCATCGCGTGCGCGATCCGGGCAGGATGATGCTGCGTTCCATCACGCGCAGGTCTTCGCCGGGGAACTGGTCACTGTCATAGATGTGCGGGGCGTCGTCCTGATGCTCCGGATTGACCTTCAGCGCCCGGTCCCACAGCGACCGCGACCGCCAATCCTCATGCCCCTTGCCGCTGATCTGGTAATAGATGCCGCTATTGGGCTCCAGGAAACGCTGGTCGGCGGGTTCGCGGTTGAACAGCACCTCGCCGTCCGGGCCGATCTCCGCCGATGCGATCATGGCGGTCAGCACATAGTTCATCCCGTCGTCGAAATTGCGCGTGATCGCGTCGGACAGCACCCGGTCCAGCGCCAGCCCGCCGCCCAGCAGTAGCAGGCTGATCCACAGCGCCGCGATGCCGATCATCCGGCGGCTGAGCGATCCGGTGGAACGGACCTGCGAAGGGGAGGGGAGATCGGTCAAAAGACGATCAAGCCTGTATCTCCGTTCGCCCTGAGCTTGTCGAAGGGCCGCACTTTCTTTGAGAAGAACAAGGCTTCGACAAGCTCAGCCCGAACGGAGGTTGGCGTTACCGCCCCGGTTCATCCAGGCTATAGCCCAGGCCCCGGATCGTCGTGATGACGTCCGCGCCCAGCTTCTTGCGGATGCGGGTCACGAACACCTCGATGGTGTTGGAATCGCGGTCGAAATCCTGATCATAGATATGCTCGATCAGCTCGGTGCGGCTCACCACCTTGCCCTTGTGGTGGAGGAGGTAGGACAGCAGCTTATATTCCTGCGCGGTCAGCTTCACCGGCTCGCCCTTCAGCGTCACCTTGCCCGAACGCGTGTCCAGCCGCACGTCGCCCGCCGTCAGTTCGCTCGACGCATTGCCCGAAGCGCGGCGGATCAGGGCGCGCAGCCGGGCGATCAGTTCCTCGCTCTGGAACGGCTTGGCCAGATAATCGTCCGCGCCCGCGTCCAGCCCGGCCACCTTGTCCGACCAGCTATCCCGCGCCGTCAGCACCAGCACGGGAAAGCCCCGGCCTTCCTTGCGCCAGCGGTCCAGCACGGTCAGCCCGTCGATGGTCGGCAGGCCCAGGTCCAGCACCACCGCGTCATAGCTTTCGGTCGCGCCCAGGAAATGCCCGTCCTCGCCATCATCGGCCAGGTCCACGGCATAGCCCGCGCCCTCCAGCGTGTTGCGGAGCTGTTGCCCAAGGCTCGGTTCATCTTCGACGATCAGCAGACGCATATGGCCCCGTTTCCGTTATTATGCTGTCAGCGCGACTAATGCGCCCAGCCGATTATATCGCCCGTGCGACCGTCCGCATCAACCCATAGCACCTTGCCGTCCTTCACATATTTCAGGCGATAACGGTTGGTGGAGGGATTGAATTCGCTGCCCAGATAGGTCGCCCCGCCCATGGC
Source organism: Sphingobium indicum B90A (assembly GCF_000264945.2). Taxonomy (NCBI): domain Bacteria; kingdom Pseudomonadati; phylum Pseudomonadota; class Alphaproteobacteria; order Sphingomonadales; family Sphingobiaceae; genus Sphingobium; species Sphingobium indicum. The sequence goes on from NZ_CP013070.1 coordinate 794,377, forward strand.
GGCGTCGACCCGGCGCTTGATGACGGAAAAGGGCATGACCTGCCCGTCCAGCATGGCGCGGCGCGCGGCATCCTGCTCGTCGCGCTGGCTGCCAGCATAAGCGGAAGGATTCGCGGCGAAAAGCGCCGCCATGGCTCCCAAGCCTGCTATCAGTCTGAACCGCATCATTTTCATGACCTTGGCATAGCCGCGAACCATTGAACAGGTGGTGAATGGGGAGGGAGCCAACCTTCTTAATCCTCCCCATCGAGAGATGGGGAGGGGGACCGCGCGAAGCGTGGTGGAGGGGAATGGGGTACGACCTCCGAATTTCCCCTCCACCACCGCTTTCAGCGGCGGTCCCCCTCCCCATGCAAGCATGGGGAGGATTTAATGTCGGCTATTGGCCACAATCCTATTTCTCCAGCGCATACTGCACCGTCAGCGTCACAGAAGACCCGACCTGTCCCGGCTCCACCGGCGTCGCTGGCGCCGCGTCCGCCTTGAACCGCGCCGTCACCATCATCGGCATGGGCGGCTGGCCGCCGCTGTTGCTCTCCGCCAGCGAAACCAGCCGCGCCGCGCGATAACCCGCCGCCTGCGCATAGAAATCCGCCTGCGCCTTCGCGGTCTTCAACGCCGCCGCCCGCGCCTGCGCCAGCATCGGCGTCGGATCGCTGATCGAGAAGCTCGGCCCATTCACATTGGTCGCCCCGGCCTCCACCATCGTATCCAGCAGCGTCCCGACCTTCTTGATGTCGCGCAGCTTCACCGAAAGCTGGTTCGACGCCTCATAGCCGATGAAGCGCGGTCCGCTCGGCTGCCCGTCGCGATTGCTGTAATCATATTGCGCGCTCAGATTGATGCCGCTGGTCTGGATGTCCTTCTTGGGGATTCCCGCCTTCACCAGCGCGGCGATCAGCTTGTCCATCTGCACCGCATTGTCGCGCATCGCCTGCGCGGCAGTCTGGGCGCGGGTCTGGACCCCGGTGCCGACCGTCGCCATATCCGGCGCCGCTTCCACGGTTTCGGTAACGTTCAGCGTCACGACCGGCGCGGTTTCGGCGATGGTGACGCTGGTCTGAGCGACCGCCGCGACGGGCAGGGCGGCGCCAAGGGCGGCCAGGACGAACATGGATTTCACAGGGCTTTCTCCTCAGGAAGCAATGCAGCCTCATTGTAACGGCTGCGATGAACGGACGCTGACATGCGTTGAAAGCCGTCAGACAGCTTCGGGTTCCCCCTCTTGCCCTCGACCCCCGGAAAGCCTAGCTGCACCGCCATGGCGGCTCCCATCCTTTCCTTTGAAAATCTCGGCCTGTCGCAGGGCACCCACTGGCTTTTCCGCAATCTCGACATTTTCGTCGGGGAGCGGGATCGGCTGGCGCTGATCGGGCGCAACGGCGCGGGCAAGACCACGCTGCTGAAGCTCATCGCCGCGCAGATCGAACCGGACGAGGGCACCCGTTCGGTTCGTCCCGGCGCCCGCGTCATCATGCTGGAGCAGGATCCCGACGTCAGCGGCTTCGCCACGCTGCGCGATTTCGCGCTGGCGGGCCGGTTCGCGCCGCCCGCCCATGAGGTGGACGCCATCGCCAGCCAGCTCGGCACCGACCTCAACCGCGAAGCCGCCACCGCGTCGGGGGGCGAGCGCCGCCGGGCCGCCATCGCCCGCGCACTGGCCAGCGAGCCTGACCTGCTGCTGCTGGACGAACCCACCAACCATCTCGACATCGACGCCATCGACTGGCTGGAGGGCTGGCTCGGCCGCTATAATGACGCCTTCGTCGTCATCAGCCACGACCGCGCCTTTCTGACCCGGCTGACGCGCCAGACGCTGTGGTTGGACCGGGGTGGCATCCGCCGCAACGAAATCGGCTTCGGCGGTTTCGAGGAATGGATGGAGGCCGTCTATGCCGAGGAAGCCCGCGCCGCCGAGAAACTGGACGCGAAGCTCAAGATAGAGGCCCATTGGCTGGAGCGCGGCGTCACCGCCCGGCGCAAGCGCAACCAGGGCCGCCTCGCCAAACTCTGGGAAATGCGCGCCCAGCGCGCCGCCATGGTCGGGCCGCAGGGCGTCGCGAAGATCGCCGTCGCTAGCGACGACAACAAGACGAAGAGTGTCATCACCGCCGAACATGTGACCAAATCCTTCTCTCCGTTCGCTTCGAGCGAAGTCGAGAAGCGGCAGTCCGATGGCGTCTCGACTTCGCTCGACACGAACGGGGCTGGACTGCCGGGGCGCACGGTCATCAAGGATTTCTCCCTGCGCATCCAGCGCGGCGACCGCATCGGCATCGTCGGCGGCAACGGCGCGGGCAAGACCACGCTGCTGAAACTGCTGACCGGCGAACTCAAGCCCGATAGCGGCGAGGTCAGGCAGGCCAAGTCGCTCGACATGATCTTCATCGACCAGCAGCGCAGCCTGATGCAGCCCGACAAGCGGGTTCGCGACGTGCTGGCCGAAGGCGGCGACTGGATCGACGTGCGCGGCGTGCGCAAGCATGTCCACGGCTATCTGAAGGAATTTCTCTTCGATCCTTCGCTGGCAGAGGCGAAGGTGGGCACGCTGTCGGGCGGCGAGCGTTCGCGGCTCCTCTTCGCCCGCGAATTCGCCCGCGAATCGAACCTGCTGGTCCTCGACGAGCCGACCAACGATCTCGATCTGGAAACGCTCGACCTGCTCCAGGAAGTGATAGCCGACTATGAAGGCACTGTCCTGATCGTCAGCCACGACCGCGATTTCCTCGACCGCACCGTCACCGTCACGCTGGGTCTCGACGGTTCCGGCACCGTCGACGTGATCGTCGGCGGCTATGCCGACTGGGTCGCCAAGCGCCAGCCGAAGAATGCGCCAAGGCAGGAGAAGAAGGCGGCCGCGCCTCCGCCGCAGAAAAGCGCCGCGACCAAGCTCAGCTACAAGGACCAGCGCGATTTCGACCTGATCCCCCAGCGCATCGAGGAGATGGAGGCCGCCATCGCCCGCGACGAGGAAGCGCTGGCCGACCCCAATCTCTACAGCCGCGATCCGGCGAGGTTCGACGCCCTCACCAAGGCCATCGAAAAGGCCCGCGCCGAAAAGGACGCGGCGGAGGAACGCTGGCTGGAACTGGCGGAAAAGGCCGAGGGGCTGGGCGGCTAGAAGGCCTTGCGCCAATCCCCTCATCTGTTAGCCAGAACAGCCAGCCAGGGGAAATATGCATGGAACAATCCGCGACGATGCAGGATAACGACATGATCGACGGCCATCACGCTGTCCATTATGTCAACCGCGTCGGCTGGCTGCGCGCCGCCGTGCTGGGCGCCAATGACGGCATCGTTTCCACCGCCAGCCTGCTGACCGGCATCGCCGCCTCCGGCGCGGCGCGGGAGACGATCCTGCTGTCCGGCATAGCCGCTCTGGTCGCGGGCGCCATGTCGATGGCGGCGGGCGAATATGTCTCCGTCAGCGCTCAGTCCGACACCGAACGCGCCGACCTGGCCAAGGAGAAGAAGGCGCTGGCCCAGCAACCCCATGTGGAATGGGAGGAGTTGCGCGACATCTATGTCGACCGCGGGCTGACGGCGGACCTTGCGGGCCAGGTGGCGACGCAGTTGATGAATGCCGACGCGCTGGCCGCCCATGCGCGGGACGAACTGGGCATTTCCGAAGTCAGCACCGCCCGCCCGATCCAGGCGGCGCTGACCTCCGCCGCGACCTTCTCCGCCGGCGCCGTCGCCCCCGTGCTGGCCGCCGTCGCCAGCCCGTCGAACGCCATCGCCGCTGTCGCCGTCACCTCGCTGTTGTGCCTGGCGATGCTTGGCTATGTCGGCGCTCGGCTCGGCGGGGGCGGGGCGGCGCGGGCAGTGGCTCGCGTCGTCTTCTGGGGCGTTTTCGCGATGCTTGCGACCTCCGGGGTAGGCAAGCTCTTTGGCACCGCCATATGATGGGGGGAACCGTCCATCCCAAGGAGAGCTTGCCATGATCCAGCAGATTCCGCTCAAGACCATCAAGGGCGCCGACGCCAGCCTGGCCGACTATGCGGGCAAGGTGGTGCTGGTGGTCAACGTCGCCTCCCAATGCGGCCTGACCCCGCAATATGAGGGGCTGGAAAAGCTCTATCGCGACTATAGGGACAAGGGGCTGGTCGTCGCCGGCTTCCCCGCCAATGATTTCGGCGCGCAGGAGCCGGGCAGCAATGAGGAGATCGCGACCTTCTGCACCACCCATTTCGGCGTCGACTTCCCGATGTTTGAGAAGATCGTCGTTGCCGGGCCTGAAAAGCATCCGCTCTACGCCGCGCTGATCGGCGCGCAGCCAAATGCGCGGGGGGAGGGCGCCCAGTTCCGCGAAAAGCTGGTCGGCTATGGCATCACGCCCAATCCGGAGCCCGAAGTGCTCTGGAATTTCGAAAAGTTCCTGATCGCGAAGGACGGCAGCGTCGCCGCCCGCTTTGCACCCTCGACCGCGCCCGACGATGCCGGCCTGGTGGCGGCGATAGAGGCGGAACTGGCGAAATAGCGCCCGGCGCCGCGCCATGAACCAGACGCTGCTGCCGCAGATCGGCCCGGTGCTCGAGACGCTCGGCATCGTCGGCACATTCGTTTTCGCCGCGTCCGGGGCGCTGGCGGCAGCGCGCCTGCGCCAGACGCTCGTCACCTTCGCCTTCTTCGCGCTGGTGACGGGGGTGGGGGGCGGGACTGTCCGCGACCTGCTGATCGGCGCGCCCGTTTTCTGGGTTCGCGACGCGGTGCCCGCCATTGCCTGCATGATGGCGGCGCTGCTTGTCTGGTTCACCCCGCGCCGCTTGTGGAGCGACAGCGCTCTCGACTGGCTGGACGCGGTGGGACTCGCCGCCTTCGCCGTCTATGGCGCGGCCAAGGCGATGAGCTATGGCGTGCCTCCGCTGGTCGCGGCGATGATGGGCGTCGTCACCGGCTGCGTGGGAGGCATCATGCGCGACCTGCTGGCGGGCGAGCCGTCCATATTGCTGCGGCCGGAACTGTACGTGACGGCGGCGGCGCTGGCTTCGGGCCTGTTCGTCTTCCTGCGCTGGATGGGGCTGGACGTTCCCGTCGCCGGCCTTATCGCCGCGTTGGTCGGTTTCGTGCTGCGGGCCGTCGCGATCCGCAAGGGACTTTCGCTGCCGCATTATCGGCCGGAAGACTGAGCCAAAAAATCGGTGGATGGTCTCCGCCGTCAACCCTGCGCCTTTTTCCGCCGGGTTTCCCAGCCCTTCCTGGCGGCGGCGGAACGATCCGCGGCCGGCCGACGGGCCGATGCCGCGCCGCCCTTCTTCCCGCCCTTGCGCGAGGAGGCATGGCTGTCCGGCTTGCCCCGGCCGGAACCGGACTTGTTGCCGCCGCCCGATTCCTTGTTGACGGTCGCCCAGGCGCGCCGTTCCGCTTCCCGGCGGGATACGCCGCGATCCTCATAACCCTGCTCGATATGCTCCGCCTTGCGCTTCTGCTTGTCGGTGTAGCTGCTCTTGTCGCCCTGGGGCATGACCGTCTCCTTCTGCTTGCATGCGGCTTCAACGATCGATGCGTCGGGCCGTTCACATCGCTGCACAAGCGTCACGAATTAGGGGGGAACGAGTCACGAGCCTCGTTTCGAGTTTCTCGAATTCCACCATTTTCGTCTCCCCTTGAACTGAATCCCCACACGCCCAAGGGGAACAGGGCGGTCCGGCCTGCGTTCACCAGCGCATGGAGCAGCGCACTCTTCTCGAACGTCTGGCGCGTCATCTGGCGTCGGGCCATCCCGATCCGCATCCGGAACGCTGGCAGGAACAGGTGGAGGCCGCCGCCGGGCTGCTCGCCATCATCAAGGATCCCGACGATGTCATGCGGCAGGCGGGCGACGACCGCATCTGGCGGGCGATGATCGATGCGGCGCTGCGCCAGCGCTGGTCCATCGCCTCCGCGCCCTCCGTGGAACCGCCCGGCGGCGCCGATGAGGAAGGCGACATCCCGCTGACGCCCGATACCGTCAGCGGCAACCGGGCCGAATGGGTCCATCTGCACGAAACACAGGAGAAGCCGAAATGAAGGGGTTGTTGAAACTCGCATTCGTCACCGGGCTGGGCGCCGTCGTCTGGCGGGGATGGAAGGAACGGCAGGCGGGGCGCGACGCGGGCGCCCATCGCGGGACAGGCTTCTCGTCCGGCCCCGTGCGCGACGCGGGGCCGGACGAACAGCATATCGACGCGCGCGACTGGGACATGGTGGACGAGCAGATCGATGAAAGTTTCCCCGCCAGCGACCCGCCCGGCAATTATCGCGGCCTGCATTGAGGCGCCGGGCCGCCTTATCGATCAGATCGCTTCCCAATCCATTGCGCCGTTTATGCCCCGCCTCTATTGAGGCGGCTGCCGGCCCCATGCCGGGCCAACAGGGGAATAACATCAATGCCTTCGGGTCTGATCGCGCTGCTCGACGACGTAGCGGGGATTGCCAAGCTCACAGCCAGTTCGCTGGACGATGTCGCCGCCGCCGCTGGCAAGGCGGGGTCCAAGGCGGCAGGCGTCGTGATCGACGACACTGCCGTCACGCCGCGCTATGTCATGGGCCTGACGCCGGACCGCGAACTGCCCATCATCTGGAAGATCGCCAAGGGTTCGCTGCGCAACAAGCTGCTGTTCCTGCTTCCCGCTGCGCTGGTGCTGAGCGCCGTCGCGCCCTGGCTGTTGCCTCCCCTGCTGATGCTGGGCGGGGCGTTCCTCTGTTTCGAAGCGGCGGAAAAGCTGCTCGAAGCGGTGCAGGGCGGCCATGATCTGGCCGAAGAGGCGCTGGAAACGCACAGTTCCGTGGAATTGGAGGACCAGAAGGTCTCCGGCGCGATCCGCACCGACTTCATCCTGTCGGGCGAGATCATGGCGATCGCGCTCGGCACCGTGGCGACGGAGCCGATCTGGGAGCAGGCGATCATCCTGGTCGTCGTCGCCTTCCTGATCACCGCGGGCGTCTATGGCGTCGTCGGCTTCATCGTGAAGATGGACGATATCGGCCTGCATCTGGCGGAACGGCGCTCGGCCGGCGCGCGCATGCTGGGCCGGGCGATGGTGAAGGCCATGCCGGTGCTGATGGGGATATTGAGCGTGGTCGGCACGGCGGCGATGCTCTGGGTCGGCGGCGGGCTGATCGTCCACGGGCTGCATGAATTCCACTGGGATCTGATCCCCGGCGCCATCCATCATGTGGCGGCGGACGCTGCCCATGGCCTGCCCGCCATCGCTCCGGCGGTGGAATGGGTCGTGAACGCGGTGGGCGCGGGCATTGTCGGCTTGATCGTCGGCGGCATCGTCGTGGCGGCGCTGCACCTTTTCAAAAAGCATTGATGCGTTCACCCTGGCGCCTGGAGGCCGGGGCGCTGACGGCGCTCGCGCTGCCGATGATCGCGGGCAATATCGCCTGGGCCGGCATCGCGGCGACGGACCTGCTGCTGCTCGGCCGGCTGGGCGCGGGCGCGGTGGCGTCGGGCGCGCTGGCCATCAACCTGTTCAACGCGCTGCTGATCTTCGGCATGGGCCTGGTCACCGCCGCCGCGCCGCTGATCGCCACGGAGCGGGGACGGCGGCTGCATTCGGTGCGCGACGTCCGACGGACCGTGCACCAGACGCTGCGCGCGGCGACGCTGTTCGTGCTGCCCGCCTGGGCGCTGCTGTGGGAAAGCGAATCCATCCTGCTGCTGATGGGGCAGGAGGCCGACCTGGCGGCGCAGGCGGGCGAACTGATGCGCGGGCTGCAATGGGCGCTGCTGCCCTTTCTGGGCTTCACCACGCTGCGCAACTTCATCGCCGCGCTGGAACGGCCGGTCTGGGGGCTGGTCATCATGGTCTGCGCCATCCCGTTCAACCTGCTGGCGGGATGGGCCCTGATCTTCGGGCATTTCGGTTTCCCCGCGCTGGGGATTTTCGGCGCGGGCATCGCCAGCAGCCTGTCCTCATCCTTCCTGTTCCTGGGTCTGCTGTCGGTCATCCTGATCGACCGGCGGTTCCGCCGCTATCGTCTGCTGGGGCGATTCTGGACCCGCGACCGGGAACGGCACCGCACCGTCTGGGCGCTGGGCCTGCCCATCGCCATCACCCTGGGGCTGGAGACGACGGTGTTCAACGCCTCCGCCTTCCTGATGGGATTGATCGACCGCGATTCGCTGGCGGCGCATGCCGTCGCGATCCAGATCGCCGCGCTCGTCTTCATGGTCCCGATGGGCATCGGCCAGGCGGCGACCGTGCGCGTGGGCCTCGCCTATGGAAAGGGCGACCTGGCGGCGGTCGGGCGAGCCGGCTGGCTGGCGCTGGCGATCGGCACCGGATTCGCGCTGATGGCGGCGGCGATGCTCATCGCCTTTCCGCGCATGCTGATCTCCGCCTTCCTGGACCTTTCCGATCCCGCCAATGGACGGACGGCGACGCTGGCGGTCGGTTTCCTGGGGGTCGCCGCGCTGTTCCAGTTGGTGGACGCCGCGCAGGCGGTTGGCGCGGGCGTGCTGAGGGGCATTCAGGACACGCGCGTGCCGATGATCTTCGCCCTGATCGGCTATTGGGTGATCGGCATCGGGGTCGGCGTCATCCTGGCCTTTCCCCTGGGATTGCAGGGCCTGGGCATCTGGCTGGGCCTTGCAAGCGGGCTGGGCGCGGTCGCGCTGCTGCTGGTGGCGCGCTGGACCCTGCGCGAGAAGCTACATCTTCTGCCGCACAAGGGAAAGGCTTGATTCGCTCGTCTGGCGAATGCGCCGGATTGCGTCGGCAGGTGATGGTGCGACGCACAAAGCAATTGAACCGGCGCGTCAAATCGGTAATGGAAAACGCATTATGACCGCTCCTACCATGTTCTTCGAGGCGATTGCGCTTCAGAAATGTCTGATGGCGACCTATAACAAGATGGTCGTGAAGCTCGCCCCGCACATCCTGTACACGCGCCATGACGAAATGTTCATCGACGCGGTGACGATAGAGCGCGACGGCCGCCCGCCGCGGGAGCTGAAGCTGGGCACGTTCAAGCTGGCGGGACTGAACGACGTCAGCCTGATCGAGGAGAAGTTCGAGGCGATGCACGGCCTCTACGATCAGGCCGACAGCAAGTATAAGGGCGTGACCCTGTTCGCGGTGGAGCCGGAGAGCGCGGCGGCCTGAGATTTCATTGCGGGTTCGGCGTTGGAAAAGGGCGGTCCCGCGGGGCCGCCCTTTTCCGTTGGGGTTTGTTCGGTTCAAGTGGTGTCTGGAGGCACGCGGCTCCTTACCGCCGATGCTTGCCCCTTTTCGATCCGATGTGCCGGACATTGCCGGGCCGCCCGCGCCGGGCGCTGCCGGGGCGCACCCGGTCCTTCTTGAAGCTCGGCCGCTGGGGCGGGGCGTCGGGCAGTTCGAAGCGCAGCGATCCGTTGATCGGATCCGCCTCCGCCAGCCGCAATGCCAGCCGCTGCCCGACCGTATAGCGATCCCCGCTCTCCACGCCCTCCAGCGCCCGCCCGGCTTCGTCGAAGAAGAAACGCTCGTCGCCCAGCGTCGACACCGGCACCAGCCCGTCGCCGCCCAGTCCCTCCACCGTGGCGAAGAAGCCGAAGCTCTGCACGCCGGTGATCCGCGCCTCCACCAGATCGCCGACATGCGCCGCCAGGAAGGCCGCGACATAGCGGTCGGTGGTCTCCCGCTCCGCCTCCATGGCGCGGCGCTCATGCTGGCTGATCATTTCGCCCACGCGGCCCATATTCTCCATATCCTCGCCGCTCAGCGAAGACCGGTCGGGAATGTCCCCCTTGGGCGCGGGCAGTTCCAGCCCATAGGCGCCCACCAGCGCCCGGTGCACCAGCAGGTCGGCATAGCGCCGGATCGGCGAGGTGAAATGGGCATAGGAACCCAAGGCCAGCCCGAAATGGCCCAGATTGGACGGCGCATAATAGGCCTGGGTCTGGCTGCGCAGGATCTGCTCCATGATCTGGGGCTTTTCCTCCGCTTCCCCGACCCGTTCGATCAGCCGGTTGAAGGTCGCAGGCCTCACCACCTGCCCCAGGGCGAATTCGATGCCGAAGGTCGCCAGATAGTCCTTCAACGCGACCAGCTTGTCCCGGCTCGGCGGTTCATGGACGCGGTACATGACCGGCGCCTTCTTGGCCTCCAGCGCCTTGGCCGCCGCGACATTGGCGGCGATCATATAATCCTCGATCAGCATATGCGCGTCGAGCCGCTCGCGCACCGCGACGCTGACGATCTTGCCATAGTCGTCCAGCACCACCCGCCGCTCCGGCAAGTCCAGCGCCAGCGGCTCCCGCTTGTCCCGCGCCTTGCGCAGCAACGCCCAACAGGCCCAAAGCGGCCTCAGCGCCGTCTCCAGCAACTCCCCCGCCCGCAGGCGGGAGGGGGTCGGGGGGTGGGCTGGCGCGTCATCCGCCCCCATATCCAACGTCCCATCAATCGCCGCCTGCGCATCCTCATAGGCCAGCACCGCCACCACCCGGATCACCGCGCGGGAGAAGCGCCAGCTCTTCACCTTGCCCGAAGCGTCAAGGACAAGGTGACAGGCCATCGCCGCCCGATCCTCGCCCGCCCGCAACGAACACATGTCGGACGAAAGCTGGTGCGGCAGCATCGGCACCACGAGATCGGGAAAATAGACGCTGTTCCCGCGCTTCCTCGCTTCCCGGTCCAGCGCGCTGCCCGGCCGCACATAATAGCTGACGTCCGCGATCGCGACGATCGCCTTGTAGCCGCCTGAATTGGCCGGATCGTCGTCCGGCGCGGCCCAGACCGCATCGTCATGGTCCCGCGCATCGACCGGATCGATGGCGACGATGGGCAAATGCCGCAAATCCTCCCGCTTTTCCTCATGCAGGGCCAGGCTGGAAGCTGCCACTGCCTCTTCCTCGACCCGCTCGGAAAAGACATGGGGAATGCCATGCTTGTGGATGGCGATCAGGCTGAAGCTGCGTGGCGCGAAGGGATCACCCAATATGTCCGTGACCCGCGCCGTGATCCGGGGCGGGCGCCCCACCGGCTCGGCCAGCACCAGGTCGCCCTTCTTCGCCGCGCCGGCGTCCGAAATCGGCGTGTCCCGGCGGATGCGCTTGTCGACGGGGCGCAGCCACAGCTTGCCGCCGTCGCCTTCCTCCACCACGCCCAGCAATTCCTCGCTGGCCTTGGCGAGTTTCTTCATCGGATGCGCGACCCAGCCGCGCCCGGCTTCCTCCGTCCGCGCCAGGATGCGGTCGCCTATGGTCAGCGCGCCGCGCTTTCCCCGCTCCACGATGCGCAGCCGGGGTGCGGGCTGTCCCTCCGCCTCCCAGCGTTCGGGCGTGGCGATCAGGGTGGTGTCGTCGACATCGACGATCCGCAGCACCGTGACCTTGGGCACGCCGCCCATCTTGTGGAAGGCCCGCGCCGGGCCGATGTCGATCAGCCCTTCGTCCGCCATGTCCTTGAGCAGCGCCTTGAGCGCGATCTTCTCCTGCCCCTTGAGGCCGAAGGCCTTTGCGATCTCCCGCTTTCCGGCCGGCTGGTCGGACGTGGCGATGAAATCCATCACCTGCTCGCGCGTCGGAAAGCCCGCGGGCCGAACCTTGGTCCGTGCGGAGTCGGTTTTCTTCTTCTTTTCGGTGGATGCCATGGACCAGCTATAGGGAGAGGGGCACCGACATGCCAGTGCCGCATGGGATAGGCATCATGCGAATCGCGCCGACCGAGCCATAATCCCGTGGGGTGGTTTCCCGCCATTCCCTACTTCGTCACCCCGGGCTTGACCCGGGGTCTCGCTGCCTTGGGCTGGGCGCGGACTCAGAAAGAAAGCGGGACCCCGGATCAAGTCCGGGGTGACGGAAAATTGATGTCAGCTCCTGACCAAAACCGGCCATCAGCTTCCATCACCAGCAAGCAACACCCATCACCGCCAAAGCCCCAGCAACAGCGCCGCCAATCCCCGCTCATCCGTTTTCGCCACTCGCGGCGCGCCATAGCCCCGGCATTCCAGGCAATCGGCGCGCACGCCCGCGCCGCTCACCAGCGCGCGCACGTCGGCAACGGCCTGCAACGCCCAGTTCCGCTGCACGATCGCCTGCCGCCCGAGCAGGTCGCGCCCCACCATGGCCTCCGGCGCACCGGCATCGTCCTCATCCTCCCGATCCATGATAGACTGGACGAACTCGGCGAACTTGTCGGGTTCCCTGGCAATGCGATAGGGCCTGGCCTTGGCCGGATCGATCTTCGCCAGCTTCGCCGCCTCGGCAACCGCCTCTTCCAGCCCGCCGAAGCGATCGACCAGCCCGATCTGTCGCGCCGTGCCGCCGTCCCAGACGCGCCCTTGCGCAATGGCGTCGATCTGCTGGGGCGTCTTGCGGCGCGATTGCGCGACCAGTCCGACGAAGCGGCCGTAAATATCCTCGACCCCCATCTGCATGATCCGGTCGAATTCCGGCGTGGTGCCGCCGGCGATGTCCGGCTGGCCCGACAGCGGCGTCGTCTTCACGCCGTCGGTGGTGACGCCGATCTTCGCCAAGGTGCCCTCGAAACTGGGCAATATGCCGAACACGCCGATGGAGCCGGTGATCGTATCCGGCTCCGCGAAGATCACATCGGCGGGCGTCGACACCCAATAGCCGCCGCTGGCCGCCACATTGCCCATGGACGCCACAATGGGCAGGCCTTCGGACTTTGCTTCCATGATGGCGCTGCGGATCTTCTCCGACGCCATCACCGATCCGCCCGGCGAATCCACCCGGACCACCAGCGCCTTCAAGTCCTTCTCCGCCAGCGCCTTGCGCAGCAGCGCCGCAATCGTGTCTCCCGCCGCCGTGCCCGGTCCGGCCTCGCCATCGACGATGTCGCCTGCAATCGTCAGCACGCCGATCTCGCCGCCATTGGCGGGCTTGTGGGCCTTCATGTAGTTTTTGAGGTCGATGGCGGCGAAATCCCCGGCCTTGTCGTCCGGCGCATCGCCCGCAACCTCTGCCACCCGCGCGCCGAAGGCCGCTTCGTCGCCCATCCGGTCGACCAGTCCCGCGCTAACGGCCGCCTTCGCCAGATTGCCGCCAGCCGCCTCAGCGAGGCCCGCCGGATCGCGCACATAGGCCGCCAGCCGCGCCCTGGGCCGCGCCTTGGCCACTTCCTGTCGCCAATCCTCCCACAGGGCGTCGGCCAGGGCCTGATTGGCCTGACGGGCTTCGGGCGACTGCTCGGTCCGCGTGAAAGGCTCGACGAAGCTCTTGTAGGTGCCGACGCGATAGACATGGGTGTTGACGCCCAGCTTGTCGATCAGTCTCTTGTAATAAAGCCCCGATCCGCCGCGCCCGGTGATCGCCACGCCGCCCAGCGGGTTCACCCAGCTCTCGCTCGCATGGGCGGCCAGTTGGTAGCTGTCGTCGCTGTAGATGGTCGCATAGGCGAAGACCGGCTTCTTCGCCGCGCGCACCGCGTCCAGCGCCTTGCCCACCCGCGCCAGCGCCACCTGACCGCCGCCCATGAAACCATCCAGGTTCAGCACGACGGCCTTCACCTTCCTGTCGTCCCTGGCGGCATCCAGTGCGGCAACGATGTCGGCCAGCCCATATTCCTTCGCCCGGTCGCTCCCGCCCGACAGCAGCGCCATCGGATCGATTTCCGACGGCTGTTCGACGATGGTCCCGTCCAGTTTCAGCAGCAGCGCGCCGCTGCCGACGCTCTGCGCTGGCTTGGGCGACCAGGACAGGGCGGCATAGAGCGCCCCGAAGAACATCAGCAGGAACAACAGCACCAGCCCGTCCTTGATGGCCACCAATATGCGCCACACGCCCTTCACAAATGCCAAGTTGCCGGTTCCTTCCTTCAGCTTCTGCGTGGGCTATCCCATCGACGGACCGACTGCAATGTGGGGGCAGGCCGGGGCCGCGCAAGCTTGCGTCGGATATTTCCCGCGCTATGGGAGGGCGCAATTCTTGGTTTCTCGTGCAGGAGACACGCTTCATGCCCACGCTCGTCCTCATCCGCCACGGCCAGTCGGCCTGGAACCTCGAAAACCGCTTCACCGGCTGGTGGGACGTGGACGTGACCGAAAAGGGCGCGGAGGAAGCCCGCGCCGCCGGCCGCCTGCTCAGGGAAAAGGGGCTGGACTTCGACCAGTGCTACACCTCCGTCCAGACCCGCGCGATCAAGACGCTGAACCTGGTGCTGGAGGAAATGGGCCGCCTGTGGCTGCCGGTCGAAAAGGACTGGCGCCTCAACGAACGCCATTATGGCGGCCTTACCGGCCTCAACAAGGCGGAGACGGCGGCCAGGCATGGCGACGATCAGGTGAAGATCTGGCGCCGCAGCTTCGACACGCCCCCGCCGCCGCTGGAGCCGGGCAGCGAGTTCGACCTGTCGAAGGACCGCCGTTACGCGGGCATCCCCATCCCCTCGACGGAATCGCTGAAGGACACCATCGCCCGCGTCCTGCCCTATTGGGAGGAACGCATCGCCCCCGACCTGAAGGCGGACAAGCGCGTCGTCATCTCCGCCCACGGCAACTCGCTCCGCGCGCTGGTGAAGCACCTCTCCAACATCCCCGATGACGAGATCACCGAACTGGAAATCCCCACCGGCCAGCCGATCGTCTATGACCTTGCCGACGACCTGACGGCCAAGGACCGTTACTACCTGTCGGAACGCTGAAATCCGATGTGCTCCTGCGAAGGCAGGAGCCCAGTCCTTCCGTCCGAACTGGGCTCCTGCCTTCGCAGGAGCACGGAATAGAAACGGAAAGCCGCAATTCCCGCATTGCCCCTCCGCCAACCTCCCGCTAAGGGGCTTTGCTTTCCGCATGATCAGGGAAAGTGCGCAGCGAAATGACCGGGGCAGTCGAAGCCGCGAAAGTCGGCATCATCATGGGCAGCCGATCCGACTGGGAAACGATGCGCCACGCATCCGAAACGCTGGAGGCTCTCGGCGTCGCCCATGAATGCAAGGTCGTCTCCGCCCACCGCACGCCCCAGCGCCTCTACGACTATGCCACCGGCGCGGTCGGCCGCGGCCTGAAGGTCATCATCGCGGGCGCGGGCGGCGCGGCGCACCTTCCCGGCATGGCCGCCTCCATGACCCGCCTGCCGGTCCTGGGCGTCCCCGTCGAATCCAAGGCGCTGAAGGGCATGGACAGCCTGCTCTCCATCGTCCAGATGCCCGGCGGCATCCCCGTGGGCACGCTCGCCATCGGCAAGCCCGGCGCGATCAACGCGGCGCTCTTCGCCGCCTCCATCCTCGCCACCACCGACGAAGCGCTTGCCGCACGCCTTGACGCCTGGCGCGAAAAGCAGACCAACGACGTGGCGGAAACCCCGGAATAAGATGACGACGATCCCGCCCGGCTCCACCATCGGCATATTAGGCGGCGGTCAGCTCGGCCGCATGATCGCCATCGCCGCCGCGCAGCTTGGCTATCGCACCCACATCTACGCCCCGGAATCGAGCGGCCCCGCCGCCGATGTCTCCCCCCGCTGGACCCAAGGCGCTTATGAAGACGCCGAAGCCCTCGCGGCGTTCGCCGACAGCGTGGACGTCGTCACCTATGAATTCGAGAATATCGACCCTTCGGCGGTCGAAGTGCTCGCCACCCACGGCCTCGTCCGCCCCGGCGCGCAGGCCCTGCGCGTGGCGCAGGACCGCCTTGCCGAAAAGCGCTTCGTCTGCGACCTGGGCGGCCTGACCGCACCCTTCGCCCCGGTCGAAAGCCTGGACGATCTGGAAGAAGCCCTCGACCGGATCGGCAGCAGGGCGATCCTGAAAACCAACCGCATGGGCTATGACGGCAAGGGGCAGGCGCGCCTTTCCGATCCCGGCGACGCGGTCGGCGCATGGAACGCCATCGGCCGCCAGAGCGCCATCCTGGAAGGCTTCGTCACCTTCGCGCAGGAATTTTCCGTCATCCTCGTGCGCGGCGCGGACGGCCAGATCCGCTTCTGGGACTCCGCCGCCAATGTCCACACGGACGGCATCCTCGACACCTCCACCGTCCCCGCCGGATGGCTCGTCGAAAGCCAACTCCCCGAAGCCCGCGCCCTCGCGGCGAAGGTCGCCGACGCGCTCGACTATGTCGGCGTCCTGACGCTGGAATTCTTCGCCAGCGCCGACGGCCCGGTCTTCAACGAAATGGCTCCCCGCGTCCACAATAGCGGCCATTGGACCATCGAGGGTGCGCTCACCAGCCAGTTCGAAAACCATGTCCGCGCCATTTGCGGTCTGCCGCTGGGCGACACCGGCCTCGCCGCCGCGAAGGTGGAGATGCGCAACCTGATCGGCGAACAGGCCAATGACTGGCTGCAAATCCTGTCCGACCCGGCCAACCACCTCCACCTCTACGGCAAGCACGAAGCCCGCCCCGGCCGCAAGATGGGCCATGTGACGCGGCTGACTCTGTGATCGGAACAGGCCACCCCCTCACCTCCGTTCGGGCTGAGCCTGTCGAAGCCCTTTTCTTTCTTCAAAGGAAGTAAATTCCCAGGGCGAGTGGAGGACAGGCGTCATGAACGATAATATTTCGGCCCGAACCCTATGACCGACACCCCCGAAATCCTCATCATCCTGGCCCGCGCCGACAATGGCGTGATCGGCAAGGATGGCGACCTCCCCTGGCGCCTCCCCGCCGACCTCAAACATTTCAAGGCGTTGACCCTCGGCCACCCGATGGTCATGGGCCGCAAGACCTTCGACAGCCTGCCCGGCCTGCTCCCCGGCCGCCGCCACATCGTCCTCACCCGCGACGCGACATGGGCAGGGGAGGGGGCCGAACCCGTCCCCACGGTGGAGGCCGCCATCGCAAGGGCCACCGCGCCCACCATCGCCGTCATCGGCGGCGCGGAGATCACGAAACTCTTCCTCCCCCTCGCGCACCGCATCGAACTCACCGAAGTCCATGTCGACGCGGAAGGCGACACCCATATCCCCTATCCCGACCCCGCCGACTGGCAGGAGGTCGCCCGCCAGGATCATCCCGCGCAGGACGGCCGCCCGGCCTACAGCTTCGTCACCCTCCGCCGCGCCGCCGCGCATTGCCAGCGGCCCGACACGCCCCTATAGCGCCCCTCATGGAGCGGCTGCACAGCAGCGCCCCGATGCCCGCCCATCTGCGCGGCGGCATCATGGCGCTGGGGAATTTCGACGGATTTCACGCCGGGCACCAGGCCGTGGTTCGCCGCGCCGTCGCGCTTGCCCGCGCCCAGGGCCGCCCCGCCATCGTCGCAACTTTCGATCCGCACCCGATGCGGCTGTTCCGCCCGGACACGCCCTGGTTCCGCCTGACTACGCTCGACCAGCGCGAACGCCTGTTCGCCAGGGCGGGGGCCGACGCGATGCTGGTGTTCGACTTCACCCGCGAACTGGCCGCGCTCGACCCGCAGGCCTTTGTCGACCTGCTGGCGCAATGGGGCGTCGCCGGAGTCGTCACGGGGGAGGATTTCACCTTCGGCCGCGACCGCGCCGGTTCCATCGCCACCCTGGCGGAACTCGGCGCGCCCCTGGGCCTGACGGCGCAGGCCGTGGCCCCCATCACCGGACAGGATGGGGAAATCATCTCCTCCACCCGCATCCGCCAGGCGCTTAAATCCGGCGATTGCGAAACCGCCACTCGCCTGCTGACCCGCCCCTTCACCATAGAGGGGGTGGTTCAGCATGGCGACAAGCTGGGCCGCACCATCGGCTTCCCCACCGCCAATATCGACATGGGCCATTATCTGCGCCCGGCCTACGGCATTTATGCCGTGCGCGCCCTGCTGCCCGACGGCCGGGTGCTGGACGGCGCCGCCAATCTGGGCATCCGCCCCAGCATCGACCCGCCCAAGGAATTGCTGGAACCGCATTTCTTCGACTTTTCCGAAAGCCTCTACGACCAGCGGATAGAGGTGCAGTTGATCCACTATCTCCGCCCCGAAGCGAAGCTGGACGGCCTCGACGCCCTGATGGCCGCCATCGCCAGGGATTGCGACGATGCGCGGCAAATCCTTGCGGGAACGCCCCGCCTCGCGTAGGGCACCGGGCACGTTTTTCTCACCCGTTCGGGCTGAGCCTGTCGAAGCCCCTTTCTTTTCTTTCGAAAGGAAGATCGGCCCTTTGACAAGCTCAGGGCGACGGATTTTTGGTTGTTCTGGATACCCATGACCGACGCACCCGACTATAAAGCCACCGTCTTCCTCCCCGTCACCGACTTCCCGATGAAGGCGGGCCTCGCGCAGAAGGAACCGGCGATCCTCGCGCAGTGGGAAGCGATGGACCTCTACGGCAAGCTGCGCGAACGGCGGAAGGGCCGGGAACGTTTCATCCTGCACGACGGCCCGCCCTACGCCAATGGCGACATCCATATGGGCCATGCGATGAACAAGGTGCTGAAGGACATCATCGTCCGCAGCCAGTCCCTGCTCGGCAAGGACGCGCCCTATGTCCCCGGCTGGGACTGCCACGGCCTCCCCATCGAATGGAAGATCGAGGAGGAATATCGCAAGAAGAAGCAGAATAAGGACGAGGTTCCGGCCCAGGAATTCCGCGCCGAATGCCGCGCCTATGCCGACAAGTGGGTCGGCGTGCAGAAGGAACAGTTCAAGCGCCTTGGCGTCATGGGCGACTGGGACGATCCCTATCTCACCATGAAGTTCGACGCGGAGGCGACCATCGCCGGCGAACTGCTGAAATTCGCGGAAAGCGGCCAGCTCTATCGCGGCGCGAAGCCCGTCATGTGGTCCCCGGTCGAAAAGACCGCGCTGGCCGAGGCGGAGGTCGAATATGAGGACATCGTCTCGACCCAGATCGACGTGGCGTTCGAGATCGTCGAAGCGCCGAACGCGCCGGAACTGGTCGGCGCGCATGCGGTGATCTGGACGACGACCCCGTGGACGATCCCGGTCAATCAGGCTTTGGCTTATGGGCCTGAGGTTGAGTATGCTCTGGTTGAAACTTATCGGGGTGATGCCGCTTGGTATGAGCCGGGCAAACCGACCCCGCTGGTTCAAAGCTATAAATATCTAATTGCCAAGGATTTGCTTGAGCAGTTCCATAAGCGCGTGGAGTATGGGTTGCCCAGCTTTCCGCCGGGCGAGGTTCTGAGGACGTTCAAAGGCTCCCAACTCGCCGGAGCCGTCGCCCGCCACCCGATGCACCATCTCGGTGGCTTCTTCGCCAAGCCCCGCCCGTTCCTCGCGGGCGATTTCGTCACCACCGACGCGGGCACCGGCCTCGTCCACATGGCCCCCGACCATGGCGAGGACGACTTCGCGCTTTGCAAGGCGAACGGCATAAACCCCGTCTTCGCCGTCGAAAATGACGGCAAATATCGCGAGGACTGGCTCTGGCTCGGCGGCCAGGGATCGGTCATCAACCCGAAATTCGTCGGCAAGGACGGCCCGATCTGCACCAACCTGCGCGAAGCGGGCGGGCTGCTGGCGGCCTCCGACGACTTCAGGCACAGCTACCCCCATAGCTGGCGCTCCAAGGCGAAGATCATCTTCCGCTGCACCCCCCAATGGTTCATCCCGATGGATCGCTCCGAATCCGTCATGCCAGCGCAGGCTGGCATCTCAGGCCTCAGTGCGCCAACGCCTGAGACCCCAGCCTTCGCTGGGGTGACGAATGTGGGGCAGGGCAACGCCGCCACCCTGCGCGACCTGGCCCTCAACTCCATCGAACACACAAGATGGGTGCCCGAACGCTCGATCAACCGCATCCGCTCGATGGTGGAAGGCCGCCCCGACTGGGTCATCTCCCGCCAGCGCGCTTGGGGCGTCCCCATTGCCCTCTATGTCCATCGCAAGACCGGCGAATATCTGGTTGATAAATCGGTCAACGCCCGCATCATCGAAGCGTTCAAGGGCGCAGGCGCCGACGCATGGTTCGGCGCAGACCATCAGGCGCTGCTCGGCCCCGATTACGACCTTAACGACTATGAGGTGGTGAACGACATTCTCGACGTCTGGTTCGACAGCGGCTCCACCCACAGCTTCGTGGTGGAAGGCCGTTACGGTCCCGACGCCCGCGCCGACCTCTATCTCGAAGGGTCCGACCAGCATCGCGGCTGGTTCCAGTCCTCCCTGCTCGAAAGCAGCGGCACTCGCGGCCGCGCGCCCTATGGCGCGGTCCTCACCCACGGCTTCGCGCTGGACGGGCAGGGCCGGAAGATGTCCAAGAGCCTGGGCAATGTGGTCGATCCGCTGAAGGTCATCGCCGAAAGTGGCTCCGACATCTTGCGCGTCTGGGTCGCCAGCACCGATTATTTCGACGACGTCCGCATCGGCAAGGAAGTGCTGGCCGGTTCGTCCGACGCCTATCGCAAACTTCGCAACAGTTTCCGATACTTGCTTGGCGCTCTTTCCGACTTTTCCGAAGAAGAGAAGCTGCCCGTCGCGGAAATGCCGGAACTGGAGCGCTACATGCTCCACCTGCTCGCCAGGCTCGACGCCGACCTGCGCAGCGTGGTCGACAAGGCGGCGGGCAGCGAGAATTGGCTGGAATTCAGCCGCTACACCCGCGCCCTGTTCGACTTCGTCAACAGCGACCTGTCCGCCTTCTTCTTCGACATCCGCAAGGACTGCCTCTATTGCGACGCCAAGGCCGACCCCAAGCGCCGCGCCTATCGCACCGTGCTCGACACGCTGTTCCACGCGCTGGTCCGCTACGCCGCGCCGATCATCCCCTTCACCGCTGAGGAAGTGTGGCAAAGCCGCTATCCAAACCCCGAAGAAAGCGTCCATTTCCTGGAATGGCCGGAAGTTGATGCCGCTTGGCTGAGCCAAAGCCTCGACGGCAAATGGGCTGAAATTCGCAACCAGCGGAATCAGGTCAACGAGGCCATCGAACCCCTCCGCCGCGAAAAGATCATCCGTTCCAGTCTGGAAGCCGATGTCTGTATTTCCGATTTAGCAGCTATTTTGAACGACATTCGTAGTGTTTCTGAACAGGACTTGTCCGAATATTTCATCGTTGCGAACGTGGCGTTTGAGCAAGGCATTGAAGGCATCGTGGTCAAGCCCAGCGACTGGCACAAATGCGGCCGCTGCTGGCGCCTGCTTCCCGAGGTCGAGGAAGACGGCGCCCTCTGCGACCGCTGCGAAGAGGTGCTGGGCGCATAAACTCTTGCCAAGCGGTAGGTGCTCCTGCGAAGGCAGGAGCCCAGTCCAGAGGTCCGAACTGGACTCCTGCCTTCGCAGGAGCACGGTGCGCTAAATTTCGCAGGTTGAGCAGTCATTGATGCCAAATCCCGTCAACCACCGCCCCTTGGGCCTGATCGTCGCGACCGTCACGCTCGCGCTAGACCAGCTCGTCAAATATACCGTCACCTATCCGCTCGCGCTGAAAAGCCGGATGGACGACGGCATTGAAATCCTGCCGATCTTCCGCCTGCGCTGGCTGGAAAATCGCGGCGTCTCCATGGGTTTCTTCCACGCGGAAACCGACGTGATGCGCTGGCTGCTGGTCGGCATGACCATGGTGATCGCGGCCTTCGTGGGCGTCTGGATGTGGCGCGAAAAGGCGCGGCAGGACGTCGCGGCGCTCGGCCTGGTGCTGGGCGGCGCGGTCGGCAACATCATCGATCGCGTGCGGCTGGGCTATGTGGTCGACTATGCCGACCTGCATTTCGGCGAATGGCGGCCTTTCCTGATTTTCAACCTGGCCGATGCGGCCATCACTTTCGGCGTGCTGATCCTGCTTGCGCGGGCGCTTCTGCTGCGCGAGAAGGGCGCAAAGACGGAGTCACTGAACTGATGCGTAAACTGATCCTCGCCGCTGGCCTGATTTCGATGCTGTCCGCCTGCGGCGGCGGCGGCGGCCTCTTCAACCGTTCGCGTCCCGACGAATTTGCCGTTTCGCGCCAGGCTCCGCTCGTGATCCCGCCCGACTTCGCGCTGGTCCCGCCCGCACCCGGCACGCCCGCCGCCGCGTCCGTCGATTCGAGCAAGGCCGCGATGGAGGCCATGTTCGGCGGTCCCGCCGCCCGCAGCCCCGGCGAAAGCGCCACGCTGAGCGCCGCCGGCCGCGCCAATGCGGCCGCGGGCATCCGTTCCTCCGTCGGCGATCCGGCGACCGAAGTGGTCGACAAGGGCGACACCACCCGCGACATCATCGCCGCCCCGGAAGGCGACGGCCAGGACGCTCGCGCCGCCACCCCGCAATAATCGGAAAAACCGGAACTCAGGGCTGGCTCTCGACGAAATCCCTGAGCCGGCCCAAAGTCCCGTCCCACTGGCCATTCACCTTGGCAAGCCAGTCCCTGGCCTCAGCCACGCCCTCGGGACGCAGACGGAACAGCGCCTCCCGCCCAGACCTGGTCCGCGTGACCAGCCCGGCGCCCAGCAGCACGTCCAGATGCTTGGCCACCGCCTGGCGGCTGATCGGCAATCCGTCACCCAACTGACCGATCGATCGTTCACCGCCATCGGAAAGCCGCCCGATCATGCCCAGCCGCGTCGCGTCGCCCAGGGCCGCGAACAGGCGGGCAGGGGAAGGCTCAACGCTCGGCATAGTCGCGGATATTTTTCACCTGTTCGGCCCAGCCGCCGTCATTATCCCGCATGACGTTGCTCCGCCGGGGTTCCGGCACCTTGTCGAACCCGCTTTCCGTGACCGTCAGCCGCGTGCCGCTTTCCACCGGCTCCAGCAGAAACTCCACCAGTCCATTCTGGCACGGCCACGCCGCTCTCCATCAACGCTTTGTCGCCCCCGGTCGCCGGCCATTCATAGGCGAAGCGCGTCATCGGCTCGATCGCCACGACCCGCGCTTCCCAGCGATAATCCTCGTAGCCCGGATAGGTCATATGCCCGGTCGAGGCCTGGCCCACGGCAAAGGGTTGATCCAGCGCCACGCGGAACCAGATCCCGAACTTCTCATGATCGATCAGGGCGTCCCAAACCTTCTCGACAGGTGCGGCGATCTCGATGGTCTTGATGATGGAATCAGGCATATAGGCAACCTCCAGCTTGCCTATATCACCCATGACCCGTATCATACAACCTTTTGGTTGCTGATCAGGCCCGCGCTTCGGTCCCAATGCCGGCGCTGTTATGGCGGAGCGCCGTCAGCACCGTGTCGACAATGGCTCCCGCATCCAGACGGGCGTCGGCATATTGATTTTCCGGCTTGTCCTGATCCTGAAAGATGTCGGGCAGGCGCATGGTCCGCAGCTTCAGGCCATTGTCGATCAATCCCTGGTCGCTCGCCATCGTCAGCACATGCGCGCCAAGCCCGCCGATGGATCCTTCCTCGATGGTGACGGCGACTTCATGGGTCGTCAGCAGCCTGCGGATCAGCGCTTCGTCCAGCGGCTTGGCAAAGCGCAGGTCCGCCACCGTCGTGGACAGCCCCTTCGCCTCCAGCGTCTCCGCGGCCTTCAGCGCCTCCTCCAGCCGGGTTCCGAGCGACAGGATCGCGACCTGCCGCCCCTCCCGCACGATCCTGCCCTTGCCGATTTCCAGCCTTTCCGGCGTTGCGGGCAGGGCGATGCCCGTGCCGTTGCCGCGCGGGTAGCGCACCGCGATCGGCCCATCGTCATGCACGGCGCAGGTGTGGACCATATGGACCAGTTCCGCCTCGTCCGCTGCCGCCATGACGACGAAATTCGGCAGGCTGGCAAGATAGGTCACGTCGAAGCTGCCCGCATGGGTCGAACCGTCCGCCCCCACCAGACCGGCGCGGTCGATGGCGAAGCGAACCGGCAGATTCTGGATCGCCACGTCATGCACGACCTGGTCGTAGGCGCGTTGCAGGAAGGTCGAATAGATGGCGCAGAATGGCCGCATCCCCTGCGCCGCCAGCCCCGCCGCGAAGGTCACGGCATGCTGCTCGGCAATGCCGACGTCGAAGGTCCGGTCGGGGAAGGCCGCGCCGAACTTGTCCAGTCCCGTCCCCGAAGGCATGGCGGCGGTGATCGCGCATATGGCGGGGTCGCGCTCCGCTTCCGCGATCAGCGCCTTGGCGAACACGCCGGTATAGCTGGGCGGCCCCGGAGGCGCCTTGGCCTGCGCGCCGGTGATGACGTCGAATTTCTGCACGCCATGATATTTGTCCGCCGCCGCCTCGGCCGGGGCATAGCCCTTGCCCTTCTGCGTCACGACATGGACCAGGCATGGCCCCTCCGCCGCGTCGCGGACATTTTCCAGCACCGGGATCAACTGGTCCAGATTATGCCCGTCGATCGGCCCGACATAATAGAAGCCCAGTTCCTCGAACAAAGTCCCGCCCATCGCCATGCCGCGGGCGAATTCGTCGGTCTTGCGCGCCGCATTGTGGAGCGGGCGGGGCAGCCGCCGCGCCAGCCGCTTGGCCAAATCACGCAGGCCGAGGAACTCCCGGCTCGACACCAGCCGCGCCAGATAGGCCGACAGCCCGCCGACCGGAGGAGCGATGGACATGTCATTGTCGTTCAGGATGACGATCAGCCGATTTCCGGCCTCTCGCGCATTGTTCATCGCCTCATAGGCCATGCCCGCCGACATGGAGCCGTCGCCGATGACGGCGATGCCCTTGCCGGGCTTGCCCTGCATCCTGTTCGCCACGGCAAAGCCCAGCGCCGCGCTGATCGAGGTCGAGCTATGCGCCGCGCCGAAGGGGTCGTACTCGCTCTCCGCCCGCTTGGTGAAGCCGCTGAGGCCGCCGCCTTGGCGCAAGGTGCGGATGCGGTCCCGCCGCCCGGTCAATATCTTGTGCGGATAGCATTGGTGGCCGACATCCCAGACCAGCTTGTCGTTGGGCGTGTCGAACACATAATGGATCGCCGTGGTCAGCTCCACCACGCCCAGCCCGGACCCCAGATGGCCGCCGGTCACGCCGACGGCGGAAATCACTTCCTGCCGCAGTTCGTCGGCCAGTTGCCGAAGCCGGTCGGGTTGCAGCTTGCGCAGGTCCGCGGGCCAGACGACCTGGTCGAGCAGCGGCGTGGAGGGGCGATCGTTCATCAAGGACATAGACTCCCCAGGGCGCTAGGCCGTTCCGGGCCGATGCGCAACTCCCTCACGCGGCGCACTTGGCGCAGATGCCCAATATCTCGATCACGGGGCGATCCGGCTGAAAACCCTCGGCCCGCGCCACTGCGCGGACCTTGTCCGTCACCTTGTCGTCGTCGACATGCGTCGCCTGCTTGCAGTTCCTGCACACCAGGAAGATGCAGTCGTGATGACAGCCGGGATGGACATTGGCGATATAGGCGTTGGCGCTTTCCACCCGCATCGCGATGTTGTTGTTCACGAACAGGTCGAGGATGCGATAGACGCTGTTGGGCGCCACCCGCTTGCCGCGCGCCTTCGACACGCTGTCGGCGATGTCATAGGCCGATGCAGGGGTTGCCTCCGCCGCCAGGGCATCGAAAATGGCGGCGCGCATCGGCGTCCATTGTTCGTGGCTCGCCTCCAGCGTGGCGCGGGCGGCATCCGCGAGGCTGTCGCTCGACGGTTCGTAATGGTCGTGATGATGATGGTCGGCCATGGGTTCAATCTAAGCCTGGGTTGGTGCGGGGGCAAGTGGCGGTCGCGATCCGTCACCCCCTCCAGTAGATCCAGGCCGCCCATATCCAGCCCGCGATCATCAGCGTCCCGCCGACGGGCGTCACCGCGCCCAGCCATTTGGGCGCGCCCAGAGCCATGGCGTAAAGGGTGAAGGCGAAGATCGCCGCCCCGCCCAGGTGCAGCGCCGCCGGTCCCCGCGCCACCCCCATGATGGCCAGCGCGCCCACCGCATGGATAAGCTGATAAAGCCCGCCCGTGCGCAGCCATTCCGCCGCCTGGGGGCTGGCCGCGCCATGCGCGCCGAAGGCGCCCGCCGCAATAGCCAGAGCCGCCGACAATGCCGCCAGAACCGCGATCATGCCTGATCCTCTCCTTCGCCCCTCGCCACCAGGCGCATGCGCCGGCCGGGCCGGTACATCAATTCCTTGGCCGCCATGAAATCGCCATGCTCGATTTGAAGGGCCATGCGCTGCTCGTCGTTGCGGCGATATTGGCGCTCGACCTCCTCGACCTCCTCCGGCGGGACGCCCAATGCCTCCATCGCCTGCACGCCCATGAGAATCGCGGATTCAAACACTTCGCGCACGATGCCCGCCAGGTCCATGTCCTTGAACGCCAGCAATTGCCGCCGGTCGAAGGCGCGCACCACCAGCGCCGCCTGCGGGAAGGCTTCGGCAATCGGCTCCAGCACCCGCGCGTCGAGCGAGGGATCGTCGAGGCAGAAGGCGATCAGCCGCGCCTCCTCCGCCCCCGAACGGCGCAGCAGGTCGATCCGCGTGCCGTCGCCATAATAGACTTTCATGTCGAACTGGCTGGAAACCTCGATCTGCGAAGGCTTCTTGTCGATCAGCACGACGCCGAAGCCATGGCCCATCAGCATCTGCGCGACGGTCTGGCCGAACCGGCCATAGCCGACGATGATCGCCGTGCCGCGCGGCGCGTCTTCGGGTCGGGGCAAATCCAGTCCCGTCCTGGGCTTGGCGAATTCCAGCCTGCGGGCGAACAGCATCAGGAAGGGCGTCGTCGCCATGGAGAAGGTGACGATGGCGCTGAACAGGCTGGCCGCCTGGGGGGCGATCAGCAGGGCGTTCTGCGCTTGCGCGAACAGGACGAAGCCGAATTCGCCGCCTTGGCTCAGCAGCAGGCCGGAACCGATGGCCTGGTTCCACTCCATGCCGAACAATCGGGCAAGGCCGGTGATGAGCGCCGCCTTTGTCAGCACCAATATCCCCGCCATGCCGATGACGAACAGGGGGTTGGCCGCCACCGCATGCAGGTCCAGCACCATACCGACCGCCAGGAAGAACAGGCCGAGCAAGATCGAGCGGAAGGGTTCGACATCCGCCTCTATCTCATGCCGGTAAGGCGAATCGGCCAGCATCACGCCCGCGATGAAGGCGCCCAGCGCGGTCGACAGGTGCAGCGCATGCATCAACGCCGCCGCCGCCAGCACGGTGAACAGCCCGACGACGACGAACAATTCCCGCTCGCCCAGCCGCCCGACCAGATGGAGCAGGGGCCGCAGCACGAAGCGGCCCGCCAGCACCAGCCCGGCGATGGCGGCCACCGTATAGCCCGCCATCAACCATCCCGGCGGCCCGCCCACATCGGCCGGGTTGCGGGAGAGGGCCGCGACGATGGTGATCAGCGGGACGATGGACAGATCCTGGAACAGCAGGATCGAGAACACCTTTTCGCCGAAGGGCGAATTGATCCGGCCGCTGCTCTTGAGGCCGGGCAGCACCTGAGCGGTGGAGGACAGCGCCAGGGGCAGCCCCAAGGCAATCGCCGCGCCCCAGGTGAAGCCGGTGGTGTAGAAGATGATCGCGGTAAGGGCGCATCCGCACAGCACCACCTGCGCCATGCCGAGCGCGAAAATGTCGCGTTTCAGCCGCCACAGCCGTGCGGGATGCAGTTCGAGGCCCACCAGGAACAGCAGCAGGACGATGCCGATTTCGGCTATGGCGAGCTTCGATTCCGCCCCGCCGACCAGCCTCAACCCCTGCGGCCCGACCAGCGCGCCCGCGACCAGATAGCCCAGCACCGCGCCCAGCCCAAGGCGACGGAACAGCATGACGAACAGCACCGCCGCACCCAGCAGGACCACGCCTTCGGACAGCAGCATGTCGGTCGCGGAAACCGGCGAAGCGGCGACCTGCGCGGCCTGTCCCTGCATCGGTTGTCCCTGCATCAGGCGTCGGCCATGCGGGCAGCTTCGGCCACGGCCTCGAAGCCCAGCCTGATCGAGGCATGGCGCGCCGGATAGCCCCGCGCCGGGGCCAGCACCGCCAGTCCGGGCCAGAAATCCAGATCGTCGCTTTCCCCCGCCAGATAGGCGGTCAGCCGGTCCCGCGCATCGGCCAGCTCATCGGCGGTCAGGCCGACGGCCCACGCCGCCATCAGCGAAGCCGAGGCCTGGCCCAGGGCGCAGGCCTTCACGTCCAGCCCGATCTCAGCGACCCGCCCGGCGTCCATCCTGACGTCCGCCGTCACCCGCGACCCGCAGGTGGGCGAACGCTTCTCCACGCTCGCCTGCGGGTCCGACAGCCGCTTGTGATGGGGAATGTTCGCGGCCAGCCGCAAGATGTCCTTATTGTAGAGGGGGGCGCTCATCCCGCCCATGTAGGGCAGTCCGCGACCATGAGAAAGGGCGGATGGATTTGCAGGCGCTTTTTTGAGGGGGGCTGAGGTTTATCCCGATCAGATTGAAGCGCGATGTGCTCCTGCGAAGGCAGGAGCCCAGTTCCAACACCTGAACTAGGGTGTGTGGGGATTCAGCCCATGGCGGGCTGCAAATAGCGGCTTTCTCCGCTTCCGGTGCTCACGTACTGAAGTACGCTGCGTCGAAACGAGTCACGCGCCTCGTTTCGAGGTTCTCGAAATCCACTATTTTCGCCGCGCCCTGAACTGAATCCCCACACACCCTAGGTTCTCCCGAGCCGCTTGTCTCGGTCGAATGCCTTCGCAGGAGCCCGCAATCCCTCCACCGCCATCAGGGCTTCTGATCCCCCGCCGCCGGATCGGCCGGTACGATGATGCGCGGCGGCGGCGCTGCCGGCTGCGGTCCGGGCGGAGGCCCTGGCGGCTGGTCGATGGGCAGGCGGATCTGGCCGCCCCCGATATTCACCGTCACGCCCTGCGTATCCAGGCCCACGCTCATATTGCCCAGGCCCGCCTCCGTCGCGACATTGGCGATGGCATTGACCAGGTCGCTGTCCTTCGTGTCCTCCGGCGCATCCTCGACCGGCTCGTTGATCGCGCCCGCCATGAAGTTGCGCCAGATCCGCGCAGGCACGCCGCCGCCCGCCGCGCCGCCGGGCAGGGGGCTGTTGTCGTCATTGCCGATCCACACCGCCGTCACCAGCCCGCCCGCATAGCCGACGAAGATCGCATCCCGGCTGTCCTGCGTCGTGCCCGTCTTGCCGAAGGTGCTGGTGCGCAGCGCCGCCGCGCTGCCCGTGCCGCGATTGGCGGCGGAGGACAGCAGGTCGCGGATCATCTCCAGATGGTCGTCGCTGAAACGCTTTCGGCGGCTCATCAGCCGGTCGAACCAGCCCTCTTCCTCCGGCGGCAGGCCATGGGCCAGCACCGGATAGGTGCCCGCCGCCACCGCAGCATAGGCCTCCGTCAACTCCACCAGCGGGATTTCCGACGTGCCCAGCGCCAGGCTCAGATCCTCGGTCAGCGGCGCGGTGACCCCCAGGTCGCGGGCCACCTTGATCACATTGTCAACGCCCACCTTCTGCGTCAGCCGCACCGCCGCGACATTGCTCGACGCCGCGAAGGCCTGCCGCAGGGTGATCCTGCCGCGATATTTGCCGCCATGATTGGCCGGGCGGTAAGTGCCGGTGGTGATCGGCGTGTCCTCGACGAAATCGTCGGGCGTCATCCCGGCGCGGAAGGCGGCCAGATAGACGAACAGCTTGAAGGTCGATCCCGGCTGGCGCTTCGCCTGCACCGCCCGGTTGAAGGCGCTTTCGCGATAATTTTTGCCGCCGACCATGGCGACCACGCTGCCGTCGGGCTTCATCGCGACCAGCGCCGCCTGCGCCTTGCCCAGCGGAGCGCGGCGGATGGCCGCCTCCGCCAGCCGCTGGATGCGCCAGTCGAGCGTGGTCGTCACATTCTGCGCGCCATAGACCGCGCCCGCCCGGTCGCGGGCCTGCGGCAGCACCCAGTCGGCGAAATAGGTGCCGCTGGTCGGATCGGGCGCCTCCTGCACGTTGAGCCGGGCGGGGGACAGGGCGTTGCGCTGCGCCTTGCTGATATAGCCCGCCTCGACCATCGCCTGCGTCACCAGCGCGGCGCGTTCCTGCGCGCCCTTCAGATTGGCGGTCGGCGCCAGCCGCGAAGGCGCTTTCAGCAGCCCGGCCAGCATCGCCGCCTGCGGGATGGTCAGCCGCTCCGGCTGTCGGTTGAAATAATGGAGGGACGCTGCCCTCAGCCCATAGACATTGTCGCCGAAATAGACGTTGGAGAGATATCTCTCCATGATCTGGTCCTTGGTCAGCCACGCCTCCAGCCAGAAGGCGATCAGCGCCTCCCGCGCCTTGCGGCCGAAGGTGCGGTCGGCGGACAGGAACACGCCCTTGGCAAGCTGCTGCGTGATCGTGCTGCCGCCCTGCGACGATCCGCTGGACCAGAGATTATGCCAGGCCGCCCGCGCTATGCCCCGCGGGTCGACGCCCCAATGGCTGCGGAACCGCCGGTCCTCTATCGCCATGAAGGCCTGCGGCACATGTTCGGGCAACGCCGCGACGGTCACGGGCCGGTCGATGATCGCGCCGCGCCGGGCGATCAGATGGCTGTCCGCCGACATCAGGCTGATGCTGGGCGGCGCGATGGGCTTCAGGGATCGGGACAGCGGCGCCGTCACCGCCAGCCAGGCGATCAGGATCATCAACAGCGCCAGCAGCGCCGCGACCGCCCATCCGGCGATCTGCATCCGCCGCTTCCAGGGCCGGGGCGGCGCGAAGGCGCTAGGCGGACCGGCGCCGAAGGCGCGGGGCGGCAGGGTTTCAGGCTCCGGATTCGGCAGGGGATCGGTCATCGCTTCGGACATGCTGTGTTATTTGCCTGACACGGTCAAGCGTGTCCCGTCGCGGGACAATCGGGGGTTAACCGTAAACCGCGATATTCCAAAAGGTAAAGAATCTCTTAACCTATGCGTCATGAGAAGCAGACCTCTAGTCCTGACGAGCGAGTCGGCGCGCCATCCGTTCCGCCAGCGGCTGCCGCGCCATGTCCTGCGCGGCGTCGAACCGGCCCCCGCCGCGCGCGAGCGTCCGCCGGTTTCCGACGACAATGACTGGAAACTCTTTATGCTGAGCTTCGGCGCCTTCTTCACGGCCTTCTACAGCTTTATCTTTTAATCGCTTCTTATCAGCCACGCACCGTCAATCGCAGGCCTTGTGCAGCGTCCAGGCGATCCACGCGCAGGGCAGGCACAGCGCCGCCACCAGCAGCAACTGGTTCACCACCGAAAGCCCCGCGATGCTGAGGCTGATGGTCAGCAGCGATCCCAGCACCATGGCTCCTGAATTGACGATATTGTTCGCCGCGACGGTCCGCGCCGCCTCGCATTTCTCGACCGTCGTGGTGAGGAAGGCGTAGAGCGGCACCACGAACATCCCCCCGAAGGTCGCCACGCACAGCAGGCAGAGCGAAAGCGGGATCGCCAGCGGGTGGTAGAGGAATCCCGCCAGCGAGAGCATCTTCCCGTCCGACCCGGCCATCCAGAGGTCGCACACGATATGGAAGGCGACGATGCTGATCCCCATGCCGATCACGGACGCGGGCGCGTATCGGGCCGACACATGACCGCACAGCAGCCGGTTGATCGCGATCGATCCGATGGCGATGCCGATGGAAAAAATGCCCAGGAACAGGCTGGCGACCGACTTGTCGGCGCTCAGCACATTCTTGACCAGCGGCGGGAACTGGATGAACAGCACCGTGCCCACCGCCCAGAAGAAGCTGATCGCCATGATGGCGAGGTAGAGCCGCCGGATATGCATCGTTCCCCGCACCAGCGCGATCGAGGAGCGGATGATGTGGAAATCGATCGGTTGCCGCTCCAGCAGCGAAGGCGCGGCGGGCACGTTGCGTCCCGCCAGCCAGCCGACCACGGCGGTCAGGATGATGCAGACCGCCGCCGCCTGCACGGGGATGATCCCGGCCAATATGGTCCCTGCGAGGATGGCGATATAGGTTCCGGCCTCGACCAGTCCGGTTCCGCCCAGCACTTCCTCGTCATGCAGATGCTGGGGCAGGATCGCATATTTGATCGGCCCGAAGAATGTCGAATGCACCCCCATGGCGAACAGCGCGACCAGCAGCAGCGGAATGGCAAGGACATGGACGGCAATGCCGCTCCAGATCAGCGCCAGCCCGATGGCGCCCACGGCCATGATGATGATTTCGGCCGCCTTGACGATGCGGATGATGGCCGCCTTGTCGCGCTGATCGGCCAATTGCCCCGACAGGGCGGACATCAGGAAGAAGGGCAGGATGAAGATGCCGGTCGCCAGCGCGCTGAACCAGGTTTCCGATTTCTCGTCATTATAGACGGTATAGACGACGAACAGCACCATCGCGTTCTTGAACAGATTGTCGTTGAAGGCGCCGAGGAGCTGAGTGATGAAAAGCGGCAGAAAACGTCGCTTGTTGAGGAGCCTTAGAGAGGCTTGCATGGGCGAGGGGGTCTTCTTCGCTGTGGATGAGCGTGGCGGGGTCTAGCCACAGAAGACGGGTCAGCACAACCCCTCTGCGTGAAACCGTGCCGGCCCCTTCCTTTCCATATCGCGCATCCGCTTGTGCGCCGGCCCCGACTGTGGCAGTCCGCCGCCATGCTGACGCTGCCCAATTTGCTGACGCTTTCGCGCATATTGACCGTTCCGCTGCTGGTGGCGCTGCTGTGGCCGGCGGAGATCGGCGCGCGCTGGACCACCGGCTATATGCTGGCCTTCGGGCTTTATTGCCTGATGGGCATCACCGACTATTTCGACGGCTATCTGGCGCGGGCGCAGGGCGCGGTGTCCAGGCTGGGCATCTTCCTCGATCCCATCGCCGACAAGATCATGGTCGGCGCGGTGATCCTGATGCTGGCGGCGACCCGCGACATTTCGGGCATTCATATCGCCGCCGCAATGATCATCCTGCTGCGCGAGATCGCGGTGTCGGGCCTGCGCGAATTCCTGGCGGGGTTGCAGGTGTCGGTGCCGGTATCCCGCCTCGCCAAATGGAAGACGGCCTTTCAGTTGATCGCCCTTGGCGCGCTGATCCTCGCAGGCGCTGTTCCGCAATTCCCCTTCGTGCAACTGGTCGGCATCGCCACGCTGTGGGCCGCCGCGATCCTCACCTTGGTCACGGGCTGGGATTATCTGCGCGTCGGCATCAGGCATATGGACTGAGCGATGCTGAGCCTCGTTTATTTCGCCTGGGTTCGCGAAGCCGTCGGCCGCGACGAGGAACGGATCGAACGGCCCGCCCCCGGCACCACCGTCGCCGCGCTGATCGCCGCGCTGGCGGCGCGGGGCGGCGGCTATGCGCAGGCTTTCGCCCGACCGGACAAGCTGCGCGCCGCGCTCGACCAGCGCTTCGTGCCGCTGGACAGCCCCATCGGGGAAGCGCGGGAACTGGCGATCTTCCCCCCGGTCACGGGCGGATGAGCCGCGTCTCCATCCAGGCGGAGGATTTCGATCCGGCAGCCGAACTCGCCGCGCTGGAGGCCAGCGGCGGCGGCGGCGTCGCCAGCTTCACCGGCATCGTCCGGGGGGATGGAGGGTTGATCGCGCTCGAACTGGAACATTATCCGGCGATGACGACGGCGCAGGTGGACCGCATCGTGGCGGAGGCATGCGAGCGCTGGCCCCTGCTTGGGATAAGGGTGATCCATCGCTTCGGTCGGCTGGAACCGGGCGAGCGGATCGTCTTCGTCGGCACCGCCTCGCGCCACCGCGCGGCGGCGCTGGAGGCCTGCGCCTTCCTCATCGACTGGCTGAAATCGCAGGCGCCCTTCTGGAAGAAGGAGCATTTTGCGGATCGCACTGCCTGGGTCGAGGCCCGCGCCGAGGATGACGCGAAAGCCGACAGCTGGAAGCGCTAATTTTCAACTCACGCCCCTAAGCCGCGACACCGACCTCCGGCAAATCCGCCGCATCGCGCAGCAGCTCCGCCAATAGCCGGAATTCCTTTTCCCGCGGACTGTTCTTGCGCCACACCAGCGCGATGTCGCGATGCGCCCGTTCCGACCGCAGCGGCCGCGCCGTGATGTCCGTATGCTCCAGCAGGCCGCTGGCAATCGCCATTTCCGGCATGATCGTCATGCCCAGCCCATTATCCACCATCTGCACCAGCGTATGCAGCGACGTCCCCATCATCATCGCGCTCGCCCGGATTTCCGGCCGGTTGCATGCCGCCAGCGCATGGTCCTTCAGGCAATGCCCGTCCTCCAGCAGCAGCAGCTTGGTCTCGTCGATCATCTCCGGCGCGATCCATTCGGGCGGATCGCGGGGATCGTCGCGGGGAAAGGCGACATAGAGCCGGTCCTGGAACAGCAATTCGCTGTCCAGTTCCCCGGTCGGAAAGGGCAGGGCGAGCAGCACGCAATCGACATTGCCGTGCCGCAGGGATTCGATCGCAGCCTGCGTCGTCTCCTCCCGCAGATAGAGCTTGAGTTCCGGCCGCTCGCCCCGCAACCGGGGCAGCAGGCGCGGCAACAGGAAGGGAGCGATGGTGGGAATGACGCTCATCCGCAATTCGCCGGTCAGCGGCTTGCCCGAAGCCTCCGCGATGGCGGCCAGTTCTTCGGCTTCGCGCAGCACCCGATGCGCCTTTTCCACGATGCGGTCGCCCAGCGCCGTGAAGCGCACCACCCGCCGCGTCCGCTCCACCAGCGTGATGCCGATCAGCGATTCCAGTTCGCGAATGCCCGCCGACAGGGTCGACTGGGTCACGAAGCAGCTATCTGCCGCCTTGCCGAAATGGCCATGCTCCTTCAGCGCCACAAGATATTGTAGCTGCTTGAGCGTGGGCATGTAACTCGACATTGATCGCCTTCCTCGATTGGAAGGCGCAATATAATCGTGCTAGCCGATATATCCAAGCCATTTGGCCACGCCGAACAGCGAAGTCAGCGTCAGGATCGATCCCACGGCGATAAACAGCGTCCGGGGCGAGACATGCCGGGCCAGCATCGCGCCGAACGGCGCCGCGATCACTCCGCCGATCAGCAGCCCGACCGTATAGGTGGTGAAGGTTTCCCACCCCAGATGCAGCAGGAAGGTGATGCTGATGGAGGTGGTCAGGATGAATTCGACGCTGTTGACCGTGCCGATGGTGTGCCGGGGGCTGGACCCCTGGATCAGCAGGTTGGACGTCACCACCGGCCCCCAGCCGCCGCCGCCGGTCGCATCCATGAAGCCGCCGACCAGGCCCAGCGGGCCGACCCATTTGGGATTGCGCGCCTGGGGCGGATAATGGAAGCCCCGCCAGACCAGATAGACGCCGATCGCCGTCAGATAGGCCTGAACGAAGGGCTTGATCATCGCCCCGTCGACGTTGGACAGCAGATAGGCGCCCGCGACCCCGCCGATCACGCCCGGAATGATGAGGCGCGCGAACAGGCGCCAATCGACGTTGCGATGGATGATATGGCTGATCGCCGACACGCCGGTGGTGAAGGTTTCCGCCGCATGGACGCTGGCCGACGCCCTGCTGGGCGGCACGCCGAGCGCCAGGAGCAGCGTGCTGGAGATGACGCCATAGGCCATGCCAAGGGCGCCGTCGATCATCTGGGCGCCGAAACCGATGAGAATGAAAGGCAGGATTTCGCCGAAATGGGCGATAAAGATGTCGATCATTCATTGGTCCCTGCTATGATTGTCTACCGCCTTGATTGGTATATCACGGGCCGCCAAGAAACTTTCTGTTTTATCGGGCGAAGCCGAAATAGCCCGCCATCTGGAAAATTCATCCTTTTGCGCTTATGTACCGTCTGGTCGGTTTCATCAGGGGCGCCCCATGCTGCGCAATCTCATCGCCTATCTGGATTCGGTCAAAGCCCGCGACCCTGCTCCGCGTTCGCGTGCCGAAATCCTGCTCTATCCGGGCCTGTGGTCGCTTGCCTTCCATCGGGTGGCGCACCGCCTCTATCGGGCGCGGCTTTATTTCCTGGCCCGCGCCGTGAACCATTTTTCGCGTTTCCTGACCGGCAACGACATTCATCCGGGCGCCCGCATCGGCAAGCGTTTCTTCATCGACCATGGCTTCACCGTGATCGGGGAGACGGCGGAGATCGGGGATGACGTCACCCTCTACCAGAATGTGACGCTGGGCGGCACCGATCCTGCGAACGGCATCGCCGGCAAGCGCCATCCGACGCTGGAGGACGGCGTGATCGTCGGTTCCGGCGCCCAGGTTCTGGGTCCGGTCCGCGTCGGCGCCCGCGCCCGCGTCGGCGCCAATGCCGTCGTGACCAAGGATGTGAAGGAAGGGGCGACCATGGTCGGCATTCCGGCGCGGCCCATGCTGGTCGACGTGACCGCCTATCAGCGGGAATTCCTGCCCTATGGCACGCCATGCTCCGACTGCGTCGACCCGGAAAGGCAGAAGCTGGAACTGCTCCAGCTTGAAATCGACCAGTTGCAGAAGCGCCTGGCCGAACTGGTTGCGGAACGGGGCGGCGCGCCGGCGCAGGACATCCCCCTGGTCAAGGAGCGTGGCCGCGCCTGATGAGCAATGTGACCCCGTTCCCGTCGCAATCGGCCCAGGGTGCGAAGGGGCCGGTCGGCCAGACCGGGTTCGATCGTCTCGAACTTCAGCGGATCATGGATCTTTACGGCCGCATGGTCGCGGCAGGTCATTGGCGCGACTATGCCATCGACCTGGGCCGCGAAGCCGCGATCTTCTCCGCCTTCCGCCGATCAGCCGAACGACCGGAATTTCGCATCGAAAAGCGGCCTTCCCTACGTCACCGCCAGGGCATGTGGGCATTGATCGGGGAGGCGGGACATGTGTTGAAGCGGGGCGCCGAGCTACAGGGCATACTCGCGCCGGTGGAACGGCGGCTGCTCAAGATCGTGGGTGATTGAGACCCGTGTCGTCCGGATGGGCGCCGGCGGAAAGGGGGGCAGGACATTCCCGACCCTTCCCATTCTTAGGCTGTATCGACATTCAGCCCTGACGGCCTGCAAATGGTTGAAGCGAGTCACGTGCCTCGCTTCAATTTCCGTGCTTCCGGTGCTCACCTACTTTGAGTAGGCTGCGCGCCGGGTCACGGAAAATCACCATTTTCGGCTCGCCATCTTCTGAATGCCGATACACCCTAGGGATAGCCGCCTTCACAGATCGTCCGAATGGGCGGCCAGCCTGATGAGTTTCTGACCGCCCCGCGTCGCCGCCGTGACGATGCGCGCCAGTTCCGCCTGCTTGAACGGCTTGTCCAGCCGTGGCCGCCGGGTCACGTTCGGCGGCAGTTCGGCAAAGCCCGTTATGATGACAACCGGCAGTCCCGGGGTCCTCATGTCGATTTCGTCGGCAAGCTGCGTGCCGGTCATGCCCGGCATGGCATAGTCGGTGATCACCAGGTCGACGCTGCCCTGCTCCAGAACGCGCAGCGCGTCCGCGCCCGACGTCGCCTGGAACACTGTGTGCCCCAGCTCTTCCAGCATGCCGGCGGTGTTGGTCAGCACCAGATCGTCATCGTCGACGGCCAGGATCACCAGCGGCTCCGTCACCACCGATGCCAGGGCGTTCGGAATGTCGGCGACAGCCTCCTCCACCCGGCCGGCGGGCGCCATCGGCAGCCATAGCGACACCGTGGTGCCCCGGCCCTGTTCGCTGACGATGGTCATCGAACCGCCGCATTGTTCGGCAAAGCCGTGCACCATCGACAGGCCCAGGCCCGTGCCCTTGCCGACGCCCTTTGTCGTGAAAAAGGGTTCGCGCGCCCTTTCCAGCGTGGCGGCGTCCATGCCCTCCCCCTCGTCGATGACGGACAGGCGCACATAATGGCCGCCCTCCAGATCGGTGCGCTGCGCCTTCGACACGATGGCCTCCGCCCCCTCTATGATGATCCGTCCGCCGCCGGGCATGGCGTCGCGGGCGTTCATCGCCAGATTGAGCAGCGCCAGTTCCAACTGCGCCGGATCGGCGTGGGCGGCGCTGAGGTGCAGGGGAAAGCGGGTTTCGATGGCGATCCCGCTGCCCAGCGTCGTCTTCATCAGATCGGCCATGTCCCGCACCAGCGCCACGCAGTCGACGCTTTGCGGCTTCAGTTCCTGCTTGCGCGCAAAGGCCAGCATCCGCTGCGTCAGCGTCGCCCCGCGCTCCGCGGCGGTCATCGCATTGTCGATATAGCGGGACACGTCCGCCCCGGTCGCCAGCCTATGCCGCGCCAGGTCCAGGCTGCCGACGATGACGGCGAGCAGATTGTTGAAGTCGTGGGCCACGCCGCCGGTCAGCTTGCCGATGGCGTCCATCTTCTGCGCCTGGAGCACGGCCTCCCGCGCCTCTTCCAGCGCGAGTTGCATTTCCTGCCTTTCTGTAAGGTCGCGGCTTATCTTGGCGAAGCCGATCAGTTCGCCGGCCGCGTTGCGGATCGCGTCGATGACGACATGCGCCCAGAAACGGGTTCCGTCCCTGCGCACGCGCCATCCTTCCGCCTCGAACCGGCCGGCCTGGCCAGCGGTTTCCAGGGCAAGGGCTGGCATGCCGGCCGCCTGATCCTCCGGCGTGTAGAAGCGGGAGAAATGTTCGCCGATGATCTCTTCGGCCTCATATCCCTTGAAGCGGCGCGCCCCGGCATTCCAACTGATGACGATGCCGTCGGCCGACAGCATGTAGATGGCATAGTCGGTGACGTTCTGGACCAGCAGTTCGAAGCAGTTTCCAGACCCTTCCGGTGCCGCCATAGTCATTTGGGGATTCCCCTCGAATAGCATGCCCGTCATGGACATATGGACAACGCGCAGAGGTTCCGGACGTTCCGCTTGCGAAAGCGATTGTCGGCGCCCGCCGGGCACGCCGCGGCATTGACTTGGCCGTGCCCTCCGCGCCAAGGAGGCGCCCTCGGCAGCAGGATGGAACGGACATGGGCAGGACCGCAGGGATAACCGTCGTCGGCGAAGCGATGCTGGAACTCAGCCGCGCTTCGGGCGAAGGCGTTTCGGGCGGGGGTTGGAACCTGCGTTATGGCGGCGATGTCATCAACACGGCGATCCATCTCGCCCGCTGCGGCGACCAGGTCCGCTTCGCGAGCGCGATCGGCGCCGATCCGATGAGCGCGGACCTGCGCGCCGCCTGGGAAGGAGAGGGGATCGACACCTCCCTGCTGCTCGCCGTCGAGGGAAGGCTGCCCGGCCTTTACGCCATAGAGACCGATGCCCAGGGCGAGCGCAGCTTCCATTATTGGCGTGGGGAGGCCGCCGCCAGGCGCATGTTCGACCTGCCCGAAAGCGCCGCCATGGTGGAGCGGGCCGCAGGATCGGACCTGCTCTACTTCTCGCTGATCACGCTTGCCATCCTGTCCGGGGAGGCGCGGGAAAAGCTGCTCGCCCTGTGCGGTGCGGTTCGGGCAAATGGGGGCCGAGTGGCGTTCGACGGCAATTATCGCGCCAGGCTCTGGCCCGACGCCGCGACCGCCCGCCACTGGCGCGACCGTGCCGTTGCGCTCAGCGACATCGGCCTGCCCACCCTGGCCGATGAGGTGGAGATGGGCGAGGCCGACGATGCCCTGGATGCGGCCCGACGCTGGGGCGCCGGCGACGGGCGCGAGGTGGTGGTGAAACTGGGCGCGGAAGGCTGTCTGGTGGATGGGGCCATCGTCGCTCCGCCCGCCAGGCTTTCCGTCGTCGATTCGAGCGGCGCGGGCGACGCGTTCAACGGCGGCTATCTCCATGCCCGCCTGGCCGGCTCCCCGCCGCGCCAGGCCGCGCTTTCGGGCCATCGCCTGGCGGGCTGGAACATCGGTCGCCGCGGCGCCATACCGGCCCGCGATGCGGATGCGCCCTATGCCGACCTCTGAAATTCTCCGCCGCGGCCGCGTTGACGCCAACGGGATCAAAGGCTAAGCCGCTTTCGCCCGGGCGGGTGTAGCTCAATGGTAGAGCAGAAGCTTCCCAAGCTTACGACGAGGGTTCGATTCCCTTCACCCGCTCCAGATTTTCCCGATCTTCAAAGACTTGCCTTTGCCGCCGGCGCGGCTTTTTTGCTTTGCGCGATTTCAACCGTCGATTGCTTGAAAATCGCTCCGACGCAGCGCGTCCTAGGCTGTATCGACATTCAGGTGATGGCGAGCCGAAAATGGTGGTTTTTCGCGACCCGGAGCGCAGCGTACTAAAGGTACGTGAGCACCGGAAGCGCGGAAAGCCGCCATTTGCAGCCCGCCATGGGCTGAATCCCCACACACCCTAGATCAATCCTTTCGCGCGCAGGCTGCTATGCCCCTGCGTCCCGATTATGATGTGGTCGTGCACCGCGATGTTGAGCCGCTTGCCCGCTTCGGCGATCTGCCGGGTGATCTCTATGTCCTGGCGGCTGGGTTCGGGCGATCCGCTCGGATGGTTGTGGACCAGGATCAGCGCCGCCGAGCCCAGGTCGATCGCCCGTCGGATCACCTCCCGCGCGTAGATCGCCGCCTGGTCGATCGAACCGTCGCCCATATGCTCGTCGCGGATCAGCATGTTGCGGCTGTTGAGGTGCAGCACCCGCACCCGCTCCACCGTCAGAAAGGCCATGTCGGCGCGCAGATAGTCGAGCAGCGCCTGCCAGCTTGCCAGCACCGGCTTTTCCGCCACCTCGTTGCGCAGCATCCGCAGCATCGTCGCCTGCACGATCTTGATCGCCGCGATGCTGGTGTCGCCCATGCCGGGCACGCGGGCGATGGCCTGCCAGTCGGCCGCCATCAACCCCCCAATGCCGTCGAATTCCCGCAGCAGCGCCTTGGCCAGCGGCTTGGTGTCGCGCCGGGGTATGGCCAGCGCCAGCAGATATTCGACCAGTTCATGGTCGTGCAGCGCTTCGCCGCCATTTTCCGCCAATTTCTGGCGCAGCCGGGCGCGATGCCCGATACCGTCGTGCGTGGCCTTCAAATTCCGGTCCGCCAAAATCCTACCTGTCCCCCATGTGCCGATGCGGACGCTATTCATTGCGGATTTATCGGGCAAGGATATTTAGGAGTGATCGGACGTTATGCAGGCGTTACGGACTTGAGCACGCGGGTTTGACCATAAGCATGGAAGATGAAGACGGCGAAAAGGAGATTCGCCGGGGCTGGCTCCGCTGGCTTGGCGTCGGCACGGGGTCGCTGGCGCTGGTCCTTGCCGCGCTGTGGACGCAACGCGCGCCCATCGCCGAAAATTTCATCAGCCGCGAACTCAACCGTCGGGGCGTGCAGGGCAGCTACGACCTGGCGGACATCGGCCTGCGCACCCAGCGGATCGAGAATATCGTGCTGGGCGATCCCGCCCGTCCCGACCTGACGGCGCGCTGGGTGGAGGTGGACATCGCCTTCACCGGGCTGGCCCCGCAAGTGGCGGCGGTGCGGGCCGGCGGCGTCAGGATGCGGGGATCGCTGCGCAACGGCGTGCTGAACCTGGGGGAGGTCGACAAGTTCCGCGATCCGAAGTCCGCCGCGCCTTTCAGCTTGCCCGACATTCTGCTGGCGCTGAGCGATGCGCGGCTGCGGCTGGATACAGATGCCGGGGCTATCGGCATGCAGATTGACGGGCAGGGGAACCTGCGGTCGGGCTTCCGGGGCAGGCTGGCGGCGGCGATGCCCAATGCGGGCGGCAAGGGATGCGGCCTGGCAAATTTGCGGGCGATGCTGGACATCGCGATGCAGGATGGACGCCCGCATCTCTCCGGCCCGCTGCGCGGCGAAGCGCTGGCCTGCCGCGATGCCGGCATCGCCATCGCGAAACCGGCCGCGGATGTGGATGTCCGACTCGGCAAGGCGCTGGATCGCTGGACCGGACGGGTCGACCTTATGGGCGAGGCGCTCAGGTCCGGCGGCATGGTTCTGGCGCGGCCTGCCGGGCGGATCGATTTCGACGGGACGGCCGATGCGACGGCCGGGCGAGCGCGAATCGGGGCGGCCGCCCTGTCGGCCGGCGGCGCGCTGGCCGGCCCCGCCGACTTTCGGGGGGCCTGGCATGCCGGCAGGGGCGATATGGGCCTGAAGGGTCGCCTGTCCGTCCGGCAATTGCGCTTCGCCGGGCGCGACCCCCTGGCCGCTGCGCGCGCATCGACTGCCGGGACGCCCGTCGGCCCCTTGGCGGCGCGCCTCGCCGATGCGGTGCGGCGGGCGGGCGAGGACAATGTCCTGCAAACCGGCCTCGCCTTTGCGCAGCGGGGAAAGGGAGGCAGCCTGGCCCTGACCGATGCCCGATTTTCGGCGCGCAGCGGTGCGCGGATCGCCATTCCGGGAGGCGGCCGCGTGACGGTCGGCTGGCCGGGCAAGGGCGGACAGCCGGTCGACTGGGCGCTTGACGGGGCGATCACGACGGAGGGCGGCGGATTTCCCAGGGCGGCGCTGCGGCTGGCGCGTCGGCCGGGCGGAGGCCTGGGCGGACAATTGTTCGTTGAACCCTATGCGGCGGGCGATGCCAGGCTGTCGCTGGAGCCGGTGCGGTTCGTCGCGGGGCCGAAGGGCGATACGCGCTTTTCGACGCAGCTGCGGCTCGACGGGCCGCTTCCCGGCGGAAGGCTGCGCGGGCTGGCGGCGCCGGTCGAAGGGCAGATGAGCGCCGACGGCGCATTGGCGATCAACTCGCGCTGCGTGCCGATCTCGCTGATCGAGGCGCGCTATGGCAATTTCTCGCTTGGGCGGACCCGGCAGACGCTGTGCCCCGTCGGGCGGTCGCTGCTGGCGGTCGGGCCGGGCGGCGTGCGCGGCGGCGCCGAAATCCGCAAGCTAGCACTGGCCGGGAAAAGCGGGGATAGCCCGATGCGCCTTTCCGCCGACAGCGCCCGCCTTGCCATGGGGCGGCAGGGCTTCGCGCTCGCCAATGCCGAACTGGCGATCGGGCCGCAGGATTCGCCGGTTCGGCTGAGCGCGGCGACGCTGACCGGAAAGGCGACGGCCAAGGGGCTGGGCGGCCGATTGACTGGCGCGGGCGGACGGATCGGGTCCGTGCCGCTGATCGTCGAAAATGGCGCGGGCGACTGGAGCTTCGCCGACGGCGCGCTGAAGCTGGCCGCCGAGATGACGGTGCGCGATGCGCAGGCGCCGGGCCGGTTCGAACCGCTGAACGTCCCCGACTTCGCGCTGACGCTGAAGGATTCGAGGATCGCCGCGACCGGATCGCTGCGGGCGCCGCGCAACGACGCGCTGGTCGCCCGTGCCGTGATCGCGCACGATTTGGGCAGCGGGCGCGGCAAGGCGGATCTGGCGGTTCCGGGATTGTCCTTTGGTCCGGGTCTGCAGCCGGAGGATGTGACCCGCCTCGCCCTTGGCGTGGTGGCCAATGTGACCGCGCAGGTCAGCGGGGAAGGGCATATCCGCTGGAACGGAACGCATGTGACCAGCGACGGCCTGTTCCGGACCGACAATGCCGCCCTGGCGGCGGCTTTCGGCCCGGTGGAGGGGCTGTCGGGCGAACTGCGCTTCACCGACCTGCTCGGCCTGGTCAGCGCGCCGGGGCAGGAAGTGCGGATGAGGTCGGTCAATCCGGGCGTGGAGGTTCGCGACGGCCATGTGCGCTATCGGCTGGAAGCGGGGCAGAAGGTGCGGATCGAAGGGGGCGGATGGCCCTTTTCCGGGGGGCAACTGGTCCTGCTGCCGACGACCATGGATTTCAGCGCCGATGTCGACCGATACATGACCTTCCGCGTCATCGGCCTGGACGCGGGCGCCTTCATCCAGGCGATGGACCTTAAGAATATTTCCGCCACGGGGACGTTCGACGGCATCATGCCTCTGATCTTTAACGCGCAGGGCGGGCGCGTGGCGGGCGGCGTGCTGACCGCGCGGCAGCAGGGCATGCCGCCGCTGATGATGCCGGAGGGCGTTCTGCCCACCATCCCCTGCGATCCGACGCGCCAGTCGGGGACGCTGTCCTATGTGGGGCCGGTGTCCAACGAGCAACTGGGCGCGATGGGCCGGCTGGCCTTCGATGCGCTCAAGAATCTCCAATATAAATGCCTTACCATCCTGATGGACGGCGCGCTGGACGGCGAAATGGTGACGAACGTCGTCTTCAACGGCGTCAATCGAGGGCAGATCGGCGGGGCGCCGGCGGGGCTGGCGCGGAATTTCACCGGCCTTCCCTTCATCTTCAACGTGCGGATCGCCGCGCCTTTCCGGGGCCTCCTGGGAACGGCGCAATCCTTCATCGACCCATCGACCCTCATACAGAACAGCATAGGCGACCAGATGCAGGAGGCTATGCGGTCCAGGATGGGCCAACAGGGGGTTGCAGTTCAGCCTGCCGAAAGCGAAACTATGCGAAACGGGGAGCAGAAATGAAGAAGCGAACGATCATCGCGGCGGGCTTCGCCGGTTTGGCCCTGGGGGGCTGCATCCAGGTGAAGGCGCCCGACAAGCCCATAGAGATCAACCTCAATGTGAAGGTGCAGCAGGAAGTCGTCGTCCGCCTGCAACGCGACGCGCAGGATTTGATCCAGAATAATCCGGAGTTGTTCCCGCAATGACACGCAAATTCTTGATGATCGCCGCGTCGGCCGCGGTGGCGCTGGCGACCGGCCTGGTCATGACCTCCCCCGCGCGGGCGCAGTCCGGCGCCGTCGCCGCCGCCATGAGCGCGGGGACGGTGGGCGAGCAGGCCGACGGCTATCTCGGCATTGCCGGATCGGTCAGCGACGCGGTGCGGCAGGAGGTCGAGTCGATCAACATCAAGCGCAGGGCCGCCTATACCGACCTTGCCGGCAAGCGCGGCGTGACGGTGCAGGATGTCGCGGCGGCGACGGGATGCCAGACGCTCAGCAGCCGGGTGAAGCCCGGCCAGGTCTATCGCATCGGCGCCGGCGCGTGGCAGACCAAGGGCGCCGGCCCCATCGCGCTGCCGGGCTATTGCGCCACGGCCGGCTGATTTGCCAAG
Source organism: Sphingobium indicum B90A (assembly GCF_000264945.2). NCBI lineage: Bacteria > Pseudomonadati > Pseudomonadota > Alphaproteobacteria > Sphingomonadales > Sphingobiaceae > Sphingobium > Sphingobium indicum. The sequence continues at coordinate 838,811 of NZ_CP013070.1, forward strand.
GGTCGCCCGGCCGCGCTAGTGGACTTTGGACCCAGCTTCGTTCGGGCGGGAAAATCTCCTGCCCAACGACGGTTGACACTCCCCAAAGCCCTTTCTAAACGGGCCGCGCCTTGACGGGTGCAGCCGTAACCGCCATGCCGCCTGACGTTGGCTTCTAAAGCCTGGACGGAGGGATGCGGCATGGCAGCGGATGCACCGGGGCAGGACCCGGCGGGGGAGGATGCGCGGATCGCTTCTTTGGAGGAGCGGATCGCACAGGCCGAACAAGCCGAAAAGGTCAGACAGGGGACACAGGTGCAGCAGGCGGACGATGGGTCGCGCCTGGGCAACAGGGTTCTCGCGGAGCTGATCGGCGGTCTTGCCGGCGGTGCCGTGGTTGGTGGGACTTTGGACTACTTCCTGCGGACATCCCCTTGGCTCCTGTTGGCATTCCTCGGTCTTGGGATCGTGGCGGCGTTCAGGAACATCATCAGATTGACGACGACGAAGCGTCCCGACTGACAGGGACGCTTTTATCTTGGTCCGAAGGTTTAGGCGTTACAGGGGTCCAGCGTGGCAGAATCCGGCAAAATCGATCCGATGCACCAGTTTGCGATCGAACCGCTGTTCGGTACGGACCATCTGTCGATCGGCGGCTTCAACATCGCCTTCACCAACAGCGCCCTCTATATGGTGGCCGCCGCTGTCGTGCTGTGGATCTTCGTCGTCGGCGGCATGAAGCGGGAACTGGTCCCCGGCCGCTGGCAGATGGCGGTCGAATATATGACCGGCTTCATCAAGAGCCTGCTGATCGCCAATGTGGGCGAAGGCGGCAAGAAGTATATTCCCTATGTCTTCTCGCTGTTCATGTTCATCCTGCTGGCGAACCTGCTCGGCCTGCTGCCGCTGGGCCTGGTCGGCCTGCACCCCTTCACCTTCACCAGCCATTTCACGGCGACCGGCGTGCTCGCGATCATGAGCTTCGCGATCGTGCTGGCGGTGGGCTTCTACAAGCATGGCCTGCACTTCTTCTCGCTGTTCGTGCCGCACGGCACTCCGTTGCCGATGATCCCGGTCATTTTCCCGATCGAGCTGATCTCCTTCATGGTGCGCCCGTTCAGCCTGGGGCTGCGACTGTTCGTCGCGATGACCGCCGGCCACGTGCTGCTGAAGGTGCTGGCGGGCTTCGTCATCAACGCATCGAATGCGGGCGTCGGTTACGGCCTGACCGTCGGCAGCGCCAGCTTCATCCTGATGATCGGCATCAGCGCCCTGGAAGTGCTGGTCGCGGTGATCCAGGCCTATGTGTTCGCGCTGCTGACCTCGGTCTACATCAACGATGCCGAGAACTTGCACTGATTTTCCGTCATTACCTCAACGTTCGAATAGAATTTAGAAAAGGAGTTTAGAACATGGACGCAGAAGCCGCAAAGCTGCTCGGTGCTGGCCTGGCCGCCATCGGTGCGGGCATCGCCGCCCTCGGTGTGGGCAACGTCTTCAGCTCGTTCCTCGAAGGCGCGCTGCGCAACCCCGGCGCCGCCGACGGTCAGCAGGGCCGCCTGTTCATCGGTTTCGCCGCCGCGGAACTTCTGGGTCTGCTGGCGTTCGTCATCGCCATGATCCTGGTGTTCGTGGCCTGAACAGCCGCTTTGGGGCGGGCATGGATGACTCCATGTCATCCATGCCCGTTCCCTGATTGACCGCGCCCCGATCGGACGGACCCGAAAAATGCCTCAAATCGCGCAAATTGCCGAAACCTATTCATCGCAGATCTTCTGGCTGCTGCTGACCTTCGGTTTCGTTTTCTTCGTCATCGGCCTCGGCATGGTGCCGAAGGTTCAGGCGACGGCCGATGCGCGCGACGCGAAGATCACCGGCGATCTGGATGCCGCCAAGGCGGCTTTCGCCCGCGCTGACGAGGCGGAGGCCGACTATCGCGCCCGCGATGCCGAAAGCCGCGCCGTCGCCCAGGCAAGCCTGGCCAAGGCGAAGGCAGAGGCGGCCAAGGCTTCCGAAGCCCGGCTGGCAGCCGCCGATGCGGACATCGCAAGCCGGATCGCCGCGGCCGAAGCCCGCATCAAGGCTGCAACCGACGCAGCCATGGCAGAGATTGAAACCGTTGCCGCTGACGCAGCGCGCGACATGGTGGCTCGCATTTCCGGCGTCAACGCCTCGGAAGATGCAGCCCGCAACGCAGTAAAGGCGGCACTGGCCCATGGCTGAGGCAGCACAGCATAAAGCTGGAGAGCAGGGTGGGGCGGAAGCCCCGCACCTAAACGAGGCGATCCATGCCGAGGGGATGGAGCCGGTCGGCACCGTCGCCCATGAAGGCGTGGCTCCGCATACCGACCCGAAGGCCGTCGGCATGGACGCCACGGCCTGGGTCAGCCTGGCGATGGCGGTGTTCATCCTGATCCTGCTGGTCAAGAAGGTGCCCGGCCTGATCGGCGGCGCGCTGGACGGCCGGATCGCCCAGATCAAGGCGCAGTTGGAGGAAGCCTCCAAGCTGCGCGCCGAAGCCGAAGCGCTCAAGGCCGAATATGAAGCCAGGCTGGCCGCCGCCGCCGGCGAGGCTGAGACGATGCGCAAGTCGGCCGAGCATGAGGCGGCCACGCTGCTGGAGGATGCGAAGGCCAATGCGGCCGCTCTCGTCTCGCGCCGTCAGAAGATGGCGGAGGACAAGATTGGCGCGGCCGAGCGCGCGGCCATCGCCGACATCCGGACGAAAGCCGTGCGCGCCGCCACCGGCGCCGCCGCGTCGCTGATCGCGCAGGGGCATGACGCCAAGGCCGATAAGCTGCTGGTCGACGACGCGATCAAGGGGCTTGGCCCCAGCGTCTGAGCCTGTTCCAGGGGTGGAAAAAAGGGCCGGTGCGGATCGTCGCGCCGGCCTTTTTGTTTGTCTGGTCGTGTGGGCGTTTGTGGTTTGGGTGGGCCATTAGCGGCCCCTAAATCCTCCCTACGCGAAGCGTGGGGAGGGGGACCATGCGAAGCATGGTGGAGGGGAAATTCGGAGGTCGTGCCCCATCCCCTCCACCACCGCTTTCAGCGGCGGTCCCCCTCCCCATCAAAGATGGGGAGGGATAGGAGAGGTCCGCTCTCCACCCGACCCCCCTATTTTGCCATGCCGTCCGCCGGCGCCATTGCGATCCTCGCCGGGCCCGCTATTTCTGCCGCATGTCCGGCCCGCAATCTCCCGATCGTTTCCATGAAGACAAGGCGGCCTTCACCGTCACCGGCAGCCAGCCCGACATGGAGGCGGGCGTGGAGGCGATCCGCACCACGCTCAAGGCCCTGCCGACGCGCCCCGGCGTCTATCGCATGCAGGATGCGCGAGGGGACGTGCTCTATGTCGGCAAGGCGCGGGCGCTGCGCAACCGCGTGACCAGCTATACCCAGGTCGACCGCCTGCCCAAGCGGCTCCAGCGCATGGTCGCCCAGACCCGTTCCATGACGATCGTCACCACCAACAGCGAGGCGGAGGCGCTGTTGCTGGAGGCGCAGCTCATCAAGCGTTTCCGCCCGCCCTATAATGTCCTGCTGCGCGACGACAAGAGCTTCCCCTTCATCCTGCTGCGCGAGGATCATGACTTTCCCCGCGTCCAGAAGCATCGCGGCGCGCGCAAATATAAGGGTCGCTATTACGGCCCCTTCGCCAGCGCCGGATCGGTGACGCGGACCATCAACGCGCTGCAAAAGCTGTTCCTGCTCAGAAGCTGCACCGACAGTTTCTTCGCCAATCGCTCGCGGCCCTGCCTGCTCTATCAGATCCGCCGCTGTTCCGCGCCTTGCGTGGGCAGGATCGACGACGCCGCCTATGGCGAACTGGTGAAGGATGCGCAGGATTTCCTGGGCGGCAAGTCGACCGCCGTGCAGAAGAAACTGGGGGAGGCGATGCAGGCGGCATCCGACGCCATGGATTTCGAGCAGGCGGCTGTGCTGCGAGACCGGCTGAAGGCGCTGACCTTCATCCAGGGCAGCCAGGCGATCAATGCCGAAGGGCTGGGCGATGCGGACATCTTCGCGCTCGCGGCCAGGGGCGGTGCGATGTGCATCCAGGCCTTCTTCATCCGGGGGGGGCAGAATTGGGGCCATCGCAGCTTCTTCCCCGTCCACACCGCCGAAGTGGCGGAGGATGAGGTGCTGGCCAGCTTCATGGCGCAATTCTACGAGGAGGTGCCGCCGCCCAAGCTGATCCTTGCCGATCGCGCGCCGGCGGAATGCGAACTGATGGCGCAGGCGCTCACCGAACGCATCGGCTCCAGGGTCCGGATAGAGGTGCCGCAGCGCGGCGAGCGCACCCGCCTGATCAAACAGGCGCAGCGCAATGCCGTGGAGGCGCTCGACCGCCGCCTCGCTGAAACCACCACCCAGGCCAAGGTGCTGGAGGAGATGGTGGAGGCGTTCGGCCTGGAGGGCGTGCCCGACCGGATAGAGATATACGACAACAGCCATATCCAGGGCAGCCATGCGCTGGGCGCCATGGTGGTCGCGGGGCCGGAGGGTTTCCGCAAGAACGCCTATCGCAAGTTCAACATGAAGAACCCCGCAACCTCCCAGGACGATTTCGCGATGATGCGCGAGATGTTCGAGCGACGCTTCGGCAGGGCGGCGCGGGAGGACCCGGATCGCGACAGCGGCGAATGGCCGGACCTGGTGCTGATCGACGGCGGCAAGGGGCAATTGTCCGCCGCCCGCGCCATATTGGAAGATATGGGCATAGAGGATGTCTGCATGATCGGCATCGCCAAGGGGCCGCACCATGGGCGCGAAGGGCGGGAGGTCTTCCACATGCCTGACGGGCGGGAGATCAGTTTCCCGCTCAACCATCCCGTGCTCTTCTACCTCCAGCGCCTGCGGGACGAGGCGCACCGCTTTGCCATCGGCGCGCACCGGCAGAAGCGCAGCAAGGCGATCACCGTCAGTTCGCTCGACGAGGTGCCGGGCATCGGCCCGTCCCGCAAGAAGGCGCTGCTGATGCACTTCGGAACCGCCAAGGCGGTGAAAAGCGCGGCGCTGGAAGACCTGCTGAAGGCGCCGGGCGTTTCCAAGGCTGTGGCGCAGCAGGTCTATGACTATTTCCACGGCTGATCGGTCTCAGGGCATTCCCTGCGACGAACGGAGCCATCCCCGTTTGACCATCGCCATTTGACCGGGGCATGATTTCCTTTCCATAAGGAGCGGCCCGCCAGACAATATGCATCGGGCCGGATGAAGGATGTGCGTCACGCGATGAATGGGCCGGGCGAAATCGCGATGCGCTTGAGCTGGTGGGACGCGCGGACGCTGTCGGCCCTGCGCCCCTGGCAGACGCTCAATTTCACCCGGCTGTTGCTGGCCGTCATCTATGCCGTGGTGAGCTTCGGCTTCTCCAGCGCCCGCTACTGGGCGGAGATCGCGGAGCATGCGCTGATCCTGCTCATGCTGTTGCTGGCGCTGGCCGCGGTGTTCCTGTCGTCGCGTTCCTGGGTGACGGACATGCGGATCAGGCGGCCGGTCATCTATCTGGACACGCTGCTGTTCCTGGCGCTGCTGGTCGTCACCAACCCGTCCAACAGCCCCTATTTTTCCGGCAGCTTCTTCGTGGCCATCGAAGTGGCGTTGATCGTGCGGCGGCGGCTGCACCTGCTGGTCGCCCTGATGGCCGGGTTGGTGGCGGTCGGCACCACATGGGCCGACCAGATCATTTCCCTGCCTTCGGAACCCGAAGCGGAGCGGATCGTGCTTCGCGCCTGCTTTCTGGCGGTGGCGATCCTGGTGACCGGCGTGTTGCTGGGACCGCGCCGGGAAACGCTGCTGGAATTCGAACGGGACCGGCGCTTGCTGGAGGGCGAGCTGCCGCCCGCCGGCGGGGATCACGGCCCGTTCCTGCTCCATGCCCTGCGGCTTGCGACCGGCGGGCAGGGGGTTGCGGTGCTGTTCCGCCTTGCCAGCCATGAACCCCCGCGCTTCGCCAGCAGCGCGGCGCAGGAAATGCCGTCAGTGGGTTTCGGCAACCTGCTGACGGCGGAGACCGGCTGGCATGACCGGACGAGACATGCGTCGATTTCCCTGTCGGCCGATGGAATAGCCGTGCTGCGGCCATTGTCCGCGGGCGGCCGGGCATGGACGTCGCTGCTGGACGCCGAAACGCTGCTGACCGTCAGGGTGACCATCGGGACTTTCGAGGCGGTGGGAGCGGCCCGCCTGGGCGATCCCTGCCATGAGGACCGCGTCGCCATCGCCCAGCGGGTCTTCGAAAGCGCGTGCGAGGAACTTACCGTCCGCAACAGCCTGGACCTTGCCCATGTCATCGCCGGCGCGCGGGAGCGGGAACGGTTGCAGCGCGAACTGCACGACAGCGTCCTGCAGGCGCTGGCCAGCATCCGTTTCCAGATCGCGCCGCTGCTGGGCGGGCGGCAGGTTGAGCCGCGCGCCGTGATCCAGAATGTCGACCGCATCGCAAAGGACCAGATCGCCACGATCCGCTGGATCATCAATCCGGAAGCCGATGAGGAGGATTTCGCCTATCTGCCCGAAACGCTGGCGATGGTGGTGCGCTCCCTGGGGGAGCAATGGGGCATAGGCTGCGAGTTGAAGGTGGAGGACGGCAATTGCGCGACCAGCGCGCTGATCGGCCGGGAACTGAGCTTCGCCGTGCGGGAGATCGTCGCCAATGCGGTGCGCCATGCGGGGGCGACCATGGTGAATTTCGCGCTGGAGCCGGACGGCAACCGCATCGCCCTCCAGGTCAGCGACGACGGCGTCCCCAACATGGCGCGGCTGGGGTCGAGCGGGGCGGTGCCTTCGCGGTCGCTGATGCGGCGGATACAGATGTTGGGCGGGGAGGTGTTCCTCCAGAATATCGGCGGGCGCACGACCATCCGCATCACCGTTCCGCGCAAGTGAGGGGCGGCCGGACTTTATCTTTTCCGATGGCTCGCCATATCCCTTCGGCGCCGTAGAACTTTTCCCCAGGCCGCGCATTTACCTGGCGTTTACCAACATCGCGGATAGTCGCGGAGAGGTTCGGCGTTCGGAGGAGGTCCGGTTCCATGGTGCGAATGGTGAGGGACCGTCTCTACCGCAAGAGCGTGGCCGTCGTGCTGTCGATGCAGGTCAATCTGGAGCGGATCGTCGCCATCTGGATCATGGCCGCCGCCTTCGCCTGCGGCCTTCGCTTGGCCTTTCCCGCGACGCCCTACAGCGGAACGCCCTGGGGAAGCGGGATGGGCCTGCTGCCCTATCTGCTGGTCGTCGGCGCGCCCGTCGGGTCGCTGCTGCTGGGATTGAAGCTGTTTCCGGCCGGGCGCATCCATGCCCAGCCTGCCTTTCGGCTGGCGCAGGTCGGGCGCTGGCGCAAGGTGGACTGCCTGAAGGCGCGGGAGATGTCGCAATTCGGCCTCTATGGCGTGATGGCGTCGCTGCTGGTGGGGATCGCGCTGAACGTGCCGGTGCGCACGCTGGAATTTCTCGGCTCCATTCCCGCTCTGGGCAGCTACTCGCCGCCGTGGTTCGTCGGTCTGTACAGCGTGATGCTGGCGGACGTGGTGATCCTGTCCAGCCTCTACATGTTCGCCTTCGCCATGGCGCTGCGACTGGCGCCGCTCTTTCCGCGCTTCCTGGTAATGGTATGGGGCATCGATCTGCTGGCGCAGATCAGCATCGCGCATCTGGTCGCCGGGATCGACAATGTGCCCCATGGCGTGGATGCCGCGTTGCTGAACATGCTGACGGGCAATGTGAAGAAGGTGCTGATCAGCGCCGCCATCTGGCTGCCCTATCTGCTGCTGTCGGAACGGGTGAACGTCACCTTCCGCCAGCGCGTCAGTGCGCATTAAAGCGGGCTTGCGTTTTTCCCGAAATGGGACATTTGTAAGCGGCTGAATTGCGCCGAGCTTCTGTCGATGATTCGCACCTGATTCGCGGCGAACCGTGCCGCCAGCGGTTTTTCCGGCTCAAGTCGTCCGTTTTCCGCGATCCGAACAGTCTAGTACGAAGGTGTTAGCCATTCAGGCAATTCCCCTTCCGCTTTCCAATCATTCGTCCAAACAGACGTGGGATTATTCTATGAAGGCTCTTCGTTTGATTGAAATAAAAACCCAGAATTATTCATGTTACTGGGAATTTTATTTTGAAACGAAAATGTAGATGAAAATCAGAATCGGAGTAAAATATAATATAAGTTGTTATTTTCTAAAGTCATATATCCAAAGATATACTTAAAATCAATGTCGTTTACTTATGGTAACAATATTGGTTTCCGGAAAAGGTTAACAAAAAATAGCCATAAGTCACTGGAAAATATACGTATTTTTTACCATGTTGACTTGCATCGGCTTTGCTTCAATTTGACCCCAAGTTCTACGGGAACTGCCAACTACCTGGCGATCGGAACGATAACCGCCGCCGGGGTCGCGAGGTGGACAGGCCCCTACCGTAGAGCTGAGCAAGAGCGGCCGGCAATGGTTACCGGCGAAATAGGGGTGAAAGACATGACTTTTTTCAAGAAGCTGTGGAATGACCAGAGCGGCGCTTCGGCTGCTGAATATGCGCTGATCCTGGCGATTGTTGGCACCGGTATTGCGGTCGCTGCATGGAATTTGGGTGGTGCGATCAGCGGTTCGATGAACAAGGCCAAAGATTGCATTGCAGCAAATAGTTCGAGCGCGGCAAGCACCGCGTGTGGAGTTGCGGCTGCTACTCCTTAAATAATGGATTAGATACTGGCCAGCATATATGCTGGCCAGTTTTCATCGATTAAAACAATTCCGGGGGGAGTTGTCGTGGGGCAGCGCAGATCTCTTATAGTCCTTGGCCTCGCAATATTGCTGGGCCTTGCAGCAGTTTTCGTCGCCAACTCCTATCTGAGCCGTGCTGAAAAGGTGCCGCCACCGGAAGGCGGAATGGCAAAGGTCGTAGTGGCGACCGTCCCGCTGCCCTTCGGATCGGCGGTCACGGCCGAGAAAATCCGCGTGGTCGACTGGCCCGCCAATTCCGTGCCGCCCGGCGCTTTCCGTGATCCCATCCAACTGACCTCGCTCGGCAAGGGCCGCGTGGTTCTCCGACAGATCGAGCCGGGCGAGCCGATCCTGGCCTCCAAGCTCTCCGGAGAAGGAGGGCGCGCCACCATGTCGGCGGTGCTCGCCCCGGAAATGCGCGCCGTCGCCGTCCGCGTCAGCGATGTGGCCGCCGCGGGCGGCTTCGTGCTTCCCGGCGATACGGTCGACGTCTTCGTGACGCGCACGCTTCAGGACCCGATGGGCGGCGCCAGCCAGCAGATTACCGATGTTCTGTTGCAAGGCACCCGCGTCATAGCCATCGACCAGAACGCCAACGACACGTCGAAAGACCCGGCCGTCGGCAAGACCGCCACGCTGGAGGTCAACCAGGTCGACGCGCAGAAGCTGGTCCTGGCCCAGCAGGTGGGGCAACTCACGCTGGTCCTGCGCAACCTGACCGACAAGCCCAATCCGGCGGTGCAGACCGTGGGGATAGAGGATCTGCGCGACGGCGCCTATGTTGGCGGCTATGCCGGCCCCCGCGCCCGTTTCGCCGACATGGCCTATCTGCCGCCGCGTCCCGCCTCCGCCTTCCGCCCTGCGCGCCGCGCCGTGCCGAAGAACATGAACGCCCTGCCGTCAACCGCATCGGTCGAAATCGTGCGCGGCACGACCGGCACCAGCTATGAGGTGAAGCGCTATGGTTCCCGCTAAGTCCTTGCCCATGCTGGCGTCCCTGCTGGCGCTTGGCGCCGGGGCGTCGCTGCTGCCGATGCAGGCGCAGGCGCAGGTCGCCTCCCTCAATGTCAGCAACGCCAATCATGCCGGTCAACTCGACGTGCCGCTCAACAAGAGCCAGGTGCTGACGGTCGACCGGCCCTTCGCCAAAGCGCTGGTCGGCAATGCGGAAATCGCCGATGTCCTGCCCATGACCAACCGTTCGGTCTATGTGCTGGGCAAGAAGATGGGCACGACCAGCCTGACCCTCTACGACAGCCGCAACATGATGATCGCGGTGGTCGACGTGGCTGTCGGGCCGGACGTCGTGACGCTGAAGCGGCAATTGTCCGACCTGCTGCCCGGTCAGCCCATTGGCGCCCGCATATCCAATGACGCGGTGGTGCTGACCGGCACCGTGTCCAGCGCGGCGGCGGTCGACCGGGCGGTGCAGATCGCCAAGACCTATGCCGGGGACAAGGTCGTCAACATGATGTCGGTCGGCGCGGCGCAGCAGGTGATGCTGGAGGTGCGCTTCTCCGAAATGACACGCAGCGCCGCCAAGCAGTTGAATATCAATCACAGCTTCGTGAATGATAGCGGTAAATTCGTTGGCGGTATCGGCGATGTGGGATCAAAAGGGGCTGCCGCTATAGTTTCAGGGGGTACAGTAGATCTTGCGCCCCTGACCAATGGTGCGGGCGTTCTTGGCCGTCTTACGGAATTTGCCGGTCTGAATATTGCGTCCGCGCTCGATGCGCTGGAACGCAAAGGGTTGGCCACCACATTGGCGGAGCCGACGCTGATCGCGCTTTCGGGCGAGACGGCTTCCTTCCTGGCGGGTGGCGAATTTCCCATCCCAGTCGCTCAGAGCAATAGCGGTGGTGGCGGCGGTGGCGGTGGCGGTGGCGGTACAAATGCCATCACTGTCGAGTTCAAGCCTTTCGGTGTCAGCCTGGGCTTTACGCCGACAGTGCTGGAAGACGGCATCATCAACCTGGTGGTGGAACCGGAGGTCAGTTCCATCGACCCTTCGGCGTCGGTGACGATCAACGGCCTCACCATTCCGGGGCTGCAAACGCGTCGGGCCAGTTCGACGCTGGAATTGCGTGATGGGCAATCCTTTGCTCTGGCGGGACTGCTGCGCAAGGATTTTCAGGACACGGTGCGGCAATTCCCGATTTTGGGTTCCATCCCGATCATTGGCGCGCTGTTCCGTTCGAGCGGTTTCCAGAAGAGCGAGACCGAACTGGTCATCATCGTGACCCCGCGTCTGGTGAAGCCGATGCGGGCGGAGGATGTTGCCTTGCCCACCGACCGGGTGAAGCCGCCGCATGAGCTTGACCTGTTCCTGATGGGACGGACCGACAAGGCGGTGGGCATCAACCCGCTGAACCCCGATGCGATGCCGCCCGAAGCGCCGAAAAAAGCGCCCGCTCCGGCGAAGGAAGCGCCCGCTTCGGGCAAGACGCCCAGCGGATATGAATTGTGAGCAGGAGGCTGACGATGCGCGTTGCTTATATTGGAAGCGCCCTGATGTTGCCGCTGCTGGCGGGCTGCACGGCGAACGACCCGACTTTCGGCGGCGCGGTGCGCAGCAATTACGCGATGCAGGTGATCAATCCTGATCCGCAATATGAAGGCGCGTTGGTCGAGGGCGGTGATGGCCAGCGCTCGGCCGCGGCTGTGGAACGCTATCGCACCGACAAGGTGAAGAAACCGCAGTCGATCCGCACGACGAGCGGCTCCAGCGGTGGCGGCAGCGGCGGCAATTGATCGAAGGAGGCGAAGTGATCCCATGCCCCGCATTCGGAAAGGCCTGTTGCAGTCGACCGGCGGTGCGGTGGCGCCCACGGTTGCGCTGTCGCTTTTCGGATTGATCGCCGTGGGGGGTATCGCTTTCGACTATGCGCGGATGGCGAGTCTGGATTCCGAGTTGCAGAATGCGGCGGATCAGGCTGCGCTTGCGGCGGCGACGCAGCTTGACGGTAAAACGGGCGCCTGCAGCCGCGCCGCGAACGCGGCGAGCGCCCTGATACGAAATGATGCCCGTTTTGCCAATGATGGCAATGCCAGCGGTCTCGCAATCACGGTAGCGAATGAGGCCACATGCGACCGGACGGGCTTCATCAAATTCTACAAGAATAAGGATCGGAGTGATACTGGAACGCTCGCCGATGCGGATGTCAATTTCGTAGAGGTTACGGTCAATTCTCGCACGGCTCGTTTTGCGTTGACGCCTGTCGTCGCGATGTTTTCCTCCGGTCCTTTATCGGCCACGGCTTATGCCGGATTGGGGGAAGCCATTTGCAAGGTGCCGCCGGTGATGATTTGCAACCCGGATGAGCCGATTGGCAACACCGATGTGGATTATGATTTCGTAGTTGCCAACCGGATAGGCAAAGGGCTCAAACTGGTCGCGGTCGGCAATGGTAACAGCGCCTGGGCGCCGGGCAATTTTGGCTATCTCGATACTGGTTCATCGACCTCGAACCCCAATGTGGAATTGCGCGAAGCGCTCGGTTGGATTTCTGTGCCTGGCGACTGTTCCAGCTTGGAAGGCGTTAAAACGCGTACTGGTGCAGGTACGACTGTGACGCAGGCGATTAATACCCGGTTCGACATTTATGAACGGGCCAACAATAATGCGGAGAGCGGCACCGGAAATAACGGGAATGGCAATAACGCTTCCTGTCCCAGCGGCGGTCTTTGCCCTCCTTCCATCAATACGGTGAAGGATGTCGTTCGCAAAAATGCTCCCGGTAGCGCGAACAAATGCGGGTTCGCCAACAATGAATGGGAATTGCCTTCCCCGGAATATTCGCCATCATCCCCCACAGCTGATCTTGCTTTGGCAAATATGCCGCAGGCCATGGGCTATCCACGGGATAAATGTCATGCCGTCTCCACAGCGGGGTCTTGTAGCGCGGGCAAAGTCGGTGATGGGAATTGGGATAGAAACGCGTATTTTTACGTGAATTATAATTGGGGCAGTGCCGATTGGCCTGTTTACACAAGTACAGCTACCAATCCTCTCCCATCCAATCCTACGCGCTATCAGGTGTATAATTGGGAAATACAGCATCGCGGCGAAACCATTGGCGGCAAAGTCATTTTGTCGACGCGCACGACCAGTTCCTCGCCGTCATCGGAAGATTATGATGCCCCCATCTGCTCCCCTCTTCAGGGATATGGATCGGGACTGGTGCCCGGTGGCAGTACGGTAGATCGTCGCAGAATTTCTGCGGCCGTGATCAACTGCAATGCCTATAATGTGCATGGTGGCGGTGGAACCGTTTACCCGGTCAAGAAGTGGATCGAACTTTTCCTGGTCGAGCCATCTCTCAATCGTGCAAGGACAGATGCAAACGATGTCTATGCCGAAGTCATTGGCGAAACGACTTTGGGTGGAGGAGGTGCGACAGCCAGTCAGGTTACGCAGCGCGCTGTCCCCTATTTGATCGAGTGACAGCCATGATTATCGCCTTGCTCTCTCGCCTTCTTGCAACCAACAGGGCCGCCGCTGCCGCTGAAATGGCGCTGATAATGCCGTTCCTGATCATATTGATGTTCGGTTCTTTCGAGCTGGGCAATTATTTTTTGAGCGAGCATGTCGTCGCGAAGGCGGTGCGCGATGGTGCGCGATACGCAGCGCGTCGAGCGTTCACGGACTTTTCCTGCCCGAATAGCGTAGCCAGCGACGTAGTGGACAAAACGCGCAATATCACCCGTACCGGACAGATTGCGAATGGAGGCACGGCGCGACTGACTAATTGGACCGCTGCCACGACTGTAACCGTGACGCTTAACTGCACGGCGATCAGCGGAGGAAATTATTCAGGTATCTACAAGGGGATGTCGAACGTTCCCAGAATAAAGGTATCCGCCGTCGTTCCTTATAGGTCTTTGTTCAACAACCTTGGTTTTACCAGTTCCACCCTGAACTTGGTCTCCGAGTCCGAAGCAACGGTGCAAGGAATATGAAGCGCTGGCTCGCCTCCCTTGTTCGGAATACGCGTGCGTCCTCGGCTGCCGAATTCGCGCTTGTGCTGCCGTTGCTGCTCATTTTTCTGTTGGGGATCATTGACGTCGGTCGGTTGATGTGGACATGGAATCGCGCAGAAAAGGCGACGCAGATGGGTGTGCGCTATGCGATAGCAGCCGACATGGTTCCCAATGGGCTCTACTCCTACAGCTTCGTCAACGGCAGCACGATCACGCAGGGCGACCCCGTCCCGGAAAGTGCCTTTGGCGGCGCATCCTGCTTGATCAACGCCGGCGCGGTAAGTTGTTCCTGTAAGACTGGCGCGACTTGTCCCGCCAATTTGGTCGGCACTAGCAATAGCGACCAAGCCAGCGCGCTGACGGCGTTCAACAATATCGTTAATCGAATGCGGCTGTTCATGCCGGAAATCGGTTCCGCCAATGTCACCATCGATTATGACTATTCGGGATTGGGCTATGCCGGCGATCCTAACGGATCGGACGTTTCGCCGCTGGTGAAGGTTTCGTTGAAACAGCTTACCTTCCGGCCGCTGCTTTTAATGCTTTTCAGAGGCTCCATCACCCTACCCGGTTTCAGCGCCGCTCTCACCATGGAAGACGGCCAGGGTACGGTGGCAAATTGAGGGACAAGATCGTGGGCATCGTGACGAACGCAGCGGAACCCGCCGAGAGCTGGACCCTCAATATCGGGGATGAGGGCCTTCATCTCATCCTGTCGGAGCAGGAGGTGCAGGCGTCCGACATATTGGGGGACCGCCTGACCGGCCAGTCGCTCACCCTCTCCATGCTCGCCGCCGGCGCGCCCGTGCCGCCGCAACTGGCCGCCGATGCCAAAGCGATCATCATAGAGGTTCAGCCCGACAATGACGCGTCCATGGCGCGGCTCGCCGGGTTGCGCGCCGCCAATCCGAAGCTGATGCTGGTGGCGGCGGTGCGCGATGCGCAGATCGCGGTCGTGCGCGCCCTGCTGCGCAGCGGGATCAACGACGTCATCGAACTGCCGCTGCGCGCCCATGACCTTGCGGCGATATTGGACGATCTGCGCAGCCGCATCGCGGCCAGCCGCCAGGACGACGTCAGGACCGGCCAGATCGTTTCCATCATTAAAAGCGTCGGCGGCGTCGGCGCGACGACCATCGCGACGCAGGCGGCGAGTCTTCACGCCCGCTCAAAAAAGCAGGGCGGCGGCGAAGTCTGCCTGTTCGACTTCGACATACAGTTCGGCAATGCCGGCACCTTCCTGGGGATTTCCTCGCCCCTGACATTGGCGGACCTGCTCAACGCGGGCAGCCGCGTCGACAATGAGCTGTTGCGGACCGTCACCGTGGAAACCTCCACCGGCCTCAGGGTCGTGACCGCGCCGGCGGAGATCATGCCGATCGAGGCGGTGAACGCCGACCAGGTCTTCCGCATCGTCGAACTGGCGCAGCGCGGTTTCGATACGATCTATCTGGACCTGCCGGGCAACTGGACCAACTGGTCGATGTCTCTGGTGGCGCGTTCCCAGGTCATTTTCCTGGTGTGCGAACTCACCATCGCCAGCCTGCGCCAGGCGCGGCGCCAGATTTCGCTGCTGCGCGACCAGGACATCGATCCTGCGCGCATTCATGTCGTCGCCAATCGCGTGGAAAAGAAATTTTTTCGCGCCATCGGCCTGGAGGATGCGGCGGCGGCGCTGGACCACCCTGTGAAGCTCAGCATCGCCAACGACTTCCCGCTGGTCAGTTCCGCGCTGGACCAGGGCGTGCTGATCCAGGAACTGAAGGCGCGCAGCCGCATCTGCAAGGACATGCAGGACATCGTCGATTGCTGCACCCAGGCGGCCGAGGCCGAACGTCAGGCGGAGAAGGGCTGATGTGGCAGATCCGAAAAGGCGAACGAGGCGACCCCCGCGACGAAGTGGGGCCGATCGAGACCCAAGCCGCGCTTCTGGAGGAGGACCGGCACACCGAACTCAAGGTCGCGCTGCACCAGAAGCTGATCGACATCATCAATCTTTCCGCGCTGGAAAGCATGTCGCGGGCGCAGGTGGAGGCCGAAGTGGGCGAGATCGTCCACGAACAGCTCGCGCTTCAGAAGCATGCCCTCAATCTGGAGGAGCGCCGCCGGCTGGTGTCCGACATATTGGACGAACTGCTGGGCCTGGGTCCGCTGGAGCCGTTGCTGAAGGACCACAGCATCACCGACATATTGGTGAACGGGCACAAGGTCGTGTTCGTGGAGCGCAATGGACGGCTGGTCGAAACGGCGACCCGCTTCAAGGATGAAAAGCACCTGCTGCGCATCATCCAGAAGATCGTCGCGGCGGTGGGACGGCGGATCGATGAATCCTCGCCCTTCGTCGACGCGCGCCTGGCCGACGGCTCCCGCGTCAACGCGGTGGTGCCGCCGCTGGCCATCGACGGCTCGCTGCTTTCCATCCGCAAGTTCGCCAAGGTGCCGATCAGCATGGCGCGCCTCACCGAACTGGGCAGCGTGCCCGCGCCGATGGCGCAGGTTCTCTCCGCGGTGGTGGCGGCGCGGCGCAACGTGCTGATTTCCGGCGGCACGGGTTCGGGCAAGACGACCCTGCTCAACGCCATGTCCGCCGCCATCGACGAGCATGAGCGCATCGTCACCATCGAGGATTCGGCCGAACTGCAATTGCAGCAGCGCCACGTCGCGCGGCTGGAAACCCGTCCCCCCAATATCGAGGGCAAGGGAGAAGTCACGCAGCGCGACCTGGTGAAGAATGCGCTGCGCATGCGGCCCGACCGCATCATCGTCGGCGAAGTCCGCGCCGGGGAGGCGTTCGACATGCTCCAGGCGATGAACACCGGCCATGACGGATCGATGACGACCGTGCACGCCAACACGCCGCGCGACGCGCTGTCCCGCGTGGAGCAGATGATCGGCATGAGCGGCATCGACATTTCGCCGCGTTCCGCCCGCGCCCAGATCGCTTCGGCGCTGAACGTGATCGTGCAGGTGGGGCGCCTTGCCGACGGGCGCCGCCGCCTGCTCAGCCTGTCGGAAATCACCGGCATGGAGGGGGAGGTCATCACCATGCAGGAAATCTTCCGCTTCAAGATGACCGGCCGCGATGAGAACAACATGGTGCGCGGCCATTTCGAGGCGACCGGCATCCGGCCCAAATTCATGGGGGAACTGGCCGACCGGGGCATCGCCCTGCCGGCCGAACTGTTCCGTCCCGATGCGGTGATCCACTGATGAACCCGCTCTACATCCGCGTCTTCGTCCTCGTCCTGCTGTTCGCGGCGGTGATCCTGACGATCGAGGGCATTGCAGGCTGGCTTCGCGCCCGCGCCACGACCGATCGCGTGGTGAACCGACGGTTGAAGATGATCGCCGCGGGTTTCGAGCGCAGCACGGTCCTTTCCAAGCTGCGGCGGAGCGACGAGGCGGTGAGCTTCGACCGTTCCTCCCTGTTCGGGCGGGCGGGGCTGGGGGTGATGCGGGTGCTGCACGGCGCCGGGCTGACCTTCCCGGCGCGCACGGTGCTGACGCTGATGCTGATCGCGACGAGCGCGCTGTTCCTGCTGGTGATGGTGGGCGGCATGGCGGCGGGCTATGCCCTGACGGCGGGGATGTTCGTGATGGCGCTGGCCTTTGCGGGCGCGCTGGGCATTGCGTTGCCGATGATGGTGCTGACGCGCCTCGCCCAGCGGCGGCGCAAGAAGATGGAGGAGCAGTTTCCCGTGGCGCTGGACACCTTCGTCCGCGGCCTGCGCGCCGGGCATCCCATTGCCGCCGCGCTGGACCTTTTGACCAAGGAGATGCGCGATCCGATCGGCAGCGAATTCGGCATCGTCGTCGATGAAGTCACCTATGGCGCCGACCTGCGCGACGCGTTGCAGCGCATGGCCGAACGATGGGACATGAACGAGATGCACATGTTCGTCATCTCCCTGTCGGTGCAGAGCGAGACGGGGGGCAATCTTGCGGAGATCCTCGAAAATCTTTCGACCGTGATCCGCGAGCGGGCGAGCCTGTTCATGAAGGTCCGGGCGCTCAGTTCCGAAGGGCGGATGACGGCGGTGATGCTAACCGCCTTGCCGATCCTGGCCTTTGTCGGCCTGTTCCTGGTCAATCCGGCCTTTTATCTGGACGTCGCGCAGGACAGCATGTTCATCATCGGCTTTGTCGGCTTGATCGTCCTCTACCTGATCGGCTTCTTCACGATACGCCGCATGGTCGACCTGAAGGTATGATGCGATGCTGAATTCCGCGTTCTTGATCCAGTTGCGGCCGTTCATTCTCGGCTTTCTGTTCATCGCCATCGTCGCGCTGGTCTTCGGCCTGTCGGAAGTCGTGATGCGCAACGCGCGGGTGCGCAGCCGGCTCGACCTGGTGGGAGAAAGCGGGGCGTCCCAGAATGGCAGCCAGACGCTGCGCGGCGAACGCAACAGCAGCGAGTGGAAGAAGCTGGTCGACCGCATCGAGAAGATGGGGGTTTCGCTGGTCGACACGAACAATGTGGACCTGCGCCGGCGCCTGATCGCGGCCGGCTACATGTCGCCGGAAGCGCCAAAGCTGTTCACTCTCTTTCGCCTTGTGCTGACCTTTGCCCTGCCCGCGATATTCGTGATCACATCGCTCGGCAATCCGGAACCGCCCACTGCGCTCACCCTCTATATGGTCGCATCGCTGCTGGCGGTCCTGGGGCTTTACATGCCCAACCTCTTTATTTCGGCCAAGGCTTCGCGGCGGCAGGAAGAAATCGTCCACGGCTTTCCCGATGCGCTGGACCTGATGCTGGTCTGCGTCGAGGCGGGCCTGGGCCTGGAGGCTGCGATGGATCGCGTCGGCCGGGAACTGGCGCTGTCCCATCCGCTGGTGTCGGCGGCGCTGGGCAAGGTCGTTCTGGAACTGCGCGCGGGGCGCAGCCGGCAGGACGCCTTGCGGCGCATGGCCGACGATGTCGACGTGGATGAGATACGCTCCTTCGCGACGCTGCTGATCCAGTCCGATCAACTGGGATCGAGCGTCGGGCAGACCCTGCGCGTCTACGCCTCGGAAATGCGGGAGAAGCGGCGGATGCGCGCCGAGGAGAAGGCGCATCGCCTGCCGGTGCTGCTGTCGGTGCCGCTGGTCGCCTGCATGCTGCCGGTGATGATCGGCGTGCTGATGCTGCCGGCGGTGGTGCGGGTGGTGCGCGACATCCTGCCGGTCATGACTCGTTAGGAAAAGGGGGAGGGGGACCATGAACAAAGGGGCAGTGGCAGTCGCTCTCATCATTGCGACGACCGCGTGCAGCGGGCCGCAAAAGGGCGTGCTTTCGATCAGGCCGGTCGATCGGCAGCCCGCCGCGCCGGCGCAGGATGCGCTGGTGCGGGGCGACCTCTTGTTTTCGCGGGGGGAATATGCGCTGGCGCTGGACGCCTTCCGCCGCGCCGTGCGCAACGATCCGACCGACGCGCATGGCCTGAACGGCGTCGCGATCAGCTATGCGGCCATGGGGCGGCACGATCTGGCGCGGGAGTTTTTCGAACTGGCGCTGTCGCGCGCGCCGGAGGATGCGCGCATCGCCCGCAACTTCGCGCGGAGCCTGTCGGCGCAAGGCCTGAAGGGCGAAGCCGACGCGCTGCTCGCCCAGTCGGGCGGAGCGTCGGCGGGCGCGCCCGTCACCGCTCGCCCGACCTTGGCGCAACTGGCGTCGGCCGTTCCGGCCGGGCGCCCGGCGCCGATGGCCGGGATGGAACTGGAGCGCGTTTCGCTGGGCGAGGTGCGGTTGCGGACGATGGAGGCGGGGGCGTCCGCGCCCCGCGCCAATCCGCAACTGACAACCCGGATCGTCACCGTGGCCGAAACGCAGGCCCGGCCCGAACTGATGGCGCCGATCATCACCGTCGGCACGCCGGATGCGAAGGCTCCGCCGGAATTTGCGGCGGGCGAAGAAACAAGGCCCGCTCATGACGGGCTGTTCGAACGGCTGTGGAAAAGCATGGCGCGGCCCGCCCGGAAGGGGACGCGGGGATGATCTGGGCGCTGCTTCTGGCGACCGCCGCGCCGACCGCCGGGGCGATGCCGTCTTCGCTGGATTATGCGCGGCTGGTGGAAGAGGCCATGGACGGCGGGCGGATCATCCAGGCGCAAGCGATGCTGGGCCAGTGGCGCGCCGCCGCGCAACCGGACGACCGGCAGGCGATGGAAATGGCGGATGCGCGCATGGCGCTGGAAAAGCGGCGCGATGAGGAAGCGCTGGCGCGTTTCGCCGCGCTGGAGCAAGGCGGCCTCAGGGACTGCCGCGTCGGGGAGGGCAGGGGGATCGCGCTGCTGCGCCTCGGCCGCGCGCAGGAGGCGCTGGAGCCGCTGCGCCGGGCCGTGGCCGATTGCGCGGGGCGCTGGCGCTCGTGGAACGCGCTCGGCGTGGCCTATGACCAGGCGGAGTCCTGGGCGCTCAGCAGCGCCGCTTATGAGCGGGCGTTCCAGCTCACCGACAAGCCTTCCCAGGTTCTCAACAATTACGGACTGTCGCTGCTCAAGCAGGGCAAGGCCGGCAAGGCCGCGACGATCTTCGACAAGGCGCGCGAAAGCGCCCCGGACGATGCGCGGATCATCGCCAACGGCGACACGGCCTATGTCATGGCGGGACGGGACATCAGCCGCCGGCCCGCCGACACCGCCGACGAATGGGCGCGCCGGCTCAGCAATGCCGGACAGGCGGCGATGCGGATGGGCGATCTGCCGAAGGCGCAGGCCTATCTCAGCCGCGCCGTGAGCGAGGCCGACAGCTTCGTGCCCGAAGCCGCGGCCGCGCTGGACAGCATGAAGGCTGCGGGGAAATGATGAAGGATCTGGTTCTGCTTGCCGTTTCGCTTGTCCTAGTCGCGGCGGCGGTGGAGGATATGGCCCGGCTGCGCATATCCAATATCTTCCCCCTGTTGGTCATCGGGCTTTATGCGGCCTGGGTCGCTGTGGTGGGGTGGGAAAATGACATCTGGCGTAACGGCACCGTTTTCCTGGGCATGTTTGCACTTGGATGCGGCCTGTTCGCCATGCGCGCCATGGGCGGCGGCGACGTCAAGCTGATGAGCGCCTGCGCGCTGTGGTTCGACTGGGCGGGCGCGGTTCCGTGGCTGGTCTATGTCACGGTCGGCGGCGGCGTGCTGGCGCTGGTGCTGATGGCCGGCCGGCGGCTGGTGCCGCAAAGCGTGCGGGAAGGCTCGTCCATCGCGCTGTTCGACAAGAAGGGGCCGATCCCCTACGGCGTTGCGATCGCGCTGGGGACGATCATGGCGCTCTATATGGCCGGGCCGAATCCCAGCGGAATCGCCCATATGCCCGATTTCGTCCAAGGCCTGCGCCAGAGATAAGGCTGTCTTGATTTCGGCCAGTTTGCCCCACCGTCACGCCGGGCTTGACCCGGGGTCCCGCTGCCTTGGACGAGGTGCAGTGTAGAGGGAAAAGCGGAACCCCCGATCAAGCCTGTCCTGAGCTTGTCGAAGGGTCCGGGGTGACGAACAGGGGAACGTCCGCTTCCAACCATCATCCACCACAGCCCCTTTAATGCTCCACCCCCATGGCGGGCATTTCGCTGTCCATCGACATCATCATGATGATCAGTTCGGAGCGCGACTTGATGTTGAGCTTCTGGAAGATGCTGTGCAGGTGCACCTTCACCGTGCCTTCTGTCAGCCCGCACCGGCTCGCTATCTCCCGGTTGCGAAGGCCTGCGCGGATCAGACCGGCGATCTCCAATTCCCGTTCCGTCAGCGCCGCAAGCGCATTGGCCTCGCTGGCGGGCGCGGAAATGCTGTGCACCAGCGCCTGTTCCATGACGAAGGGGGCGATGCTCTTGTTGCCGCTCATGACCTGCTGGATGCAGCTCAGCAGTTCGTTGGGGTCGCTGTCCTTCAGCACGACGCCGTCGACGCCCAGCTTGATCGCTTCCAGCGTCTGTTCCGGGCGGATATGCACGGTCATGAAGATGACCGGCACCGTGCTGCCGCTGCCCCTTATGGCTGACAGGATCGCCAGGCCGCCGCCGCTTTTCATGCTGACGTCCAGGATCAGCAGGTCCGGTTCCTCCGCCTGCATCCGTTCCAGCGCCTCTTCTACCGACCGGGCGCAAAATAATATGTCATGGCCGTGGGAGGTCAGGAACTGGGCCATGCCGTCCAGGAAGATCGGATGATCGTCGACTATCGCTATCTGGGCCATCATATGGGAGACCTTGGTAGAGAGGAGGGTAATCTGATCGAAATCAGCGAGTTCATGCTGAGATTGTGAAAATACGCCGTTCCGCCGATCTTGCCCAGTCGCTTCATGATCGATTGCGACTGGAGTTCGAAGTCGCCGGTATAGTTTTCGCGGGCGACCGCCTGCGGTCCGGGATTGTCCTTCAACGCGATCAATATTTCATCGTCGACCTGCGCGATGGATACGGTGATGTGGCGCGCATTGGCGTGCTTGACCGCATTGGCGGCGGCTTCGCGGATCAGATATTCGATCTCCGCCGCGGTTTCCGCCGATACTGTCATGGGGCGTTCGACCAGGTGCAGGCGGCAATCGATCGCCCATTGCAGCGCGATGAAGCGGCAGCAGCGTTCGACTTCGCGGCCCAGGTCGACGTCGGTCTCGGCCGACACCGGGCTTTGCTGGCTGAGCAGCCGGCGCAGATGCGCCTGTTCCGCCGTCACCAGTTCCTCCATCGACTTGAGTTCCGTCAACTGGTCCGGAACGGCGGCGTCCGACAGGCCGTGGATCGTGGTCGCCAGCCGGACGCGCAGCGCCGCCAGCGTCTGGAGCACGCTGTCGTGCAGGTCGCGGCTCAGCGCCTGGCGCGCCTCGGCGAAGGTGCGCTGGCGCCAGGCGAGGAAGAAGAAATGCCGCTCCAGGAAAAGGTCGATCCCCTCCTGTATGCGCAGGCATCGCAACAGCACGGCAGGCGACCAGCCATGGCTGGTTCCGATGAACAGCCGCCCGCGCAGTTCCCCCGCCTGGATGTGGATGCTGGCGCCCTGGCCGGGGCCGAACACGTCCGATATGCTGTCGGTCAGGTCCGCCGCGCGCTCGTTCCGCAATATGCCCAGGCGGCTGCGCAGCAACAGCCGCGGCGACTGGGTCGAATAGAGGAAGGGCGCCTCACGCGGCGTCACGTTCGACAGGCCGTCGATCTGCTTCTGCGGCAGGATGACATGCCGCACGCCATCGGCGTCGCACAGTTCGCAATGGACGTCGGTGTCGTCCATCATCTCCCACACGAACGCGCAATAGCGGGAGTTCATCAATTGGGAGACCTGCTCGACCAGGAATTGCGCCAGCGACTTCTGGAAGGACAGGCCGACGCCCTGCAACCGTTCCGACCAGCTTATCAGTCGCCGTTCCAGGATGTTCATGCTCAACATCGACGCCGCGATGACGCAGCCGATGACGATGGTCAGGCTGTCAGTGGCGCGGTCCACCGCCGGCACATGGCGGACCGAAGCCCAGCTTTCATAATAGCCGCGCGCGATGAAGGCGAAGATCAGGCACACCCCCAGGATGAGGACGGCCCCGCGCCCGAACCGATCGGACGCCGACCATGCGACGAAGAACAGGCATCCCAGCGCCGCGATCTGCAACGGTTCGCACAGCACGATGACCGTCAGGAAGGCGATCAGGTCGAATATCAGGAAAATCGGGCGAAGCAGCAGGCCGAGCGGAGGCGTCAGCGAATTCTGCGCGATGCTGATCGCCGTCCACGTCCACACGGCAGCCTTCAGCAGCAAGGCCGTATGGGCGAAATCCGGTTCGTTGCTGAACATCGCGTCGACCTGCCAGGTCGCGGCAGCCGAAAAGGCGACGCGGGATATGGCAAAACCCAGCGTCGGCGAACGTCCCAGCCAAAGCACCAGGCGATCCATCGCGGAAGATGACGCCAAGGGCATGTGATACATGGCGAAATTTGTCCCCCGACAAGTCCCCATCGATAATTGTGCGCATGACCTGATGGAAAAGCAACCTATATCGAAAGGGCCGCAGGGCCTTGCGCGGCGATTTTGCGCGATTTCGGGACAGTCCGGCCGCGAGCGGACATGGATGGCGCGCCGGGCCGTTGGCCGATATGAAAGGGGCATGGCGACGCTGATCACCCCGGCCCTGGTCTGCGCGCTGCGCCCACATGGCGAACATGGGGCGATCGCGCGTCTTCTGACTCCTGGCCATGGCCTGCTCGCCGGCTATGTGCGGGGCGGGCGCTCGCGTCGGTTGCGCCCCGTGCTGTTGCCGGGCAATGCCGTGAAGGCCGAGTTCCGCGCCCGGACGGAGGAGCAATTGGCCGGACTGACCGTCGAACTGGAGCACAGCCGCGCCCCGCTCCTGGCGGAGCCGTTGCCGGCGGCGGCGATCGATTGGGCCTGCGCGCTCACCGCGGTCGCCTTGCCGGAAGGGACGCCCTATCCCGCGCTCCATCAGGCGCTGGACGGCGTGCTGGGCGCGGTGGAGGCGGCGCCGGCGGCGCGGGGCTGGGCCACGGCGCTGATCCGTTACGAATTGCTGCTGCTGGCGGAACTGGGCTTCGGGCTGGACCTCGGCCGTTGCGCGGCGACCGGCGGGAATGACGATCTGGCCTATGTCTCCCCGCGCAGCGCGGCGGCGGTCAGCCGGGCGGGCGCCGTCGGCTATGAGGACCGGCTGCTGCCCTTGCCCGCTTTCCTGCTGGAGGGCGGGGCAGGAGAATGGCCCGCCATATTGGACGGCTTGCGGTTGACCGGCTTCTTCCTCGAACGCTCCGTCCTCACCGATTGGCGCGCCGATGTGTTGGCGGCGCGGGAGCGCTTGGTGGACAGGCTGAAAAGAGCGGTCGCCTAAACGCTTGCGCTGGCGGCGGCGGCTTCATAAGGGGCGGCGACGCGTTTGAAGGAGTTGCCCCATGTTGATCGCCCTGTTTCCCGGAGACGGTATCGGTCCAGAGATCGTCGCCCAGGCGAAGCGCGTGCTGGACGCGCTGGCGATCCCCGGCATCCGCTATGAGGAAGGGCTGGTCGGCGGCGCGGCCTACAAGGCGGTGGGCCATCCGCTGCCGCCCGAAACGCTGGAACTGGCGAAGCGCGCCGACGCGATCCTGTTCGGCGCGGTGGGCGATCCGGATTGCGACTCGCTGGAACGGCACCTGCGCCCTGAACAGGCGATCCTGGGCCTGCGCAAGGAATTGGGCCTCTTCTCCAACCTCCGTCCGGCCAAGGTCTTCCCCGAACTGGCCGACGCCTCCGCGCTCAAGCAGGAGGTGGCGAGCGCCATCGACCTGCTGATCGTGCGCGAGACCAATGGCGACGTCTATTTCGGCGAAAAGGGCATGCGCAAGACGCCTGAAGGGCTGCGCGAAGGCTATGACATCATGTCCTATAATGAGGAGCAGGTGCGCAGGATCGCGCATCAGGGCTTCCAGGCCGCGCGCGCCCGCCGGGGCAAGCTCTGCTCGGTGGACAAGGCCAATGTGCTGGAGACGAGCCAGCTCTGGCGCGACGTCGTGATCGAAGTGTCGGCGGACTATCCCGACGTCGCATTGAGCCACATGTATGTCGACAATGCCGCGATGCAGCTGGTGCGCAATCCCGGCCAGTTCGACGTCATCGTCACCGGCAACATGTTCGGCGACATCCTGTCCGACCAGGCGAGCATGTGCGTCGGTTCCATCGGCATGCTGGCGTCGGCCACGCTCAACGACAGCAACCAGGGCCTGTACGAGCCGATCCACGGCTCCGCGCCGGACATCGCCGGGCAGGGCAAGGCCAATCCGCTGGCAACGGTCCTGTCGGCGGGCATGATGCTGCGCTACTCGCTGAACCTGCCGGAACAGGCCGACCGTATCGAGGCCGCCGTCGCCAAGGCGCTGGCCGATGGGGCGCGCAGCTTCGACCTGGGCGGGACGATGAACACGGTCGAAATGGGCGACGCCGTGCTGGCCGCGCTCAACTGAGGGTAGGAATATGAAGCGCAAGAGCGGGCAGAACCCCGAAATCACCCGGAACTGGCGTCCCGCGACGCTTGCCGTGCGCGGCGGCAGCGCCCGCACCGAATATGGCGAGACGTCCGAGGCGCTGTTCCTGACCAGCGGCTACAGCTACGACCGGGCGGAGGACGCCGCGGCGCGCTTCGCGGGCGAGCAGCAGGGCATGACCTATTCGCGCCTCCAGAACCCCACGGTGGAGATGCTGGAACAGCGCATCGCCCTGCTGGAGGGCGCGGAGGCCTGCCGCGCCACCGCGACCGGCATGGCGGCGATGACGGCGGCGCTGCTGTGCCAGTTGTCGGCGGGCGACCATGTGGTGGCGGGCAAGGCGCTGTTCGGCTCCTGCCGCTGGCTGACCGACACTCTGCTGCCCAAATTCGGGATCGAGACGACCACGGTCGACGCGACGGACAATGCCGCCTGGGAAGCGGCGATCCGTCCCAACACCAAGGTCTTCTTCTTCGAAACCCCGGCCAATCCGACCATGGACGTGGCCGACCTTGCTACCATCTGCGGCATTGCGAAGGCGCATGGCATCGTCAGCGTCGTCGACAACGCCTTCGCCACGCCCGCGCTCCAGCGGCCGATGGAGTTCGGCGCGGACGTGGTGGCCTATAGCGCGACCAAGATGATGGATGGGCAGGGCCGCGTCCTCGCAGGCGCGATCTGCGGCACGGAGGATTTCATCATCAACACGCTGCTGCCCTTCCACCGCAATACCGGGCCGACGCTCAGCGCGTTCAACGCCTGGGTGGTGCTGAAGGGGCTGGAGACGCTGGACCTGCGCATCCGCCGCCAGAGCGAGAATGCGCTGAAGGTCGCGAAATTCCTGGAAGGCCGGGTGGCGAAGGTGCTCTATCCGGGCCTGGAAAGCCACCCGCAGCACGCCCTTGCCGCCAGGCAGATGGAGATGGCCGGTCCCATCTTCTCCCTCTATGTCGGCGGCGGCCGGGCGGAGGCGCATGGCCTGCTCAACGGCCTGGAACTGGTCGACATCAGCAACAATATCGGCGATTCGCGCTCGCTGATGACGCACCCCGCCTCCACCACCCATTATGGCATGGCGGAAGCGGCGCGGCTTGAGGTCGGCATAACGGAGGATATGCTGCGCCTCAATGTCGGCCTGGAAGATCCGGACGACGTGATCGAGGATCTGGATCGCGCCCTCAAGTCGATAGGCCGTTGACGGGGCAGGGGTGAAAGGCGCATTTCTTAAGCCGTGAACGCACTTTTCCCCTTCCACGCGACGACGCGCGACATCAACGTGCACGTCGCCGTCACCTTCCTGCCCGAACAGTCGGAACCGGACCGGGGCCGATGGTTCTGGGCCTATCATATCCGCATAGAGAATGACGGGGATCAGCCGGTGCAACTTCTCACCCGGCACTGGATCATCACCGACGGGCGGGGCGCGCAGCATCGGGTCGACGGAGACGGGGTCGTGGGGGAACAGCCGGTGGTGCAGCCGGGCAAGAGCTATGACTATGTGTCCGGCTGCCCGCTCAACACGCCGACCGGCTCCATGAAGGGCCATTATCACATGATCGGCGCCAGCGGCGAGACGTTCGACATCGCCATCCCCCACTTCGCGCTGATCGCGCCCGCGGTGGCCGAATGAAGCGTACCCATTTGCCGCTCAACGGCCTGCGCGTGCTGGATGCGGCGGCGCGGCACCTGTCCTTCACCCGCGCCGCGGACGAGCTGGCGGTGACGCCCGCCGCCGTCGGCCAGCAGATACGCGCGCTGGAGGATCTGCTGGGCGTCGTCCTCTTCCGCCGCACGCCCAAGGGTCTGGAACTGACGCCGGAGACGGAGGCGGGCCTTGCCGCCCTGCGCGCCGGTTTCCTGGAGTTCGAGGAAGCGGTGCGCGCCATGCAGGCGGGCCAGTCCAGCAGCTCGCTCACCATCGCCGCGCCCCGCGACATCACCGCCAAATGGCTCCAGCCGCGCCTGGCGGGCTATGCCGCCAGCCAGCCCGACCTGAAGTTCGCGCTGGTCGCGGCGGACGAGACGCTGGACTTCACCGAGGCCAATCTGGATATAGCCCTGCGCCTTGCCGAAGGGCCGGGCGAGAATGAGGGCATCAGGCTGGGCGAAGCCTCCTTCGTCACCGTCGAAGCGGCCGAAGGCGGCCCCGACCACCGCATCGAATGGCCCGGCTGCCCCAAGGGAGACGCGCCCGCGACGATCCGCGTGGCCGACGCGGGGCTGGCGATCGAGGCGGCGGCCAACGGCTTCGGCCATGCCTGCGTGCCCTTCCTGCTGGCGCAGGCGGACATGGCGGCGGGACGGGTCCGGCAAGTGGGCGACGCGGCCCCTTCGCCGCTGGCCTATTGGCTGATCGCCCCTTTGCCGCAATGGCGGCAGAAGAAGGTCAAGGCGCTGGTCGAGGCGCTGACGGGATAGGGTTCCGCCATGGCTTGCGGGTCCGCCAGACCGGCCGATCGGGGTGGAGAGCTGTCATTCCCCTATTCGTCACCCCGGACTTGATCCGGGGTCCCGCTGCCTTGGACGGGGCGGGCACTCAGAAAGGAAAGCGGGACCCCGGATCAAGTCCGGGGTGACGGGAAACTGATGACGGGAATTGGCCAAAACTTCCCCCCATTCCACATCTACCCACCCCCACGCCACTTGCACTTTCTTAATCCTCTCGCGCATAGCCTGTGCCGATAGGGCTTAACGCGGAGAGGATGGGCCATGACCGGCGGCAGGACGGGCTGGATATTGCGGAGCGCCCTGCTGCTCTGCCTGACGCCGCCCTTGCATGCCCAGGCGCCCTATGTGCCCGACGTCACCGAGGCGCGGGAAAAGGAATGGCGCAAGCTGGTGGCGGCGTCCCAGGCGGCCTATGCATCGGGCAAGCCGGCGGACGGCATCGATCCGGCGCGCAAGGGACTGACGCTGGCGGACGATCTGTTCGGCCCGGACGATCCCCGCACGCTGATTTCCGCCAACGACCTGGCGCTGCATCTGGAATCGACCGGCCATTACCGGGAGGCGGAAGGGCTGTACCGGCGCGTCTTCGACAGCTATTTGCGGACGCGGGGGGAGGATGATCCCAATAGCCAGCTTGCCCTGGAAAATCTGGTCGATTTCTATGTGGCGCGCAATCGCCCTGACGCGGCGGGGCCGCTCGCCGACTATGCGCTGCGCAGCTTCCGGCGGACCACCGGCGCGGGCAGCGCGCGCAGCCAGCGCATGGAACGGATCGTCGCCGCCATGCCGAAACCGGCTCCAGCCGTGCCGCCGCCGTCCCCTCCCGAAGCGGTGCGGCAAGAGGATGATGTGGAAAAAATGCCGCCTCCTGCAATGGAGTCGACAGACGAAAACCGTCCTTGATCGCGGATATCCTTGCTTTTTCTTGCCCGGTCTCGAAAAATTAACCTTGGATATAAGTCGTCGGGACAATTGATTAAAATAATGTGTCGGTTATTCCTGATTCTCGTCGGAGGGGGTTGATTTTCCATAGCTTATCGCCGGTCGCAGGCTGGCCGGACGAAGCCGGGGAAAGGAAAGCACGGCTCCGCACGATAAGCCTATGGGTCGCAATTCGGACGGGCGGCTGGCTGAACAAGCCGGTCGCCCGTTTCCTCATGCCTCTTGTCGCATTTCATTTCCATCGACGCGGTTCGGATGAACCGGGCAGGCAGTCGACTCGTCCGAGTCGCATATGCCGTAAGCCTTGTTTGTTAACCAAATCCCAATTGAGCATAGGTGCAAGGATATATCGAAATTTCAGAAACTATATCCTTCGTAATAATCCTTAAGTTATTTTTTCGGCCCTATCGCGTTAAAATGGTTAACAAAACTTGATTCTGCGTGACTCATTTATCCGGGCGGCGAATAAGATCAGCCATCGGGTCAGTAAAAAACACAAAAGCAGATGGTTAATCCGGGGCGGCAGTCGATCTTGGCAAAAAAGATCCTGCCGGCGGGAGAACGTGACTAGGGGCAATAGCTGATCCGCTGATTGCCGCAATGTCGGTGAAGGCACAGGTCCGCGTGCACATGCATTCGGGGCAAGGCCTTTTGCGCGCTCCTTCCATGCCCCCATGGCGACAGGTGGGATGGACAATGGATTTCGAGCGCGATTGGGATAGCAAAGGCACCGTCGACCATCAGCAGGCCCTTCATCCGGAAGCGGCCGCCCTGGCGGCGAAGGGCAAGGCGGTCCATCCCGGCAAGATGCATCATGCGGACGTCGTGCGGACGGTCGCGCCCAATCCCGACGGCACCGTCGTGCTGCCCGCCGGAACCGACATCAACCAGATCGAGGTTTCGGGACGCAATCTGATCGTCCATCTGCCCGACGGCACCGACATGGTGATCCTGGACGGCGCGGTGGTCATGCCGCGCCTGGTCGTGGGCGATGTCGAAATTCCTTCGGTCAACCTGGCCGCGTTGCTGATCGGCGAAGAGCCCCAGCCCGCCGCCGGTCCGCCGCGCAGCTCCGGCGGCAATTTCATTGGTCCGGACGGCAATGTGGGCGATCCCCATGGCCTGGGCGACCTGCTGCCGCCCACCGAATTGCTGTTCACCCAGCCCGAAACGCGGGAAGTCCTGCCGATCGCGCCGCAGGATGATGAAGAGCCGGCAGTTACCATCGTCACCCCCAACCAGCCGGCCGGCGCCACTGCCGCCACCGCCGGGGTGAGCGAAGCTGGCCTTCCCGCGCGCGGCAGCGAGCCTGCCGGTTCGGCGGCCGCCAGCGATAGCGAGCGCACCACGGGCACCATCGCCATCACCGCCACCGACGGGCTGGCGGGCGTCACCATCAACGGCGTTGCGATCGCCACGGTCGGTCAGACGGTCACGACGCCGCTTGGCGTCCTCACCATCACCTCGATCACGCCGTCCGCCATCGGCTACAGCTATGTGCTGAGCGACAATGTGGTGGGCGCGCCGCCCGCCGAAGTTTTCACCGTCGTCGTCACCGACAGCGATGGCGATCAGGCGAGCGCCACCCTGACCATCTCCATCGCGGATGACGCGCCCACCGCCGTCAACGACGCCGACAGCGTGACCGAGGATGGCCCGCTGGTCGCCGACGGCAATGTCCGGACCGGCAGCGGCGGCAGCGACGCGAACGCGACCGACGGCGTCGCCGACATCCAGGGCGCGGACGGCGCGGTGGTGTCGACCACCGGCAGCTTCCAGGGCAGCTACGGCACGCTGACGCTGGCCGCGTCGGGCGCCTACAGCTACGCGCTGGCCAACGGCAATGCGGCGGTGCAGTTCCTGGTGCCGGGCCAGACGCTGACCGACAGCTTCAGCTACACGATCACCGATGCCGATGGCGACACCTCCACGGCGACGCTGACCATCACCATCAACGGCGCGGACGACGGCGTCACCATCACCGGCCTGAACGGCGCGCCGGGGATCGAGGGCGCTGAAGTCGTGCTGCTGGAAAACGACCTGTCCGACGGCAGCTCGCCCGATGCGGCGGGGCTGACCAAGACCGGCTCCTTCGGCGTCAATGGCCCTGACGGCCTGTCGAGCGTCACCGTCGGCGGCGTGTCGGTGCTGGCGAACGGCGCTTTCGTCACGGGGCAGGTGGTGACGACGCCGGTCGGCACGCTCACCATCACCGGCTTCACTGCCACCGCCACGCAGGGCGGCGTGCCCACGGCCGGAACCTTCACCTACAGCTTCGTGCTGACCGACAACAGCCTGGGCCATGGCGCGGCGGGCGCGGACAGCATCCTGCAGAGCTTCGCCGTGGTGGCGACCGACCGCAACGGATCGGCCGCCAACGCCTCGGTCGACGTGCGGATCGTGGACGACGTGCCGACCGCCAACAATGATGTCGACGGCGTCGCCGCCGGCGCCTATGGGCCGGAAACCGGCAATGTCATCACCGGGGCAGGCACCGTCTCCGGCGCGGCGGGCGCCGACGTCAAGGGCGCGGACGGCGCGGTCGTGTCGACCACCGGCACGTTCGAGGGCGCTTACGGCACGCTGACGCTGAACGCCGACGGCAGCTACAGCTATGTCCGCGCGGCCGGAACGCCGGGCGGGGTGAGCGACAGCTTCAGCTACACGCTGCTCGACGGCGACGGCGACACCTCCACCGCCACGCTGCGGATCGACATCGCGAACAGCAATGTCATGATCATCTCCATCCCCAAGGTGGGCGAAGGCACGATCGTCGACGAATCTGGCCTGGTCAACCCGATGGGTTCCAATGCGGGCAGCGGCGTCGACACGACGGACGGCACCATCACCTACACCGCGCCGGACGGCCCGGCGACCGTGACGATCAACGGCCAGCCGGTCATCATCGGAACGACCATCGCCACCGACAAGGGCATATTGACGATCACCGGCCTTAACGAAGGCCAGATCGACTACACCTATGAACTGACGACCAACACGACCGGCGACGACGTGACGGACAGCTTCGTCGTCACCGTCACCGACGTGGACGGCGACACGGCGACCGATACGCTGACCATCACCATCCTGGACGACGTGCCGACCGCGACGAACGACACGGACTCGGTGCGCGAGGACGGCCCGCTGGTGGCCGACGGCAACGTCATCGCCGGTTCGGGCGGCAGCGACGCCAATAGCACCGACGGCAATGCCGACGTGCAGGGCGCCGACGGCGCGCAGATCAGCGCCATCGCCTTCGGCGGGACGGCCGGAACCGTCGGCGCGCCGCTGGCCGGGCTGTACGGATCGCTCGTGATCCAGGCGAACGGCAGCTATGCCTATACGCTGAACAATGAAAATGGCGTGGTCCAGGGGCTGGACAAGACCGAGACCCTGGCCGAGACCTTCACCTACACACTGACCGACGGCGACGGCGATGCCCGCACCGCGACCATCACCATCACCATCCAGGGCAGCGACGATGGCGTCACCATCAACGGCCTGGACGGCGAAGGGGCGGAGGAAACCGTCTTCGAAAACGACCTGCCGGGCGGCAGTTCGGAAAATGCGGCGGCGCTGACCCAGACGGGCGGCTTCACCCTGTCCGCGCCGGACGGCGTGGCGACCATCACCGTCGGCGGCCAGCCGATCTTCGGCGCGGGCGGCTTCA
Source organism: Sphingobium indicum B90A (assembly GCF_000264945.2). Lineage (NCBI taxonomy): Bacteria > Pseudomonadati > Pseudomonadota > Alphaproteobacteria > Sphingomonadales > Sphingobiaceae > Sphingobium > Sphingobium indicum. Next base: position 871,476 of record NZ_CP013070.1, read on the forward strand.
TCAGCGGCGTCACCATCGCCAACGCCTATGGCACGCTCAGCATCACCGGCTTCACCCCGGTCGTGGGCGCGGACGGCGACGTGATCGGCGGGACCGTCAGCTACAGCTATGTCCTCACCGACAACACGCTGCTGCACAGCGGCGTCAATGACGGCAGCCTGACGGACAGTTTCGCGGTCGTGGTCACCGACACGGACGGGTCGACCGACAGCGCCAGCCTGGACATCCGCGTGGTCGACGACGTGCCCATGGCGGTGAACGACGTCGCGGGCCAGCTTGCCGAAAATGCGGCCGTGACGATCGACGTCTTCGCCAATGACGTGGCCGGTGCGGACGGCGTCAACCTCGCCAGCGGCGTGGCGCTGGAGAGCGGCGCGGCCAAGGGCACGGTCGTCTATCAGGGCAATGGCGTCTTCCTCTACACCCCCAATGCGGGCGCGGAGGGCAGCGACAGCTTCACCTACACGATCACCGACGGCGATGGCGACAAGTCCACCGCCACGGTGACGATCAACCTGCTCCAGGATTCGACGCCGACCGTCAGCGTCACCGACATGACCGTGTCCGAAGCGGGCCTGCCCGGCGGCACGCAGCAGGCCGGGAACAGCGAGACCGCGACCGGCTCCATGACCATCGCGACCGGCGGCGACACGCTGACCAAGGTCGAGGTGCAGGACAAGAACGGCGCCTGGGTCGACGTGACCGGCGCGACGGCGGGAACGCCGGTGGTCGTCGCAGGCGCGGCGGGCGCGCTGACCGTGACGTCCGACGGGGCGGGGCATTACAGCTATAGCTACACCCTGGCGGTCAACGACCCGGCCCACCCCGACAATGTCACCAGCGACGGCGACGGCATCAGCGGCGCGGCCGACCCCAAGGCGGGCGACGCCTTCGCGGTGCGCGTGACCGACAGCGACGGCGACGTCTCTCCGGCCGACACGATCAACGTGACCGTGCTGGACGACGCGCCCATCGCGGCGGCCGACAGCGGTTCGGTGAGCGAGGGCGGCTCGCTGATCGTCGCGGCGGCCGACGGCGTGCTCGACAATGACCAGCCGGGCGCGGACGGCTATGCGCCGGGCGTGGTCGGCGTGGCCAAGGGCAGCGATCCGTCCAGCCCCGTCAGCGGCCAGGTCGGCACGGCGGTCGCGGGCGATTACGGCACGCTGACGCTCTTCGCCGACGGCAGCTATCGCTATGACGCGACGCCCAACGCCATTTCGGCCGATCAGCAGGACGTGTTCGTCTACACCATCCGCGACGCGGACGGCGATCTGGCGACCACGACGCTGACCATCGACGTCGCCAATGTCGCGCTGGCCCCGGACAATCAGACCAAGACCGTTTTCGAAGCCGCGCTGGACACCGGCATCACCGGATCGGACATCGCGGCGGGCAGCGTCACCGGCAGCGCGCCGGGCCAGCCCACCGAAACCGCGACCGGCCAGCTCAACGTCGCGGGCGCGGTCAGCTACACGCTGACCAGTTCCGCCACCGGCAGCCACGGCCAGATTCAGTTGAACGCCAATGGCAGCTACACCTACACGCTGACCTCGCCGGTGGACGGCCCGACGGCGAATGACGGTCCGCTGACCTTCGCGGGCGCGGAGGTCTTCACCTATCAGGCGGTCGACGGATCCGGCAATATCGCCAACGGCACGATCACCATCGACGTGGTGGACGATGTCCCGACCGCGGCGGACGACGCTGGCCTCAGCGTGGCGGAGGATGGCGCCGACATCGGCGGCAACGTCCTGACCAACGACACGCCCGGCGCGGACGGCGCGACCCTGACCTCCGTCACCATCGGCGGCGTCACCACGGCGATCAACGCCGTGGGCACGACGAACGTCAGCGGGGCCTTCGGCGCCTATACCTTCACGGCCGCGGGCGCGTGGACCTTCAACCCGTCGACCAACCTCAACAATGCCAGCGGCGTCAGCGCGGGCTTCTCCTACGTCATCACCGACGGCGATGGGGACCAGTCGACCGCCGTGCAGCCGATCACGGTCACGGACGGGGCTAACCCCTCCGCGGGCGCCCCGATCAGCCTGGCGCTGGACGACCAGAATCTGGCGGGCGGCACCAGCGCCGGCAATCCGGATTTCGCGCAGGATAACGTCAGCTTCACGGCCGGATCGGATGCCCTGACCGGCTTCGCCTTCGCCACGGACCTGTCCGCTCTGGGCGGCGGCCTGACCTGGGACCGCGTCAGCGACACGCTGATCGAGGGCTGGGACGGTCCGGTCGGCACGGGCGTCAAGATCGTCGCGCTGACGCTGACGGCGCCCGCCTCCATCGGCGCGGGCCTAAGCGGCAATGTGCAGGTGACGGCAACGCTGCTCGACAATTACGACAGTCATCCGAACATCGCCCTGGACGACAGCGTCGCCCTGGGCAGCGTCGGCCTCGTCGCGTCCGATCAGGACGGCGACAGCGCCACCGCGACGGTCAACCTGTCCGTTTCGGACGACGTGCCGCAAGCGGTCAATGACGGCCAGTTGGCCATCGTCGATGACAATGCCAGCGGCGTGGTCGTCGGCACGGTCGCCGGGCTGCTCGGCAATGACGTCTTCGGCGCGGACGGCCCCGGCTCGCCCGCCATCGCGATCGGCACCGGCAATCTGGGCGGCACCATCTCCATAGTCGGCGGCAACCTCGTCTACACGTCGCACCACAATATCGCGGCGCCTTACGCCTCCATCGGCGAGACGTTTACCTACACCATCAAGGATGGCGACGGCGACACCTCCTCGGCTACCTTCTCGGTCCTGCTGACCGACACGGGGCCGTCGATCGGCACGGCGGCGGCGGCCTTCACGGTCGATGAGGACGGTCTCGCCAACGGCGTGACCCAGCCGGTGACGGGCGACGTGGACGGCGCGGACATCGTCAAGACCGGGACGCTGGCGGGACTCAACTTCGGCAATGACGGCCCCGGCAATATCGTGCTGGGCGCGGTGGCCGACACGGGCCTGCGGACCTTGTCCAACCATGTGATCCAGACGGTATGGGACGGCACGATCCACATGCTGACCGGCAAGGATGCGGTGACGGGGGACAATGTCTTCACGTTGCAGATCACCGACGTGGCCAGCGGCGCCTATCGCTTCGAACTTCTCGCGCCCGTCAAGCACAGCGATCCGGCGAGCGAGGACGACCAGTCCTTCACCGTCGCGGTGACCGTGACGGATGCCGAGAATGAAAGCGTCAGCGGCACGATCAGCGTCACCATCGACGACGACAGCCCGGCGGTGACGGCGACCCTGCCCGCCGCGGGTTCGCTGGTCGTCGACGAAAGCAATCTGGCGTTTGACGCCACGGCCAGCTTCGCAGGCAACTTCACTGCGCTCTACGGGGCCGACGGCAAGGGGTCGCTCAGCTATTCGCTCGGCGTCAGCGCGCAGGGCGCGGCCACCAACCTCTTCGATACCGCCACCGGCAATCGCGTCTATCTGTTCGTGGAATCGGGCAAGGTCGTGGGCCGTGAAGGCACCAGTTCGGGCAATGCGGCCGGGGGACCGGTGGTGTTCCAACTGACGGTCGATGCGCTCGGCGCGGTGACGCTGGATCAGCAGCGCGCCGTTCTCCACACGCCCGACACCGGACCCAATCAGGCTATCGGACTTGATGTGGGCAGCCTCATCACCCTCACGGCGACCGCCGTGGACGGCGACGGCGATACGGTGAGCCAGCAGATCAATTTCGGCCAGACCATCAGCTTCCTGGACGATGTCGGCACGCTTGGCGCCTTCAGCAACATCACCGTCGTCAACGGCGCCAATGTCGTGGGCAATGGCACGTTCAGTTATAATGCAGGCGCCGACGGGCATGGCAGCTTCGCCATCACCGGCCCGGTGCTGCCCGGCATCAGCTACACCACCACGCAGAACGCCACGGGCGCGCTGCTGACGGCCACGACCGATCCCGACGGCCCGGGGGGCAATCCGCCTGTCACCGTCTTCACCCTTCAGGTGAATGCGAACGGCACTTCGGTCTTCACGCTGGTGACGCCGCAGGCCGCGACCAGCGAGACGATTTCGCTGCTGGGCCTCAGCGCGGGCGGTCCGACTCCCTTCGTCCAGACGACGGACGGCCGGGTCGAATTCACTGGCAACGGCAATGGCGTGAACTCGTCCACCCAGGGCTTCGGCGTCGACAATCAATTTGTCGGCAACGGAGAAAATTTCACCATCGAATTCCACAATCCGGGACAGGCGGGCGATCAGGCCGCAACTGTCAATCCGGATATGGTGAGCTCCATCATCCTCAAGAACGACAACATCAACGGATCGCTGGGCATCAAGGTCACCGTCTATAATGACGTGACCGGTCAGTCGGAGGTGGTCTACACCAATTTCAACGTCACCGGCACGTCCACCCTGATCGATCCCGTGATGTCGGAATTCAACCGCGTTTCGATCGAGGGCGTGGGCGGCAGCGGCCAGGGCGTCCGCTTCACCAGCCTGGTGATCAACAAGACGATCCTGCCCTCCGACATCGACCTGCATTTCACTGTGCAGGCGACGGACAAGGATGGCGACGTCACCTCCACATCGACGCTCAACGTCTTCGTCGACGCGACCAGCCCGACGCCGCCGGTGGCGATCGACCTGAACGGCGACGGCCTGCATTTCGTGGGCCTGGATGCCGGCGTCACCCATGATTATGGCAACGGCGCGGTGGCGACGGCGTGGGTGTCGTCCGAAGACGGACTACTTGGCCATGTCACGGGCAAGGGCATCGACATCGTCTTTACCGACGATGCTCCGGGTGCGCAGACCGACCTGGAAGGCCTCCGCCTCGCCTATGACAGCAATGGCGACGGCAAGCTGGATACGGCCGACACCGCCTTCGCCGAATTCGGCGTGTGGCAGGACGCGAACGGCAATGGCGCGGTCGATCAGGGCGAATTCAAGTCGCTGACCGATCTTGGCATCGCGTCCATCGACCTGAATTCCGACGGCAAGACCTACAGCGCCGCCAATGGCGACGTCACGGTGCTGGGCGAAGCGAGCTTCACCCGCACCGACGGCACCAAGGGAACCATCGGCGACGTCATGTTCGCCACGGGAGCCAAGGAAAGCGACGTCAGCAAGACGGAAAGCACCGCCAGCGGCTTCAACCAGGCGCTGGTCGCGGCCAGCCTGGTCGCCGTGGCGGGCGCGGCCGAGGCTCCGGCCGAGCAGCAACCCGCGCCGACCGCGACCGAAAGCGCCGTGCCGGTCACGGAAACCGCCCCGGCCGCCACGGTCGAGGCCGAGCCTGCCGCCACGCAGGAAAGCGCGCCCGCCACGCTCGCCGCGAACGACGATCAGGCGACCCATGAGCAGCCTGCGCCGACCGGCCACGCCGCTGAAGAGGCCGCGCCCGACCATGCCACCCTGTCCGATGGCGATGCGCATGGCTCGACCGTCGAAACGGCCGACGCGCCTCAGCCCGACCTCAGCGGTCATCAGGGTCTGCTGGCCCAGTCCATCGACCTGCCGCCTGCCTTCGACGGCAATGCGGCGGTGGTCCTGGCTGCGCAGCAGGCCGCTCCGGCAGCCAATGCCGCCGATGTCGTCAAAGAAGCGCTGGGCGCCCATGACGCGCCGAACATCGACGCGCTGCTGGCCGCCCTGCCGGGTGGCGAGCATGCCTCGACGCCCATCCTGTTGAACCCGGTCGCGGGCGAGGCGGTGGACAGCGGGCATCTGGCGGCGGCTACGGCCATCTTCGAAGCGGCGATGGTCGCGCATGAAGCGATGGCGGTCGCCCATGGCTGACAATTCGATTTTCTCGCGGGGAATTTTGGGGAGAGTGAATATGCGAAATGCAGTTGGAAAGGCTGCGGCCGCCGGGTTGGCGACCGTCATGCTGACGACAGCGGCCTGGGCGGCGCCTGCTTCGCCCTTGCTGCAACTGGGCAAGTCCGAATTGCGGGACGCGCTGACCAGCCGGTACGACACGGCGGTCAAGGCCGTTGGCGACGCCAGCGTGCGCGCCGCGCAGGACAGCCGCTGGACCTACGCGGTCGAGGCGAAGAACCAGTGCGGCATCGCCATCGGCTTCATCAAATCCGGCACGAAGGATGCGGACAGCATCAACAAGTGCGACGACTTTGTGGCCCGCCTTTCGGCGCCGCCACCGCCGCCGGTGCCGGCAGCTTCAGCCCCACCCGCGCTGGACTGCACGGCGCCGGCGGTGTCAATCTTCTTCGACTGGAACATGGACACCCCGCTTCCCGAAGGCGTCAGCACCATCTCCACGCTGACGCAGACGGCGGCGCAATGCGGTTGGACCCGCTTCGGCGTCACCGGCTATACCGACACGTCGGGCAGCAACCGCTATAATGACGGGCTGTCGCTGCGCCGGGCGCGCAATGTCGCCAGCCTGATGAGCCAGGGCGGCGTGTCCGCCGACGCCATCACCGTCACCGGCCTGGGCGAAACCCAATTGAAGATCGAAACCGCCGATGGTGTGCGCGAACCGATGAACCGTCGGGTCGAAATCACCGCCAGCGCGAATTAAGGGGAGGAAGGCATGACTATCATGCGCAAGACATGCGGCAGCCTGATCGCCCTATGCGCGGCGGCCATGGTTTCGACGGGCTGGGCCCAGACCACCGATCTCAAGAGCGCCATCGCCGCGGCGATCGACAGCCATCCGGAGATCAACCAGGCGATCCAGAACAAGCAGGCCATCGAATTCGAACGCGAACAGGCGAAGGGGCTCTATCTGCCCCGCGTCAGCGTCGAAGGGTCGGCGGGCGTCCGCCGCCTGGAAAACGCCACCCGCCGCGCGCTGAACCTGGACGACCAGACGCTCTGGCCGCTGGAAGCCAGCGTCCGGGCGGAACAGACCGTCTGGGACTCCGGCTATCGCAGCGCTGAAAAGCGGCGGCAGGCGGCCCGCACCGACGGCGCTGCCCTGCGCGTGGGCGAACGCTCGCAATTCGTGGCGCTGAACGTCACCCGCCAATATCTGGACTATATGCTCCAGCAGCGGGTCGTCGCGGCGGCGGAGGACAATATCGCCTTCCACCGCAAGCTGCTGGGCGACCTGGGCGAGGGTGTCTCCAAGGGTTCGATCAGCATCGCCGACCAGCAGCAGGCGGAGGAAAGGCTGCAAGCCGCCCTCGTCCGCAAGAGCGAGGCGGAGCAGGACATGACCAATGCGGCCATTTCCTTCCGCACGCTGACCGGCTTGTCCATCGATCAGGTGGTGATGCCCGATCCGGTGACGAGCGCCGTGCCGCCGACGCTGGACGAAGCCATCGCCGCCGCCCGCACCCACAATCCGCTGGTGCGCGAGGCGGAAGCCGACATCCAGGCGGCGCACGCCGTCGTGGACGAAGCGAAGTCGGAGCTTGGGCCGACGGTCTCGCTGGAAGGAACGGGCCGCATCGGTGAGGATGTGGACGGCTTCCGGGGCAGCACCAACGACGTTCAGGGCCGGGTGGTCGTGCGCTGGCAGCTCTATAATGGCGGCATCAACCGGGCGAAGGTCCAGGAAATGACCCGCCGGGCCAGCGAAGCGCGCTTCCGCCTCAGCCAGCGCCTGCGCGAGGCGGAGGAGGATGTCCGCACCGCCTGGAACCGCTGGGACACGGAAAAGAAGCGCGTGACCGACCTGTCGCGGCAGGGCACGGTGTCCGACGGGCTGCTCGTCTCCTATCGCGAGCAGTTCAATGTCGGGCGGCGTTCGCTGCTGGACGTGCTGGACAGCCAGAACACCCGCTTCAACACCCAGGTGCGGACGGAAACGGCCCGCTTCTCCGAGATTTTCGCGCAATATCAGATCCTGGCGGCCACCAACACGCTGCTGGACACGCTGGGTCTCGCCGCGCCTTCGGACGCCAAGGCGGAAGCGCGGAAGACCTATAATGTCCCTGATCTGCCGCCCGCTGAATTGCAGCGGCGGCGTTATCCGGGCTGAGTTTCATTATTGGGGGTCATCCCGGTGCAAGCCGGGATGGCGCGGGGTAAACAATGTTGGAACGAAGCACACTCAGTCTGGCCGAATGGCTGGACCATCAGGGCGCGCCCGGCGACGAGCTGGTCGAAAGCATCGCCCACGCGGCGCGGCATTTCGACCGCTCGCCGGGGGTCGTCAGCCTTCGCGCGGGGCTTGCCGTCGATGAATCCGGGCGGCTGCCCTTTCATCAGGCGGAATCCGCGCTCGACCAGATCGGCCTGCTGAGCGATCATGTCCGGGGCCGGCTGGACAAATGGCGGCCGGGCAACCTGCCCGCCATCCTGCCGCTGCGTGGCGGGCGCTTCCTGCTGCTCATGGACATCAAGGGCGGCGACGCGCTGGTCCAGCTTCCGCACGCGCAGGAAGCCGTCTGGGCGCCGCTCAGCGATCTGGAGGGCTATTTCACCGGTGAGGCGCTGGTGGTCATGGCCGACCATGGCCGCGAACGCGCCGAGGAACGCCCCTGGGACGAACGCGCCCGCCAGCACTGGTTCTGGCGCGAAGTCTGGCGCGCCCGCGGCGGCTTCGGCTATGTGATGCTGGCCGCGGCGATCATCAACCTGCTCGCCTTCGCGCTGCCGCTGTTCACGATGAACGTCTACGACCGGATCATTCCGAACAAGGCGGCCTCCAGCCTGTGGGTGCTGGGCGTCGGCGTCATGCTGGCCTTCAGCCTCGACTTCGCGCTGCGCATCGCCCGCTCAAGGCTGGTGGACGAGGCCGGTCGCGAAATCGACGAACGCCTGTCGCAACGCCTGTTCGAAAAGGTGCTGAACACGCCGCTTTCCGCCCGTTCCGGCAGCACGGGCGCGCTGGCGCGGCGGGTTTCGGAATTCGAATCCGTGCGCGAATTCTTCACCTCCACCACGGTGGTGCTGGTGGTGGACATCGCCTTCCTCTTCTTCTTCGTCGCCATCATCGCTTTGCTGGGGGGCTGGCTGGCCATCGTGCCAGTCGTCATGATGGCGATCATGGCGAGCGCGGGCTGGTTCCTGCAACGGTCGATGGCCCGCCTGTCCCGCGATGCGCAGGCCGATTCCAGCCTCCAAAGCGCGGCTCTGGTCGAAGCCATAGGCGGCATAGAGACGCTGAAGGCCTGTCGCGCCGAGGGGCGGATGCTGGAACGCTGGCGCCGCTACGCCCGGATGAGCGCGGCGACCCAGGAAAAGCTGCGCAGGCTCTCCTCCAAGAGCGTCACGCTGGCGGCTCTGTGCCAGCAGGTGACGAGCATCGCGCTGGTCATTGGCGGCTTCTACATGTTCGCGGCGGGCGACATTTCGATGGGCGCGATCATCGCCATCGTCATGCTGGCCGGGCGCTCGCTCGCGCCGGTGGGCCAACTCGCCTTCGTCATCGTGCGGGCGCGGCAGGCGATGACGACGCTCGACAGCCTCCAGACGCTGATCGACCAGCCCGACGAACGGCTGGACGGGGCGCGGGGCATCATCCCCAAAATCCGCAAGGGCGCCATCGTCGCGCAGGGCCTGGAATTCGCCTATCCCGGCGCCAGCCAGCCCAGCCTGAAGGGCGTCGACCTGCGCATCGAGCCGGGCGAGCGCATCGGCATCATCGGCCGGGTCGCGTCCGGCAAGTCGACGCTGGGCCGGGTGATCTGCGGCCTCTATCCTCCCACCGGGGGCCTGCTGACCGTCGATGACGTGGACAGCCGCCAATATCATCCGCATGAGCTGCGCTCCGCTTTTCGTTATGTCGGACAGGACGCCGAATTGTTCAGCGGTTCGGTGCGGGAGAATCTGCTGCTAGGCGCTCGCGAAGCCAGCGAAGAAAAGCTGCTGGAGGCGCTGGAACGTTCGGGCGCGTCCCGCTTCTTCGGGCGCGACGCGGCGGGTTTCGACCTGCATATCGGGGAGCGCGGCAGTCGCCTTTCGGGCGGGCAGCGCAGCTTCCTGGTCATGGCGCGGGCGCTGGTGGAACCGGCGAAGCTGCTCTTCCTGGACGAGCCGACCGGCGCAATGGACAACCAGACCGAAAATCTCTTCATCGACCATCTGGAAAAGGCGCTGGAGCCGGACCAGACGCTGATCGTGTCGACCCACCGCCACGCGCTGCTGCGGATCGTGGACCGGCTGATCGTGATCGATCAGGGCGTGGTGCTGGCCGACGGCCCGCGTGACGAGATCATCGGCCAGCTCCAGCGGGGGGCAGGGCAATGAGCGCGGTTAAGGCCCCCCTCCTGACGGAACGTGCTCCGGCGAAGGCCGGAGCCCAGTCCCGCCGGCCGAACTGGGTTCCTGCCTTCGCAGGAACACGAGGCGCTGCGGCTATCGGCTTTGGATTAGCCGCCATGGCTGCCCTTGCCGCGCTCTGGCACCAAGGCCAACCCCAGCCCGCCATCCAGGCGAAGATCGTGGAAGCCGCCCCCGCCATCCCCCGCCAATATCTGGCGCTGGTCCAGATGACGGAGCAAACCGCCCCTGCGGCGGAAGGCGGCGCATTGGAAGGAGATCGGGCCCGCGAGGAGAACCAGCGCCTCGGCTTCTCCAGCGCGACCGGCGCCGCCAAGCCCTTCCGCGCCCTCGCCGCCGCGGGTGAGGACCATGACCGCGCCCTCCAGTGCCTGACGCAGGCCGTCTATTATGAAGCCGCCCGCGAACCCGAAAGCGGCCAGCGCGCCGTCGCGCAGGTGGTGCTGAACCGCGTCCGCCACCCCGCCTTCGCCAAGACGGTGTGCGGTGTCGTCTACCAGCGCTTCGACGCCTCGGTCTGCCAGTTCAGCTTCGTCTGCGATGGATCGCTGGCGCGCCGTCCGCTGCCCGACCTCTGGAACCGGGCGAAGCGGATCGCCGCCGACGCGCTGACCGGCCGGGTCGAGAAGGAAGTGGGCACCGCGACCCATTATCACGCCGACTATGTCTTCCCGCGCTGGGCGCCGCATCTGGCGAAGCTGGCGCAGATCGGCGCGCATATCTTCTACCGCTGGCCGGGCGGCTGGGGCATGCCCGGCGCGTTCACCGGCCACTATGCGGGCGGCGAGCATATTCCCGCCTTCGACCCGTCTCGCTTCGCCAGGGCGGCCGAACCGGACATCGACTATCCGCCCGTCGCAGCCCTGCCCGAACGGCGGGCGGCCAATGACGTGGGCGGCCGCATGGACCCGACCAAGGGCTGGAAACTCTCCATCCCCGATCCTTCGACAGGCGGCGGCGCGCTGAGCGACATGCTCGCCCGCCAGCAAAAAGCCGCGCCGGTCACACTGGCGGCGGACGACCATCATCTCCAAGGGGTGCAACCATGATTTCGCGCTGGATAGGCTGGCTGCGGGGACAACCGGGCAACAAGCAGGTCATTCTCTACAGCGGCGGCGGCATGCTGGTCTTCCTGATGTGGGCCAGCCTCGCGCCGGTGGACGAGGTGACGCACGGGCAGGGCAGGGTGATCCCGTCCAGCAAGGCGCAGGTCATCCAGTCCGCCGAACCCACCACCATCGAGGAAATATTGGTCCGATCCGGCCAGAAGGTGAGCAAGGGCCAGCTTCTGGTACGGCTGGACGACGCGATGCTGGCGTCCGAACTGGGCCAGCTTCAGGCGGAGACCCGATCCCTGACCGCCCGCGCGGGGCGTCTGGAGCGGGAGGGCACGGGCGAGGGCGCGGCCTGCACGACCGGCGGGCCGGAATGCGCGCAGGAACAGGCGCTCGCCGCCGTCCGCCAGTCGGCCTTGCGCAGCAAGCAGGACGCGCTGTCGGCCCAGGTCGACCAGCGCCGCCGTGAACTGGGCGAGGCGCAGGCGACCATCGACAGCCTGGGCGGCAGCGTGCAACTGGCGCGCCAGCGGGTGGCGATGCTGGAGCCGCTCGCCGCCAAATCGATCATCCCGCAGACCGAATTGCTGGATGCCCGCCGCGATCTGGTGGACGCGCAGGGCCGCCTGAACGCCGCGCAGCAGCAGGCCTCCCGCGCCGCCGCCGCCATCCGCGAGGCGCAGGCGCAGCAGTCGGAGGCGAATTACCAGTTCCGTCAGGACGCGCTCAACGAGCGTAGCCAGTTGGAGGCGAAGATCGCCGTCAACAGCGAGTCTCTTCGGGGCGCAAAGGGACGGGCGCAGCGGGCGGAGATCCGCTCGCCCGTCGACGGCGTGGTGAACGACGTGCAGGTGACGACCATCGGCGGCTATGTCAGTCCGGGTCAGAAGATCATGCAGATCGTCCCCGTCGGCGACAAACTGCTGGTGGAGGCGCGGGTGAAGCCCAACGACATCGCCTTCATCAAGACCGGCGACCGGGCCGTGGTGAAGGTGACGGCCTATGATTTCTCCATCTATGGCGGCCTGACCGGCACGGTGCAGCAGGTTTCCGCCGACAGCGTCTATGACGAAGCGACCCGCGAAGCCTATTTCACCGTGGTCGTGGAAACGGACCGCGCCTGGCTCGGCTCAGGCGCGCACAAGCTGCCGATCACGCCGGGCATGGTGTGCGACGTGGAGATACTGACCGGCCGCAAGTCGGTGCTGGCCTATCTGCTGAAACCCATCATGAAGGCCCGTTCGGAAGCGCTGCGGGAGCGGTAAGCCTTCACGCCACGGGAATCCTGCTCTTTCCTGCGCAGGCAGGTGATTGGTTGGATTACGGACCTATCCTATTCCTCCCCATCGCTAGATGGGGAGGGGGACCAGCCGAAGGCTGGTGGAGGGAAAGATACGCAGGTCACGCCATTTCCCCTCCACCATGCTTCGCATGGTCCCCCTCCCCACGCTTCGCGCAGGGAGGAATTGATGTCCTGAAATGGCCATTTGCCACCCAGGACTCGCTCACCGCGCCGCGAACTGCACCTTCGCGGGCGTCACGCGATAGCCATGGGTCCACCGCCCAAAGGCGTTGAAGCTCATGATCGGCCGATAGTCCCCGACGCTGGACGAAGGCAGCACCCGGTCGGTCATATTGTCCAGGATCATCAATTCCCCGCCGATCCGCACCGCCAGCACGGCATGGTCCGCCTGCCGCACCAGATCGCGGGCGATCACCAGGAACATCGAATGCCGGTCGAAACCGGCCGCCTCCAGCAGCTTCATCTTGGCGATGGCATAGTCCTCGCAATCGCCGACGCCGCTTTGCAGCGTCCGCGCCGCCGACGCCCAATTGTCGCCGCCCTGCCGGTCGTCCACGAAGCGCAGCCGCCCGTTGACCCAGCTATTGATCATCTCGACCTGCTGCTGCGCCGCCGATCCTCGCGCTGCGTTCAACATGCCGCTCCACACGCCCTTGCCGGGCAGCGCCGCCGAAACGGAGGCCCATTTGCCGTCCAGCAGCGTCCGGGAAATCGGCATGGCGACCGATCCGAACACATCGGGTTGGCCGTTGCGCGGCGGCATGACCTGGCCCGAAAGCGCGGGAACCTGGCGAACCGGCATGACGAAGGCGCTCGCCTGCGGAACAGCGGCAGCCGTCGGCGCGGGAAGGAAACCCCGCATGAAGCCCGGCACCAGTTCCGGCTGGCGATAGCTCACCACGGAAAGCTGGACGCCCTGCAACCGCCAGCCGGGCAATTTGCCGCTGAAGTCGCTGATGCGCCTTTCGTTGACGATCGCATCCGGAGCGGCCGGTTGCGTCGCCCAGGGCGCGGGACTCGCCGCGCCGCCCTGCTGCGCGCTGATCGCCGCCAGACGGCTCATGCCGCCGGCGAGGAGATTGGCGGAGATGCGTTCGGCGGGCGTATAGGCGCGGCTATGACCGAAAGCGTCCGGGAACGCCGCCAGCGGAGCCTGAGCCAAGGCATGGCCGCTCGCGATTGCCAGCAGCAGGGCAGGGGCGGCGCGAAGCGCGGTGCGGCAAGGGGCCGTGCAACAGGACGGGGCGAAGCCTGACATGCTTGCCGGTATCGCGCCGAAATTTGAACATCAGGTGCCCCGCGCTGGTTAACGCGCCGGTAGGCAAAAAATTGCCGGCAGTTTTTTGCCGGGCCATTTTCAGTCAAACCGCGAAATCCGCCCGTCGCGATTTTCCAGTAAATCGCGCAATCCGATCGCCGCGATTTTCCAGTAAATCGCGAAATCTGGTTGCCGCGATTTTCAAGTAAATCGCTTCTCAGGCGTCGATGCTTTCCTCATCCACATTCGCCGCATTCTCCTGAATGAAGGCAAAGCGATGCGCCGGATTGGTGCCCATCAGCCGCTCGACCAGTTCGCGCACCTGCTGCCGGTCCTCGATATCGTCGGGCAGCGTGACGCGGATCAGGCTGCGGGTCTTGGGGTCCATCGTCGTTTCGCGCAACTGGCCGGGATTCATCTCGCCCAGCCCCTTGAAGCGGCTGACCTCCACCTTCTTGCCCTTGAACTCCTTTGCCAGGATTTCCTCGCGATGCGCGTCGTCCCTGGCGTAGAGGCTCTTGCCTCCCGCCACCAGCCGATAGAGCGGCGGCTGCGCCAGATAGAGATGCCCCCGCCGCACGAGTTCCGGCATCTCCTGGAAGAAGAAGGTCATCAGCAGCGTTGCGATATGCGCGCCGTCGACATCGGCGTCGGTCATGATGACGATGCGTTCGTAGCGCAGATTGTCGGGATTGCAGTCCTTGCGCGTGCCGCAGCCCAGCGCCAGGATCATGTCGGCAATCTCCTGATTGGCCAGGATCTTGGCGGTGTTGGCGGATGCCACGTTCAATATCTTGCCGCGCAGGGGCAGGATCGCCTGGGTCTTGCGGTCCCGCGCCTGCTTGGCGGAGCCGCCCGCCGAATCCCCCTCGACCAGGAAAATCTCCGCGCCCTCCGGATCGTCGTTGGAACAGTCGGTCAGCTTGCCCGGCAGGCGCAGCTTGCGCGAATTGGTCGCGGTCTTACGCTTGACCTCCTTCTCCTGCTTGCGCTTCAGCCGTTCGTCCATCCGGTCGAGCACATAGGCGAGCAGCGCCTTGCCGCGCTCCATATGGTCGGACAGATAATGGTCGAAATGGTCGCGCACCGCATTTTCGACCAGCCGCGCCGCCTCCGGACTGGTCAGCCGGTCCTTCGTCTGGCTCTGGAACTGCGGGTCGCGGATGAAGACCGACAGCATGATCTCCGAAGAGGTCACGATATCGTCGGCGGTGATGTCCTTCGCCTTCTTCTGCCCCACCAGATCGCCAAAGGCGCGGATGCCCTTCACCAAAGCGGCGCGCAGGCCGGTCTCATGCGTGCCGCCGTCGGGCGTGGGGATGGTGTTGCAATACCAGCTATAGGAGCCGTCCGACCAGAGCGGCCACGCCACCGCCCACTCGACCCGACCCGCCGCGTCGGGAAAATCCTGCGATCCGGAGAAGAAGGCGCTCGTCGCGCATTCTCGGTCGCCCACCTGTTCCTTCAGATGATCCGCCAGCCCGCCGGGAAACTGGAACACAGCCTCCGCCGGGGTCTCGTCGGCGATCAGTTCCGGCGCGCATTTCCACCGGATTTCCACGCCCGCGAACAGATAGGCCTTGGACCGCGCCAGCCGGTAGAGGCGGGACGGCTTGAACTTCTGCTCCCCGAAAATCTCCGTGTCGGGAATGAAGCTGACCGACGTGCCGCGCCGGTTGGGCGCCGCGCCGACCTTCTGAAGGTCGCTGCTGGGCAGGCCCTGGGTGAAGCTCTGGCGGAACAATTCCTTGTTGCGCGCCACCTCGACCACCGTGCTGATCGACAGCGCGTTCACCACGCTGATGCCGACGCCGTGCAGGCCGCCCGACGTCGCATAGGCCTTGTCGCTGAACTTGCCGCCCGAATGCAGCGTGGTCAGGATCACCTCCAGCGCCGACTTGCCCGGAAATTTGGGATGCGGATCGACCGGGATGCCCCGGCCATTGTCGGTGATGGTCAGCCTGTTGCCCGGCTCCAGCAGCACCTCGATCCGCGTGGCGTGGCCCGCCACCGCCTCATCCATGCTGTTGTCCAGCACTTCGCTGGCCAGATGGTGCAGCGCGCGCTCGTCCGTGCCGCCGATATACATGCCGGGGCGCCGGCGCACCGGCTCCAGCCCCTCCAGCACTTCGATGGCGGAGGCGTCATATTGCGGGGCGGTGGAGGAATTGGCGGCGAACAGGTCTTCGGACATGGACGCAAGCTATAAGCAGGCGGGCGGCGGGCGCAAGCGCGCGTTCGTCATGGCAGGGAGGTCAGGGCAGAGGATCGCGCAACGCCCCCCATAATTGCTTCACCCGCCCATTGAGGTCGGCCAGTTGCGCCCCGTCCATGCCCGACCGTTCCAGCAGCGCCTCGCCCAGGCATCCGCATTCCTCTCGCATCGCGGCGCCGCGCTCCGTCAGGCGCACGTCCACGCGCCGTTCGTCCGCCGCGCTGCGGGCGCGGGTGAGGAAGCCGCCCGCCTCCAGCCTTTTGACCAGCGGCGTCACCGTGCTGGATTCGAGCGACAGCCGCTCCGCGATCTGGCCGATGGTGCGGCCGTCCTGCTCCCACAAGGCATGCAGCACCAGATATTGCGGATAGGTGATGCCCAGCCGGTCCAGCATCGGCTTGTAGGCGCGGCCGATGGCCATGCTGGCGGCATAGAGCGAGAAGCAGAGTTGATCGTCCAAAGGCAGGGCGGCGGGCATGACGTGTCTCCTTTGCCGGTTCCATGGCATGGAAATATATATCGCGATAAATAAATGCTGGACAAGAGGGCGCGACTCGCTTATTCGATATTTATTGCGATAAACATTATCGCAGACTATAAAGGAGCAAGCCCATGTCCATCGATGTGAAATATGTCACCCGCGCCACGGCCACCGGCGGCCGCGACGGCGAAGCCCGCACGGAAGACGGCCGTTTCGCCGTGAAGCTGTCCACCCCCAAGGAACTGGGCGGACCCGGCGGCGACGGCACCAACCCCGAACAGCTTTTCGCATCGGGCTATTCGGCCTGTTTCATCGGCGCGCTGAAGGTCGCGGGCGGCCAGTTGAAGATCCGCGTGCCGCAGGATGTCAGCGTCACCGCGACGGTCGGGATCGGCCCGCGCTCGGCGGGCGGCTTCGGCATCACCGCCGATCTGGAAATCAGCCTGCCGGGCGTGGAGCGCGCCGACGCGGAAAGGCTGGTCGAGGCGGCGCACCAGATCTGCCCCTATTCCAACGCCACGCGCAATAACCTCGACGTCGGGCTGACCATCGTCTGATGTGGGTGTCCGATCCCGGCGCGGGGCCAATGAAAAAGGGCCGCTCCTGACTGGAGCGGCCCTTTTTTCATGCCGGGCAATCAGCGAACCCGCGGCCCGCCGAAGGGCAAGGGCGGCGGCGGACGGCGCGTGCCGCGCGGCAGCTGCGCCTGATAGGCGCGGCCGCAATGTTCGACGCAATAGGGGAAGCCGGGGTTCACCGCTTCGCCGCAGAAATGGAAATCCGGCTCGCCCGGATGGCCCATCGGCCATTTGCAGATGCGCTCGGTCAGGTCCAGCAGCGACGTCTTGCCCGCAATGTCCGGGCTGGGCTTGGCGGGAACCAGGCGGCGCGGCGGGGCAGGGGGGATCGGCGCCTGCTGGTCGCCCGGCCCCTGGCGCAGGAAGCCGCCAGGTCCCACGGAGATGATGCGCGGCTGCGGCGCGGCGGGCGCTTCCGCCGCCGGAGCGGCCGACACAGGGGCAGGCGCGGCAGGCCGAACCGGGGCGGGCGCGGCATGCTGCACCGGCGCGGCGGGCTTGGGCGCTTCGGCTTCGGGCGCGGGCTTGCGCGCGGGCGGCGCCGCCTTCTTCGGCACCTCGTTGGCTTTCACCGGGGATGGGCGCGATTGCAGGCCCAGGCGGTGGGCCTTGCCGATCACGGCGTTGCGGCTGACCCCGCCCAGTTCGTCGGCGATCTGGCTGGCGGTCAGGCCCCGTTCCCACATTGCCTTGAGCTGGTCGATGCGCTCGTCGGTCCAGGACAATGAATGACTCCTCAAAATCTCAAAATTCGCGCCCTATATGGGGCGCGCCGGCCCGGGGTTCAATTTCCCGTGCATAACGCCCTTGCGGCACAACCCCTCAGCCGATAGTCGATCCGACCATGAACGACCAGTCCAAAATTGCTGTCTCCCCGTCGCACCGGCCGCCTTTCCACGAGCCGGGCGAAATGGTCATCCGCAACATCAACTGGGCGGGAACGCGCGCGCTCTACCGGAAGGAAATCCGGCGCTTCATGAAGGTGCAGCTCCAGACCATCTGGGCGCCCGCCGTGACGACGCTGATGTTCCTGGTCATCTTCACCCTGGCGCTGGGCGGGGCCAATCGCCATGTGCTGGGCGTGCCCTTCGCCGACTTCATCGCGCCGGGCCTGATGATCATGGGCATGATGAACAACGCCTTCGCCAACAGCAGCTTCTCCCTGCTGGCGGGCAAGATGCAGGGCACGCTGATCGATTATCTGATGCCGCCGCTGTCGGTCGGCGAATTGCTGCTGGCGTTGGTGGGCGCGGCGGTGACGCGGGCCTTTTGCGTGGGGCTGGCGCTGTGGGCGGCGATGGCGCTGTGGCCGGGCGTGCATGTGACCCCGGCGCATCCCTGGGCGATCCTGTGGTTCGGGCTGATGGGCGCGGGGCTGACCGCCTTCATCGGCGTGCTGACCTCCATCTGGGCGGAAAAGTTCGACCATGCCGCCGCCATCACCAATTTCGTGATCGGGCCGATGACGCTGCTGTCGGGCACCTTCTATTCCATCGACCGCCTCGCCCCCGTCTTCCGCGCGATCAGCCATGCCAACCCCTTCTTCTACGCCATTTCCGGCTTCCGCTACGGCTTCGTCGCGGCGGCGGACGGCGATGTGGTGGTGGGCAGCCTTGTGCTGCTGGGCCTGAACGTCGCGCTGGGCGTGCTGTGCTACGCGCTGCTCAAGCGAGGGTGGAAGCTGAAGGCCTGACCAAAGTGAGCATAGGGATGAGCATAAGATAACGTGCTCCTGCGAAGGCAGGAGCCCAGTTCAGGCCTTCCCTAATCAATCCGACATCGAGCTAGGCTCCTGCCTTCGCAGGAGCACGTCGTTCTATCAGGTCAACCCCGCAATCACCGGCACCACCAGCATGATCGCGCACAGGGCAAGCGCCGCCATCACCCAATGACTCAGCCGGGGCAGGGCGCGCTCGTCGCGCCCGCCCTCCGGTTTCAACCGCATCAGGCCGAAATGCCCTTGCCTCCGACCCGCGTCAGCGCAAAGCCAGCCGCTTCCGCCTCCCTACGCGGATAGATGTTGCGCAGGTCGACCAGCACCGCCCCGTTCATCGAAGCCGCCAGCCGTTTCAGGTCCAGCGCCCGGAACGCATCCCATTCCGTCACCAGCACCAGCGCATCGGCTCCGGCCGCCGCCTCATAGGCGTCCTTCGCCATGCTGACCCCCGGCATCAGCGGCGCGGCGACCGCCATGCCCTCCGGATCATAGGCGACGATCCGCGCCCCCGCATCCTCCAGCGCCTGCACGATGGCCAGACTGGGCGCGTCGCGCATGTCGTCGGTATTGGGCTTGAAGGTCAGTCCCAGCAGCGCGACCGTCTTGCCCCGCGCCTCGCCGCCCAGCGCCTTCACGATCTTGCGCCCCATGGCCCGCTTGCGCAGGTCGTTCACCTGCACCACCGTCTCCACGATGCGGATCGGCGTGTCATAATCCTGCCCGGTCTTCACCAGCGCCAGCGTATCCTTCGGGAAGCAGGAACCGCCATAGCCCGGCCCGGCATGCAGGAATTTCGACCCGATCCGGTTGTCGAGGCCGATTCCCCGCGACACGTCCTGCACCTCCGCACCGACCGCCTCGCACAGGTCCGCCATCTCGTTGATGAAGGTGATCTTGGTCGCCAGAAAGGCGTTGGCGGCATATTTGATCAACTCCGCCGTCCGCCGCCCGGTGAACATGACCGGCGCCTGGTTGAGGTTCAGCGGACGATAGACCTGCGCCATCACGTCGATGGCTCGCTCATTGCCCGTCGTGCCGACGACGACGCGGTCGGGCCGCTTGAAATCGCCGATGGCCGCGCCCTCGCGCAGGAATTCGGGGTTGGACACCACCTGTATGTCCAGGTCAGGCCGCGCTTCCCGCACGATCCGCTCGACCTCGTCCCCGGTGCCGACCGGAACGGTGGACTTGGTGACGATGACGGTCGGCCCATCCAGCGCTTCCGCGATTTCCTTCGCCGCCGCATAGACATAGCTCAAATCCGCATGACCGTCGCCGCGCCGCGACGGCGTGCCGACGGCAATGAAGATCGCGTCCGCGCCCTTCACGCCCGCCGCCAGATCGGTGGTGAAGGTCAGCCGCCCGGCCGCCGCATTGCTGCCCACCAGATGGTCGAGGCCGGGTTCGAAAATCGGCATGCGCCCGGATTCGATGGCGGCGATCTTCCCCGCATCCTTGTCCACGCACACCACGTCATGGCCGAAATCGGCGAAGCAGGCGCCTGACACCAGCCCGACATAGCCCGTGCCGATCATCGTGATCTTCATAAATTACTGAGCCCTCGATTGGGAAAGATGGTCCCGCTGGCCTCTAGCATAGCTGTCGGCCAATGCGAAAGCGGGCGTCGGGATTACCCATGTTCAGGGGATGGTTACCATTTTCTGCCAGAGACTTACCCGAAAGACGGCTTGCAAAGGATGACGAATGAAGGTTGCGCTGGTGTTCGGGACGCGCCCCGAGGCGATCAAGCTGTTTCCGGTGATCCATGCGCTGCGGGCGCGGGATGATGTGGAAACCCGCCTGATCGTGACCGCGCAGCATCGCGGCCTGCTGGATCAGGTGCTGGAGATTGCCGGGATCGCGCCCGACATCGACCTGGACGTGATGACGCCGAACCAGACGCTGGATGGCCTGACGGCGAAGCTGATCGTGGAACTGGGCAAGGCCTTCGACGCGGAAAAGCCGGACCGCGTGGTCGTCCATGGCGACACCCTCACCACCATGGTCGCCAGCCTGGCCGCCTATTACCGCAAGATTCCGGTCGCCCATGTCGAGGCGGGCCTGCGCAGCGGCGACATCCACCACCCCTGGCCGGAGGAGGTGAACCGCCGCGTCGTCGCCTGCATCGCCGACATGAACTTCGCCCCGACGCAGGCCGCCGCCGATGCGCTGCTGGCGGAAAATCGCGACCCGGCGACCATCCACGTCACCGGCAACACGGTGATCGACGCGCTGCTCGCCACCCGTAAGCGGGTGCTGGCCGAACCCGGCCTCGCGTCAGGCCTCGACGATCTGGCCGGGCGTTTCGCGGGCAAGCGCATCGTCGCCGTCACCAGCCACCGGCGGGAGAATTTCGGCGGCGGCATGGAGGCAATCGCCCGCTCCATCGCTGACATAGCGGAGCGCCCGGACGTGGCGGTGATCTTCCCCGTCCACCCCAACCCCCATGTCCGCCCGGTCATGGACGCGGTGCTGGGCGGCCTGCCCAATGTCGCCATGATCGAGCCGCTGGATTATCCCCATTTCGTCCGCCTGCTGGACCTCTGCCATCTCGTCCTGACCGACAGCGGCGGCGTGCAGGAGGAAGCGCCCTCGCTCGGCAAGCCGGTGCTGGTGATGCGCGAAACCACCGAACGCCCGGAAGGGGTGACGGCCGGCACGGCGAAACTGGTCGGCACCGACCGAACGAAGATCGTCCAGTCGGTCTTCGCCCTGCTGGATGACGAAGCCGCCTACGCCGCCATGTCCCGCGCCCACAACCCCTTCGGCGACGGCCACGCGGCAGAACGGATCGCGACCATCATCGCCGCCAGCGCGCAGTCTGATGGCTTGGAAGAAGCTGCCTAATCAACGCACCGTGTTCCTGCGAAGGCAGGAACCCAGTCCCGCCGTCTGACCTGGGTTCCTGCCTTCGCAACACGCTGTTATTGTCACCAATATTACCGAAATCTTCAGCATTTCCCGTTACAAAGCGAGGCCAATCATCGGCTTCCCAGGACTCCCCCATGCCCCTCGAAAAGCTCCAGCAGAAGGTATCCGTCATTGGCCTGGGCTATATCGGCCTGCCGACCGCCGCCCTGATCGCTCGCGGCGGCGCGCAGGTGGTCGGCGTCGACGTCAGCACCCATGTCGTGGAGACGGTCAATAGCGGCCGCGTCCATATCGAGGAAGTCGACCTCGACGGCCTGGTGCAAGGCGTGGTTTCCCGCGGCAACCTCCGCGCCAGCCTGGAGGTCGAGCCCAGCGACGTCTTCATCATCGCCGTCCCCACGCCGGTCGCCGAAGACCGCGCTCCCGACATCAGCCATGTCCTGAAAGCCGCCCGCACCGTCGCGCAAGTCCTGAAATCGGGCGACACGGTGATCCTGGAATCCACCTCCCCGGTCGGCACCACCGAAGCCATGCGCGACCTCTTCGCTCAGATCCGCCCCGACCTCAAAATGCCCGAACCCGGCGTGGCGGGCGACATAGCCATCGCCTATTGCCCGGAGCGCGTCCTTCCCGGCCGCATCCTGGTCGAACTGATCGACAATGACCGTTGTATCGGCGGCATCACCCCCCGCTGCGCCCGCAAGGCGCTGGGCTTCTACCGCCAGTTCGTGCGGGGCGCCTGCATCACCACGTCGGCCCGCGCCGCCGAAATGGTGAAGCTGGTCGAAAACAGCTTCCGCGACGTCAACATCGCCTTCGCCAACGAACTGTCCGTCATTGCCGAACGCATGGACATCGACGTGTGGGAAGTCATCCGCCTCGCCAACCGCCACCCCCGCGTCAACATCCTCCAGCCCGGCCCCGGCGTCGGCGGCCACTGCATCGCGGTCGACCCCTGGTTCATCGTCCATGGCGACCCGGAAAACAGCCGCCTCATCCGCACCGCCCGCGAAGTCAATGACGGCAAGACCGACTATGTCGTCGCCAAGGCCTCCGACCTGATCGACGAGTTCCCCGGCGAGGACATCGCCTGCCTCGGCCTCGCCTTCAAACCCAATATCGACGATTTCCGCGAAAGCCCCGCCGTGAAGGTCGCCGCCCGCCTCGCCAAACGCTACGGCCGCCGCATCAAGCTGGTCGAACCCTATGCCCATGACCTGCCGATGGAGTTCGCCGGAACCGGCGCCGAACTGATCGATCTCGATACGGCTCTGGAACAATGCGGCGTTTTCGTCATTCTTGTCGATCATGACATGTTCAAATCGGTCCCGGTGGACGAACGCGCCGACAAGGCGGTCTACGACACGCGCGGCGTCTGGCCGGATCAGCCCCGGCGACCAAGTGCCGGTCAGACTGCCCCGGATCAGGCCCGGATCGCCATCTGATCGGCGGCGCGAACGCGGCCATGGTTGCCATGTCCCCGCCGCGCCGTTAACCCCACCCGCAACGGCAGGCTTCATGCGTGCCCGATGAATTTGCGGGGATTTCTCACGGCATGAACCGGCCGACCGACAGCAGGAACCGGATGCTGGCCACGATCATGGCCTGCGCGCTGCTCGGCGCCTGCTCCACCGTGGAGGACGCGCCGAAGGGGGAGGCCGCCTATGCCGCCATCCCGCCAGCCCCGGCCGTCGGCGTCGATTACCGCATCTCCCCCGACGATATATTGCGTATCCAGGTCTATCACGAACCGGGCCTGTCGCTGGAAGACGCGCAGGTGACGGCGGCGGGCATGGTGCGCATGCCGCTGATCGGCGACGTCTCCATCGCGGGCCTGTCCGCCAGCGAGGCTTCCGACGTCATCGCCGGCCGGCTGGGCGACCGCTACCTCGTCTCCCCGCAGGTGACGGTCTTCGTCAAGAAGGCGGTGGGCCGCCGTATCACCATCGACGGCGAAGTCCGCGAACCGGGCCTGTTCCCGCTCGACGGCCGCCTCGGCCTGCAACAGGCGGTCGCCCTCGCCAAGGGGCCGACCCGCCTCGCCAGCCTCAGCCGCGTCGTCGTGGTCCGCCAGTCCGACGGACAGCGCAAGGCGGCGATGTTCGACCTCGGCGCTATCCGCAAGGGCGAAGCACCCGATCCCGAAATCCTGCCCGGCGACACGATCATCGTCGGCCTCTCCCGCGCCAAGGCGGTGCTGGGCGGCGCGCTGCTCGCCCTGCCGGCGGTCGGCGCGGGCTTCGTCGCGCTGGACGGGGGGCTCTGATGGCGGGACCGGGCCTGCTGATCGACGCCGCGATGGAGGGCCGCCCCGCGCGCTTCGCCGCCGCCGCCAACGGCGCATGGACGGCGGTGCGGCGGCATCGCATCATCCTGTTCGTCACCATGGCGCTCTGCGTGCTGGCGGGCGTGGTCTTCATCCTGCTCTCCACCCCCGATTACCGGGCGACCGCCTCGGTCGAGGTGGAGGATGTCCCCGCCGGAGCCGCAGGCGCCGCCGCCGCGCAACGGCAAGCGACCCCGTCCGACAATGAAGCGCTGATGCAGACCGAACTGGAGGTGCTGCGCAGCCGCGCCCTGGCGGAGGATGTCGCCCGCGAACTGGCGCTGGTCGGCAGCCGCACCTTCTTCGACGGCATGGACGTCCGCCGCCCGGAGCGGGGCGCAGGCTCGCTCAGCCAGCGGCAGGTGGAAACCGAAATGGTCGTGAACCTGCTGCGCGACAATCTGCATGTCGAACTGCCGGGCAAGTCCCGCGTCATCCGCATCGGCTTCACCAGCGCCAACGCCGTGCTGTCGGCCCGCGTCGCCAACAGCTATGCCGACAGCCTGATCCGCGCCGACCTGAAACGCGGCTTCGAATCCGGCGTGCAGGCCCGCCGCTTCCTGCTGGGGGAACTGGACGGAGCGCGCAAGGATCTGGAACGGGCGGAGCGCGATCTGGCGGTCTATGCCGCCAACGCCGGGGTCATGGCCCCGCCGGAATCGAACGATGGCGACAGCCCCCCGCCCGAAGGCACCACCGCGACCCGGCTGGCGCAGCTCAACGCCTTCCGCGCCCAGGCGACAGCCGACCGCATCGCCGCGCAGAAGCGCTGGGAAAGCGCCCGCCTGTCCAGCGTCGAAACCCTGCCCGAAGTGCTGAACAACGGCGCGATGCAGCAGATCATGACGGAAAGGGCGCAGGCGCGGGCGCAGGTCGTGCAGGAACGCCAGTTCCGCAAGGACGCCCACCCCGAAATGCGCGAAGCCCGCGCCCGGCTGGCCGCGCTGGACGATCAGGCGGAGGGGATGGCGAACACCATCCGCGCCTCGTTCAAGGAACAGTTCGACGTCGCCGTCCATGGCGAAAAGCAGATCCAGTCCGAAATCGCCAAGGTCGAGCGGCAGGCCCAGGCCGAACGCGGACGCGGCGTGCAGATGAGCATCCTGGAGCGGCAGGTCGACACCTACCGCCTGCTGCACGACAGCCTGCTCCAGCGCTATCGCGACATGGCCTCCCAGGCGGGCTTCCAGGCGGGCCGCATCCAGCCGCTGGACCGGGCGGCGGTGCCCTCGCGCCCATCCTCGCCCAATATCGGCGTCACCATGCTGTTCGCTTCATTGGGTGGGCTGATCCTCGGCCTGATGGCGGTCGCCGGACGGCATATCTTTGATGACGCCGTGACGTCAGCCGACACGCTGGCCGAACGGATCAACCTGCCCCTCCTCGGCGCTGTCCCGGCGGGCGAGAAACCGGCGGCGGAGATTTTCGCGCCCATGGCCTCCGCGCTGCTGCTGGGTTCGGCGGCTGGCCTGCCGCGCTCCATCCTCGTCACCAGCGCTCAGGAGGGGGAGGGGAAGTCCTCGACCCTATATGCGCTGGCGAAGGCGCTGGCGAAGCTCGACAAGCGGGTGCTGGTAATCGACGCCGACATGCGGCGGCCCAAGCAGCACAGCCTGTTCGGCATTGCGCCCACCCGCGGCATCAGCGAACTGATGACGGGCCAGGCGAAGATGGATGAAGTCATCGTCGACAGCGGCGTGCCGGGCGTGTCCCTGCTCCCCTGCGGCGCAATCCCGCCCAGCCCGGCCGAACTGCTGGTTACGCCCGCGATGGACTCCCTGCTGGCGACCGTGCGCGAACGCTACGACACGGTGCTGATCGACGCGCCGCCTGTCCTGGGCCTGTCCGACGCCTGCCTGCTGGCGAGCAAGGCGCAGGTGACGCTGCTGGTGGTCGAATGGGGCCGCAACCACCATGGCGGCCTGCGTGTGGCGGTCGACCGGCTGCGGCGGGCAGGCGGCGCGATCATCGGCGCGATCCTCACCAAACAGGAAGGCCGCCCCTTCGAATATGACTATCACCGGGGCGGCTAAAGAGACCTTCGACCTCCCCCCGTCATTCCCGCGAAAGCGGGAATCCATCTCCCCAGCGCTGCGCTTGATGTGACGTCGAGAGATAGATTCCCACTTTCGCGGGAATGACGGAGAAGGGTGGTTAGCCGACCTATCCTATTCCTCCCCATCGAGAGATGGGGAGGGGGACCAGCCGAAGGCTGGTGGAGGGGAATGGGGCACGACCTCCGGCGCCCTGCGGACTCTCCCCTCCACCACCGCCTTCGGCGGCGGTCCCCCTCCCCACGCTGCGCGTAGGGAGGAATTGATGTCCGGAAATGGCCAGTTGCGGACATCATTTACCGTCACCCCGGACTTGATCCGGGATCCCGCTTTCTTTCTGAGTCCGTGCCCCGCCCAAGGCAGCGGGGCCCCGGGTCAAGTCCGGGGTGACGAATAGGCGAGCGTCCGCTCCCTACCCAAATCATCGCGTAACGGTTAATCGTTGCTCAGGCACGGATCGTCGTCATTCCGCAGCGGTAATGGAATCCAACCACTCGGCTGGTCGTTACATCCGCGCTGCCTTGCGCAGCTTCCGCAGTCTAGTCGGCGCACGGTCCTCGAAGCGCCAAGGGAGAGGGTATGAAAATCAGCTTATTGGCGCTTCTCGGCGGCACGGCGCTTGCGCTTA
The DNA here is from genome assembly GCF_000264945.2 of Sphingobium indicum B90A. Taxonomy (NCBI): domain Bacteria; kingdom Pseudomonadati; phylum Pseudomonadota; class Alphaproteobacteria; order Sphingomonadales; family Sphingobiaceae; genus Sphingobium; species Sphingobium indicum. The sequence continues at coordinate 898,128 of NZ_CP013070.1, forward strand.
GTGCCTGCGCGTCGACCGGCAACGAGCCTGTCGCGCCTGCGCCGCCGGTCGGTCCGGGCGCGATCAGCGGCACCGTCGCGGCGGATCGCAATGGCGACGGCATCGTCGACGGCTATTATTCGCCCGACGGCATGTATCATGAAATCCAGGGTCCGCCCTGTCCGCCGCCCCCGCCGCCTCCGCCGCCCTCGCGTCGCGGAGAACGCGGCTGACAAACGCATATTTGCGGGCGCGGCGCCGTCGCCGCGCCCCTTTGCTCCATGGCATCCTGCTTCCGGCGCTTGCGCTGGCGGCATGGCCTGCCCAGGCCGCGGCGCAACCGGCCCCTGCCGCGGACGTCCAGCGCACCAGCGTGGCGGCGGAAATCCGTTCGTCCGCGGGTGGCAAGCTGAGGGATTTCTACGCCCCTCGCGGCTATTGGCCGCTCTGGATCGAACGGGGCCGGGTCGGTCCGCAGGCCGACGCCCTGATCGCGCTGATCGAGGGAGCCGATGCGGACGGCTTGAAACCGAAGGACTATGGCGCCCGCGAGCTCAAGGCCCTGGCGAAGGACGCCGATGCCAGCGGCGATCCCCGGCTCCTGGCGCGGGCTGACATCGCCCTGTCCAGGGCCTTCGCCGCGCTGGCGGGCGACATGCGCAAGCCATCGCGCAAGGTGAAGGTGCGCTATCTCGATCCGGAGGTGGAGCCGAAGGACGAGGAACCGAAGGAAATTCTGCGCGCCGCCGCGGTGGCGCCGTCCTTTGTCGATTATGTGCGGTCGATCGGCTGGATGAGCCCCATCTACGTGAAGCTGCGCGAGGCGCGGACGGACTTCGCCCAGCGCTGGGGCGGCCTGCCGCAAGTGCCGGTGCCGGCCGATGTCAAGTTGCGCCCCGGCATGAAGGCGGGTGCCGTGGCGCTTCGCCGCCGCCTGGGGCTGGCGAGCGGGGCCGCCTATGACAAGGCGCTGGTCGCCAGGGTGAAGGCGTTTCAGGCCGACCACGGCCTCAAGCCCGATGGCGTCGCGGGCGCGGCGACCATCGCCGCCCTCAACCGGGGCGACGACCATTATGACCGGCTGATCGCGCTCAACTTGGAACGCGCGCGGCTGTTGCCCGGCCCGCAGGTGCGGCATGTGGTGGTGGATGCGGCCTCCGCCCGCCTCTGGTATTTCAGCAAGGGCGCGCAGGACGGCACGATGAAGGTCGTGGTCGGGGCGAAGGAAAGCCAGACGCCGATGATGGCGGGCATGGTGCGCTATGCGACGCTCAATCCCTATTGGAACGTGCCGTCCGATCTGGTCGAACGGAAGCTGGCACCCCGGATGCTGAACGGCGCTTCGCTGACGAAGCTGCGCTACGAGGCGCTGTCCGACTGGAGCGCCAATGCGCGGAAGCTCGATCCGGCGGCGGTCGACTGGCGGGCGGTGGCCGACGGGCGCACGGAATTGCGCGTGCGGCAGCTTCCCGGCGGCGACAACGCCATGGGGAAGGTCAAGTTCATGTTCCCCAACGACCTTGGCATCTACCTGCACGACACGCCATCCCGCGACCTGCTGGCGAAACCGGCGCGGCAGTTCAGCAATGGCTGCGTGCGGCTGGAGGATGCGCAGCGGCTGGGACGCTGGTTCTTCGGCAAGCCGTTGAAGCCCGCCAGCGACAAGCCGGAACAGCATGTGCCGCTGCCCCAGCCCGTGCCGGTCTATCTGACCTATCTGACGGCGGTGCCTTTGGGGGATGGGGTGCGGTTTTTGCCGGATGTCTATGGACGGGATGGGGTTTAGGGCGGCTGGGCTTGTTTTGGGGGTGGGCGGCGCGGACAATTTGGATGCCGGGAAATGGCTAATCCAAGACATTCCCCTCCCGCAAGCGGGAGGGGCTAGGGGTGGGCGCGACCCCGGACTTGATCCGGGGGAGCTTCCGGCTTAGCCGATGGAAATAGCCGCTTATGTCGCGCTAGCCCACCCCCTAACCCCCTCCCGCCTGCGGGAGGGGGGATGTCCGATCCCCACCCAAAATCACTTAATTCTCGACTTTGCTCGAAGCGAACGGGGTGGGGGTTAGAACCCCGCCATCAGTCCATCTATTGCGCCTTGCAATATGTAGCTGGCCGCCAGCTTGTCCACCAGTTCGCCCCTTCGCGCGCGGCTGGCGTCGGCTTCCAGCAGGGTGCGCGTCACCGCCTGGGTCGACCAGCGTTCGTCCCAGAACAGGATCGGCAGGCCCAGGTCCGCGATGTTCCGTCCGAAGGCGCGGCTCGCCTGGCTGCGGGGGCTTTCGCTGCCGTCCAGGTTGAGCGGCAGGCCGATCACCACGCCCTTCACCTGCTGCTGCTCCATGAAGGCGGCAAGGGCGATCTTGTCCTTGCTGAACTTGCCGCGTGAAACCGTGTGGGCCGGGCTGGCGATGGACCAGCCCGCGTCGCACAGCGCAATGCCGATGGTCTTGGTGCCGACGTCCAGCCCGATCAGGCGGCCGCCATGGGGCAGGGCTTCGCGGAAGGCCGCGCGGTCGGCGGTGAGGATGGACATGCTTATTTCTTCAGGAACGCGGCCAGCCGCTGCCTGGCGTCTTCGCGCACATCGGCCCAGAACAGCGCATAGTCATAGACGTGGTAATTATTCCCCGGCAGGGTGAACGGCCCCATGTCCACCGGCTCCCCGATCATCAGCACGCCGCTGGTGTCGCAGCGGGCGGGGACGATGCCGGGGACGATCCGGGTCGGCTTGTCCGCGTCGCGGGCGTCCAGCGTGCCGCGATTGGCGCTGGCCGGTGCCGAGCCGTTGAACGCGCCGGTGATGGGGTTGGTGCAGAGCATGTGCGTGCCCTTGTGCGGCCTGCCGGTGAAGCTGGGCTTGCGCTCGAAACTTTCGATGACGGCGGAAGGATCGGCCGGTTCGGCATAGCTCTGCCAGCTTACGATGCAATGCGCCTGATCGCGCCTGGCGCAGGCGGGGAGGCCGAGGGCAGGCAGGTCGGCCTCGACGGAGATGGGCCAGCCCACGGCGTAAACGGCGGCGACGCGGTCGGTAAGGGATTTGTCCGCCGCCCGTTCGCGCAGCAACTGGAGCAGGTGGCGCGTTCCCTGGCTGTGCGCGGCGAGGATCAAGGGGCCTTGCGGATTGGCCTTGAGGAAAGCGGCGAAGGCCTGCGCGACGTCGCGATAGGCGGCGGCGAGGGATTGTTCTGCGGCGGGCTTGTCGGTCAGGAACGCCCCGTAATTGGCCTGGCGATAGCGCGGCGCCCAGATGGAACCGGCCGCGTTGAAGGCGCTCGCCTGGCTCTGCACGAAGCGCCTGGCGGTGGCGAGCGCTTCCTGATCGTCCAGCCGCATGTTCCAATGGGCGTCGCCCAGCGTGGTGATGTAGGATGTCGGGTGGATGAAGAAGATTGCTGCCTTTTCCGGCGCCTTTGCCGGGGCCGGGACGTCCTTCACGCCCTCCGGCGTCCAGAGCGCCGGATTGTCCTTCACAATGTCGGGCCGGGCGATCCACATCTTCGGATCGTCATAGGCGTTGGCGGGCAGGGGCGGAATCTGCGCGAACGCCTCCCGCGGGACCATCACCGCCCGGATCAACTGCATGCCCCAGAGGCGATAGGCCAGCAATGCCGCGATCACCAGCACGATCAGGCCGGTTACGACATAGAGGAACTTGCGGGCCAACTGGCGCTCTCCATCTGGCTGCGATGCTGATATATCCCTGTCTGGCGCAAGCGCGTCATGCGCGCAAGGACTTGAAGCATGGAGGTGCCGATGGTAGCGGCGGGGCCATGTCGATAGACCTTCAGACCGTGAAAAAGATCGCCAGCCTTTCGCGCATTTCGGTGACCGACGCCGAAGCCGAAGCCATGGTGCCCGAACTCAACAACATCCTGGGCTGGGTGGAGCAATTGGGGGAGGTGGACGTGACCGGCGTGGAGCCGATGACCGCCGTCATCCCCAACAAGCTGCGCCTGCGCGACGATGTCGTCACCGACGGCAATGTCCGCGACCGGGTGCTGGCCAATGCGCCGCAGGCCGAGCATGGCTTTTTCGCGGTGCCGAAGGTGATCGAATGACCGAGCTTACTGATCTGACGGTCGCGGAAATCCGCGACGGTTTCCGCGCGGGCGATTTTTCGGCGCGGGAAGTGGCGGAGGCGTTCAACGCCAATGTCGCCGCCGCCAAGGCGCTCAATGCCTTCATCGTCGAGACGCCGGAAAAGGCGCTGGAAGCGGCCGACGCCGCCGATAGGGCGAAGGCCGCGGGGGAGGCGCTGAAGCCGCTTTCGGGCGTGCCGATCGGCATGAAGGATCTGTTCTGCACCGAGGGCGTGCAGACGACCGCCGCCTCCCACATGCTGGAGGGGTTCACGCCGACCTATGAGTCCACGGTTTCGAGGAAGCTGTGGGATGCGGGCGCGGGCATGCTGGGCAAGCTGAACCTCGACCAGTTCGCCATGGGCTCTTCGAACGAGACCAGCTATTTCGGCAATGTGATCTCGCCCTGGCGGCGTGGCGGCGGCGACAATGCCGCGCTGGCGCCGGGGGGGTCTTCGGGCGGGTCTTCGGCGGCGATTTCGGCGCGGCTCTGCCCGGCGGCGACCGGGACCGACACGGGCGGGTCGATCCGCCAGCCTGCCGCCTTCACCGGCATTTCGGGGATCAAGCCGACCTATGGGCGTTGTTCGCGCTGGGGGATCGTGGCTTTTGCGTCTTCGCTCGATCAGGCCGGGCCGATGGCGCGCACGGTGCGGGACAATGCGATCCTGCTTGAGACGATGGCGGGCTTCGATCCGAAGGATTCGACCTCGCTCGACCTGGCAGTGCCGCAGTGGGAAGCCAATTTGTCGAGCGATCTCAAGGGGAAGAAGGTCGGCATTCCCAAGGAATATCGACCCGATGGGCTAAACGCGGAAATCTCCGCCATGTGGGATCGCGGCATCGAATGGTTGAAGGATGCGGGCGCCGAGGTGGTGGACGTGTCCCTGCCGCATACCAAATATGCGCTGCCGACCTATTATATCATCGCGCCTGCCGAGGCGTCCTCGAACCTCGCCCGCTATGACGGCGTGCGTTACGGGCAGCGCGATCTGCCCGATGGAGCGGGGTTGCAGGACATGTATGCCGCGACCCGCGCCGCGGGTTTTGGGCCGGAGGTGAAGCGCCGCATCATGATCGGCACCTATGTGCTGTCGGCGGGTTTCTACGACGCCTATTATACGCAGGCGCAGAAGGTCCGGGCGTTGATCGCGCGGGATTTCGAGCAGGCTTTCGAGAAGTGCGACCTGCTGCTGACGCCGACCGCGCCCAGCGCTTCCTTCGCTTTGGGGGAGAAGCAGGCCGATCCGCTGGCCATGTATCTGAACGATGTCTTCACCGTGCCCGCTTCGCTGGCGGGGCTGCCCGCCATGGCGGTGCCGGGCGGGCTGGATGCGCAGGGACTGCCGCTGGGTCTCCAGATCATCGGCAAGGCGCTGGACGAGCAGACCGTGCTGAACGCGGGCCTTGCGATTGAAGAACGCGCAGGCTTTGCGGCGCGGCCGGACAAGTGGTGGTAATATCCAGGTCGAAGTGTTACCTTGGTAACACTGGAGATTGACGATGAACGCGCCGAGCAAGATCGAAACCGGAACCATGACGAGCAAGGGGCAAATATTGATCCCCAAGGCCATGCGTGACGCCGCTGGTCTGGTTCCGGGGCAACCCTATAAGGTGACGGTCAATGGCGAAGGCCAGGTGGTGGTCACCCCTCTGGGTTTCAGCCTGGAGGAGGCCAGCGAACGGAGCCGGCGGGTGCGTGAAGCCATCATGGCGATCGCCGGAAAATATCCGAATCCGGACGGCATGAGCACGGATGAATATATGCGGGAGATACGGGGTAGTTACGAACCGTGATCCTGATTGATTCAAACGTGCTCATAGATGTTTTCGATCGTGATCCGCAGTGGTTCGACTGGTCGTTCGCCCACATCAATCGCGCCGCTTTCGGAGCCTCTCTGTTCGTCAATCCGGTGGTGGTAGGCGAGATCGCGCCACGGTTTGAAGCATTGGCCGATCTCAGGGCCGTCTTGGCCTCCATGCTGATCATGATTGAGCCGCTGACCGACGAAGGCGCATTCCAGGCCGGGCGGGCGTTTGAGGTTCATCGTGCCCGGCGGCAAGCCGGAGCGGCAAAATCCATCCTCGCCGATTTCTTCATCGGCGGGCATGCGCAGGCGGCGGGAGCCACCATCCTGACCCGCGACCCGCGCTTTTACAGAAGCTATTTCCCCGGCGTGTCATTGATCACGCCTTCAGAGGACGACTGATGACCGAATCAACCTATCGCATCCAGGGCGCAACCGGCGAGTGGGAGGTCGTGATCGGCCTGGAAGTCCATGCGCAGGTGACGAGCCAGGCGAAGCTCTTTTCCGGCGCCGCCACGGCTTTCGGGGCGGAGCCGAACACGCAGGTGAGCCTTGTCGACGCGGCCATGCCCGGCATGCTGCCCGTGCCCAATCGCGAATGCATCCGCCAGGCGGTGCGCACCGGCATGGCGATCAAGGCGCAGATCAACAAATGGTCGCGCTTCGACCGGAAAAACTATTTCTACGCCGACCTGCCGCAGGGCTACCAGATCAGCCAGCTCTACCACCCGCTGGTGGGCGAGGGCGCCATCGAGATCAGTCTGGACGACAAGAATCCCGACGCCGCGACCAAGAAGATCGGCATCGAACGCATCCACGTCGAGCAGGATGCGGGCAAGCTGATGCACGACCAGCATCCGACGCGCTCCTATGTCGACCTGAACCGTTCGGGCGTCGCGCTGATGGAGATCGTGTCGAAGCCCGACATGCGCTCCCCCGCCGAGGCCGGGGCCTATCTGTCGAAGCTGCGGACGATCCTGCGCTATGTGGGGTCGTGCGACGGCAATATGGATCAGGGTTCGATGCGCGCCGACGTCAACGTCTCGGTCCGCAAGCCGGGCGAGCCATTCGGCACCCGTACCGAGACGAAGAATGTGAACTCGGTTCGTTTCGTCATGGCGGTGGTCGAGCATGAAGCCAACCGGCAGGTCGACGTGCTGGAAGCCGGTGGCAAGGTGGTGCAGGAAACGCGCCTCTACGATCCGGACAGGAATGAAACGCGTTCCATGCGGTCGAAGGAAGACGCGCATGACTATCGCTATTTCCCCGATCCGGACCTGTTGCCGCTGGAACTGGACGACGCATTTCTGGAGGAATGCCGCCAGTCGCTGCCCGAACTGCCCGACGCCAAGCGTCGCCGCTATGAGAAGGATCTGGGGCTTAGCGCCTATAATGCCGCCACGCTGACCGCCGACGCCGACACCGCCCGCTGGTTCGAGGCGCTGCTGGCCGAGGGCGCGCGCATCCAGAAGAAGAGCGAGGGCGAGGTGGCCAAGGCTTCGGCCAACTGGCTGCTGTCGGAGCTTTACGGTGCGCTCAATCGTCTGGGCAAGAGCCTGGAGGACAGCCCGGTCGGGCCGGAGGAAGGCGCTGAACTGCTGGCCCTGATCGCGGACGGCACGATCAGCGGCACCATCGCCAAGCAGGTGTTCGAGATCATGCTCGAAACCGGCGACAGCGCGCCCAAGATCGTCGAGGAAAAGGGCCTGAAGCAGACCAGCGACACCGGCGCCATCGAGGCGGCGGTGGCCAAGGTGCTGGCCGACAATGGCGACAAGGTCGAACAATATAAGGCGGGCAAGGAAGCGCTGTTCGGCTTCTTCGTCGGCCAGACGATGAAGGCGATGCAGGGCAAGGCCAATCCGCAGGTCGTCAACGAACTGATCAGGAAGGCTTTGAGTTAAGTCATGGGGGCCGGCATTGGGGATGCCGGCCTGGTTTCAGGGGGTGGATATGAAAAGGGGGATTTTCGCCGTGGGGCTGAGCCTCGCGGCATGCATCGCGACCGTCGCGGCGCGGGCGGAAACGCTCGACAATGACAGCGTCGTGGCGCTGGTATCGGCCGGTCTGGGGGATGAAGCTGTGATCGCGAAGATCAAGGCTTCGCCCGCCCGGTACAGGCTGTCCACCGAAGACCTCATCGCGCTCAAGAAGAACGGCGTTTCCGGCCCCGTCATCGCCGCGATGATCGAGGCGGGATCGCAGGGCATCACCTCGGCCAAGGCGGCCATGTCGGCGGACTCGCCCGATCCGCTGGTGCCGCATCCTTCCGGCATCTACATGCTGGTCGAAGGCGCGGAGCCTGCCCGCATGGCGCGGATCGATCCCACCATTTCCAACCAGAGCAAGACGGGCGGGATACTGGGCTATGCCTTCACGGGGGGCATCGCCTCGCTCAGCATCAAGGCGGTCATACCCAATGTCAGCGCCCGGATCGCGTCGGGCAAGGCGCGGCCGACCTTCTATTTCTACTTTGACGAGGCCAATCGCAGCCTGTCGCAGGCGGGTGCGCCGTCGCTCTGGCTGGGGGGGCCAGCGGCGGCGATCACCTCGCCCAATGAATTCAGCCTGATCCAGTTCGACGTGAAGAAGGGCCGTCGCGAAACCCGCGTCGGCAGCATGAACCTGGGCGGCGCCAAGTCCGGAGTCATGGACAAGGACCGCATCGCCTTCGACTATGAGCAGGTGGCGCCCGGCGTCTTCAAGGTCATGCCGAAGGCGGATCTGGGCGCGGGCGAATATGGCTTCCTCTATTCCGTCAGCGCCGGCTCCGGTCCTGGCATGTGGGGCGGCGGCACGGGCGGCGCGGGGATCTTCGATTTCGCGGTCCGACCTTGAAGCGGTTAAAAAAAGGGGCGCTGCCGGGGGAAGGCAGCGCCCCTTCCTTCACTGCCATGACGCCGTTGGGAGGCGGCTCATGTCATGGCGGATCGGCGGGCCGGGAGGGTCTGTGGGGTGTGGCCCGCCAATTCAGTGCTGGAGCGGATTCCGATCCGACTGCATCGGATCGGCCGCTCCAGGCTCTTGCTTTGCCGCGTTTCCCAAGTCAGCAGATGATTCATCTGCTTGGAAAACGCTGCAGGCAGCGTGGACAAGTTCAGGACTCGACGGACTGAGCGATTTGGGTGGTTTGCCGTCATTCCCCATTCCGGGGTGACGGAAAACTGATGACCGCGCCCGGCCAATTCCACGACATTTTCGAATTTGTCCATGCTGCCTAGGACGTCACAGAATGAAGTTTACCGTCGCCCGCAACGAAAGGGCTACGTGATCTTGCTGTTCTTCCGCCCCGAATTCGCCGCCGACGCGGAAACTTCCAGTGCCGCCGATCAGCCGGGCGCGCCCGGTCCAGCCGCTGGTGCGCTTGTCCGCGACCAGGGTGAAGTCCTCCCCACCGGCGAAGCGGGCGGTGGTGTCGCCCAGTGATCCGCCGATGATCTGGCGCCGTCCCCCTTCCAGCTCGAACCGCATCCAGCCGTCCTCGCGGTCGAGACTGCCGAAGTCGTAACCGACCGTGACGTTGCCGCTGGCGGTCAGTTCGTCGCTGGTGCGCCCGTCGACGATCAGGTCGAAGGCAGCGCCGCCGCCCGTCTCGCCATAGCCGTTTTCCTTCAGCCGGTAATAATCGACGCCGGCCGCCGGACGCAGGGTGAAGCGGTTGAAGCGCATCTCATAGGAGCCGCCCGCCGTCGCGGAGTAGAGCTTGCCCGACCAGTCGCCGTCGGCCGCGCGCACGACGTCGCCGGACTCGAAATGGCGGCTGCCGCGGAAATCGACATGGGCGGCCGACAGGCGCGCATAGGCCTGGAACGGGCCGAAATCGCCCCGCCAGTGCGCCGCCAGTTCGAACTGGTCGGAATCCACGGCATTGTCGGTGCTGCCCGAAGAGTCGCTGCCATGGATATAGGCGAAGGATGCGCCCAGCGCGCCGATCCCCGTCAGATATTCCGCGCCGAAACTCGCCCCCCAGCCGGTGATGTCGTAGGACGCAGTGTCGCCCAGGCTCTTGGAACTGCCGAACGCCACCTGTTGCAGCCAGAAGCCGAGGCGCCCGTCGTCGGTGCGATAGATGCCGCCCGGATCGGCCAGGATGCGGGCGGTCGCGCGCGAACCGGCGGTCACCGCCTCGAACGTGCCGCCGGCATGGTCGGGCAGCATCTGTTGCAGATTGGCCTTCAGCGCGTCGCCGTCGGTGATGGCAAGATAGCGGCCCGCAACGGCGCTGTCCTTGTCCAGCGCGTTGAAGATCGCGTCATAGGCCCGCGCCTGCGATCCCGTCAGGCCGAGTTCGGACACGGTCTTGGCGGCGATCGACAGCGTCACTTCCCCCGTCGCGGCGTTGCTGGCGATGCCGCCCTTGAACATATAGGGGATCAGCGTGGTGCTGGAGAGGGCGGGCGTGCCGCTCAGCGATCCGGCGCGGACGATGACATAATCGCCCTCCGACCCGACGACGCTGGTCAAGGTCGCCTTGACCTGCGATCCGCTGGCGAAGGTTGCGGCGCCCGCGACATTGTAGAGCGTGTTGGTGCCGTTGGCCGTGTCGACCGTCACGCCGATGACGGAGGATGCGCCGACCGCCAGCGAGGCAAGCGCGACCGCGCCCTTGTTGCCGGCGTTGAGCGTGCCGCCATTCATCGCGACGGCGACATTGCCGGCATTGCCGATCGCGCCGTTGAGCGCGGCGGTGCCGGAAAGGGTCAGGGTCGACGCGCCGCCGCCGAAATCCACGTCGCCATTGATCTGCGCGCTTCCCGACAGGCCCAGGCTGGAGCCGTTCCCGCCCAGCGCGACATTGCCCGCCAAGGTGGAGGAGCCGGAGAGCGCCAAGCTGTTGCTGCCCCCGCCCAGGTCGACATTGCCCGCGATGCCGCCGGCCGAGACGGTCACGACGTCGTTGCCCGACCCCAGCCGCACGTCGCCCGTGATCCTGGGCGCGCTCGCCGTGGCGGAGGCAAGCGACTGCGTCAGGGTGACGCCGCTGCCGTTGGCGCTCAGATCGACGGCGACGTTCGACCCGCTCTTGCCCCCAGTCGCGGAGATGGTGCCGCTGTTGGACAGCGACGACACCGTGCCGGAGGAATCGAGGATGGCGACGGCCGCGCCGTCCTTGCTGCTGAGCGCCGTGGCGGAGATGGCGCCGCTGTTGACGATGGCGCGGCTCGTCGCGCCCGCGTCGATCACCAGCGCGCGCGCCGACATGCCGGCGACGCTGGATCCGGTCGCGCTCACCGCGCCGCCGACCTGGATGGTGTCTGCCGTGGCCCCGCTGCCCAGGCGAATGGCCGTCGCATTGCTGTCATAGGACGCCGCGCCGACCGACCCAGACACCAGCAGGCCCTTTGCCAGCGTGACGTCGCCGCCCAGCCCGCCAATGGCCAGGCCATTGGCGCTGACGCCGTTATAGACGCCCTGTCCTGTGATCGTCCCCTTGACGATCAGGCCATAGCCGGAACTGTCCGCGGCCACCGGACCGATGGTCGTGGCCGCCGTGGCCGAACCGATCCGCACGGCGGCGGCGGAGCCGTAGGCGATGATATTGGCGGAGCCTTCGCTGGCGTCGGTCAGCCCGTCATTGTCGACGTCGGGCTTGCTGCTGTCGAGCGTCGGCGGAATGTCGAAGATGACGCCGCCCGTGACATTGCCGGCGATCGTCACCGCCGATCCGCCCTGAAGCAGATCGTCCGCGTCCAGCTTGGAAACGTCGCTCGGACGCGAAATATAGCGATAGCCGGTGCTGGTGATCGTTCCCTGGATCTTCACCGCTCCGGTCACGTCCCCCTGCAGGGCGAGGCCGGTGCTGTTGGCCCCCGTGACCGCCGTCGTCCCGCGGATGGTGACATTGCCGGCGACCGCATTGGCGAGCACGCCATGGCTATTGTCGCCCACCAAGCTGGTGGAGCCGCTGGTCGACAGATTGCCGGTCAGCGGCGCGTCGATGCGGATGCCGGCGGACTGATTGCCTTCGATGGTGATGGTGCCGCTGCTGTCGATATTGCCCATATGCGCCGCGCCCGACTGGACCCAGATGCCGTTGCGGTTCGAACCTTTGGCGAAGGGACCGTCCAGGTCGCCGTCCTTGTCGTCATCGGCGGGCGTATAATCCTCGTCCAGGGTGATCGTGCCGCTATGGCTGATAGTGCCGCTGGTGCCCGCGACGGCGCGGATGCCGGTCGCGCCGTCCGCTCCCGAAATCTTCAGCGTGCCGGCATTGCCGACCTTGTTGTTGCTGTCCTGGGTGATGGCGGTGCCGCCGGTCAGGGTGATCGATCCTGCGGAACTGACCGTCACGTCATCGGCGGCGCCATTGGCGACGGTCGAGGTGCGGACGGCGGTGGTGGTGGAGGAACCGATGGTGGTTTCCGCCGCCGCATCGGCCACCGACAGGGCGGCCAGAACGGGAGCGATGGCCGTGCAGGCCAGTAGATTGCGCATGATGTCTCCTCTGCGTGCCGCGCCTCTTTCCGATGAGCGCGCATGCGGCGAAGACGGCGCGGGAACGCCTGTCCCGTCCGTTAAAAATAATGCGATGCAGGATCAGAAGGCAAAATCCAGCCCCAGCCGGACAGTGCGCGGACGCAGCGGCGTCACATAATCCCCGCTGAGGTCGAAGGGCGTGCCCAGCGAGAAGCGGTTGCCGCTGCTGTCGAGCAGGTTGGCGAGGGACAGCGACCATTGCACCGTCCCATGCGTCAGCGCGGCGGTGAACGCCGTGTCCACATAGTCGCCCTGTTCCCGGCCCAGCAGCGGCCCGACGCCCAGCCGCGACTTGCCGACATAGCGGGCCGAGCCGCTGAGTTGGAACCGCATCTCCCCGCCCACCGGCGCGCGATAGTCGAAGCCGATGCGGCCGCCCCAATTGGCGACATTGGGCAGGCTCAGCGACTGCCCCTCATAGGACAGCAGGCGCAGGAATTGCGCCGGGCGGCTGAGGCGGCTGTCATTGTAGATGATGCTGCCGTCCAGCGTCAGCCGCGGCGCGGGGCGGATGGCGACGCGCCCCTCCACCGTGTAGATGCGCCCGTCCCCGATATTGGCGGTGGTGGGAATGCCGATCCGGTCGGTGACGTCGGCCTGGATGTCCCGCCACCTGGTATAGGCGAGATTGCCGGTGAGCGCGACCGGATCGACGCCCGGCACGCCCCTGCGGAAGCCCAGTTCCAGCGTGGACGCGCGGTCGTTGCGGAACCGCTGGATATGCTGGTCGTCGACCGCCAGCCCGCCGGGACGGAAGCCCTGCTGGAACCGGGCATAGACGGTCATTCCCGGCAGGGCGTCCGTCAGCAGGGAGAAGGAGGGGAGGAAGATCGTCTCGCTCCGGTTCGCCTGCGCCTCCGCCTTCGCGATGGCGGCCAGGGACAACAGGGCGATGGGGTCCAGCACCTCGCCGGTCAGGCGGCTGTTGGTCAGCCGGCCGCCCACCGTGGCGATCAGGCCGCGCACAGGTTCGAACGACGCCTCGCCAAAGAGCGTCGCCTCCCGGATGCGGTTGTGCACGCCGGTCGATGTGGCGGGCATGCCGCGCCCGTACATCGGCACGCCGGGGATGACCTGCGGCTGCATCAGGTCCGTGCCGTAGGAAGTCAGCGAGCGCTGAATGTCCGACGTGCTTTCCAGATAGGATGCGCCCAATATCCAGCCCAGCCCATTGTCCAGGTCGCGGACGATGCGGTTTTCGGTCGAGAAGATGTCGACCTTGTTCCTTTGCCGGAACAGGGCGGCGGGCGCGTCCGCCCCGGCCATCTCATAGGGCGTCGCGTCGTAGCTTTCCGTCAATATGTTGCGCACGAAGCCGGTGGAGGAGACGAAGCGCAGATCGTCCCACTGCCGCTCTACCCTCAGGTTGGCGAGCGCATAGTCGGACGAATAGGGCTGGGCGACGGCGGAGGCGCGCTTGAGGTCGCCTATCTCCTTGGCGGCATATTGCGCATCGTCGCCCTCGATCCGCTGGAAGACCCCGGTGAGGTCGATGGTCCAGTTCTCGTCCGGCGCGAAACGCAGCGCGGCGCGGCCGCCATGGGTGCGGATGCGGTTGACGTCATGCCTGTCGCGCAGCACATCGTCGATATAGCCGCCGTCCTGCACGCCATAGCCGACGACGCGCAGCGCGATCTTCTCCGTCACGACCGGCAGGTTGATCGTCGCGGCCAGGTCGCCGCCCGGATCGCCATGCTGCGTCGCGCTGAGCCCGGCGGAGATCTGCCCGCCGGCGCGAACCAGGTTGGGCGCATTGGGGATCATGCGCACGATGCCGCCCAGCGATCCCGCGCCGTAGAGCGTGCCTTGCGGCCCTTCCAGCACCTCCACGCCCTGCATGTCGTATAGCCGCAGGTCCGGGTCCGGCGCGGCATAGTTGAGCCGCATGTCGCCCAGATATTGTCCCGTCGTCGCCTGGGTCGGTCCGGCAACGCCGGAGTCCGCGATGGCGCGGATGAACAGCTTGTTGCGGCCCGTGCCCGCATGGGTGGAACTGAGGCTCGCCACGCGGAAGATCAGGCTGGCCGTGCCGCCCGCCGCTTCCCCGGCGGTGAAGGCGTCGTCGCCCACCACATCGACCATCCCGGCATAGCGGGGAAGCGGGGTGTCGCGCTTGGATGCGGTGACGATGATCTCGGCCGGTTCGGGCGCGGCTTGCGGAGCGGGTTGGGCGATGCGGGCGCGGGGCTGCTCGCGCACCACCGCCGGCGTCCGGACGATCCGCCAGGTGGTCGCGTCGATCCGCCGGATGCTGGCGCCGCTGCCCTTGACCAGCCGCTTGAGCGCGGCTTCCACCGTCATGCGTCCCTCCACGGCGGGAGTGGCCATGCCCGCCAGCGACTGGTCCGACATGCCGATGCTGGCGCCGGTCTGGCGGCCGAGCGCTATCGCCGCCTCGCCCAGCCGTCCGGGGGCGATGCTGATCTGCTGTCTTTCCGCCGCTTGCCCAGGCGAAGCGGCCATCATGGCGAGGGCGGCGACGAACAGGACGTCAGCGTGGCGGGCCATCCCCCTCCCTCAACAGCCAGCCGTCGCCCTGCCTGACGGCGCTGAGGCCCATCAGCGGCGCCGCCTGGCCAAAGAACCGCGCCGGGTCGCGGTGCAGGCGGATCGTGCCGGTGAAGCGCATCGCCCCCGCGCCGGGCGTGGCGGTGAGCCGGACGCCCAATGAACGGGCGATGTCGGCGCTGATCTGCGTCACCGGGGCATTGGCGTAGGTAAGGCGGCCCTGACGCCAGCTCGCGACGGCGTCGGGCGCGATGTCCATGACGCGCAGGCCGTTCTCGTCGTCCATGAGGGCGCGGCCGGCGGGCAGGGCGATGGCTTCCGCCTTCGGATTGTAGATGACCTCGCCCTCCGACACGCCGATGCGGGTCGCATTGCCGGTGCGGACGATGTTGAAGACGGTGCCCGCATCCTCGAACAGCGCGTCGCCCACGGTCACGCGGAAGGGGTTTTTCGCGTCATGCCGGACGGTGAAGGCCGCCTCGCCGCTGTCGAGCGCCGCGAAACGCGGGTCATGCCGGTCGAAGCGCATGGTCGTGCCGCCGTTCATCTCGACGCGGGTGCCTTCGTCCAGCGCGATGGTGCGGGTTTCGCCCGGCCGCGTGGCGACGGTATAGATGTCCGGCCGGTTCATCAGGCCAACCGAAACCGAGCCGACCAGCGCGGCCGCGATCGCGCCCCCCGCCAGCCAGCGCATCGGCCTCCAGCCTCGCGGTCCGGCGTCGTTGGCGGGCACGGCGATGGTGACAGGTTCGGCCGGAACGATGTCCGCCAGATCGCCGTCCGCCGCCATCAGCGCATCATAAGCGGGCGCATGCGCGGGATCGGCCTCCAGCCACGCAGTGAAGGCTTCCCAATCGGCAAATTCGGGATCGCGCGTGCGGATGACCCATCCGAGCGCCTCCTCGTTCATCATGGCTCCAGCCCTGTTCATGTCAGCCCCTCATCTGAGCCAGACGCCGCCGCGATCCTCATTCCGTATCCATTTTTCGCTTGAGGGCGATCATGGCGCGATAGGCCTTTTGCAGATCCTTCTCCACGGTGGTGAGGCTGACGCCCAGTTCCTCCGCGATCAGCCTTTGTCCGACCCCCTCCAGGCGGAAGCGGCGGAACACCAGTTCCACCCTTGGCCCCAGGGATTGCAGCACGGCGCGCGCCTCCTCCAGCCGCTCGTTCAGGATCAGCCGTTCGTCGACGGCGACGTCCTCCGACGGGTCGGCCATCACGCCGCCCGCGCCCTCCGCCCAATCCTGTTCGCGCCGTTCCCGCCGGGTGGCGGACCGATAGCGGTCGAGCATCAGGTTGTTCGCCATGCGGTAGAGATAGGGGAGGGGGTCGGCGACCGGCCCCAGATCCTTCTCCTCCAGCTTCATCCACATGTCCTGCAACAGGTCTTCGGACTCGTCGCCCGCGCCGCGCGCGCGCAGGAACCGCAGCAGGGCGGGCCGGTTGTGCAGGAATATGGCGGAAAGGCCGGTAGCCATGAAGAACTTGCGTCCAATGGGATCAGGCGGGCTGGCATAATGGCCTGACGGAAGTGTTGCAACGGGCAAGCAGCGGAAGGGGCATGGCATTTGCAGGGCGCGCCTGCCTGTTCTAGTGCCTTGCATTCGAAGTTCGCCCCATGACCGCCATCCCGGGCTTGGGATGACGGAAGGGCGAACGTCGATGAGCGCCGGCAGGAGGATCGATGGAGCTTACAGGGCGGGTGGACGCGGAGGCAGCGCAGGCGGCGGGCATGGACGCCGGGAAATTGCAGGCGTTGGCCGACATCCTTCACGACCGCTATGTCGCGCCCGGCAAGCTGCCCCATATGCACTTGCTGGTGTCGCGGGACGAGCAGCCGATCATGTCGGTCCACAGCGGCATTGCGCGGGCGACGGGAGAGCCGCTGGCCGAGGACGCGCTCTACCGCATCGCCTCCATGACCAAGCCGGTGACGTCGGTCGCCTTCATGATGCTGGTGGAGCAGGGGCTGGTGGCGCTGGACGATCCGGTGACGAAGATATTGCCGGAATTCGCCGACCTTGCCGTCGGCGCCGATGGAAGCGGGCGGATGCGGCGGCCGATGCTGATGATCGACCTGCTGCGCCATACGTCCGGCCTTACCTACGGCTTGCAGCGGCAGACCGCCATCGATGCGCGCTACCGCGATCTTGGCCTCGACGAGTTCCAGCAGAAGCGCGGTTCCGACGAGTTCATCGCCGCCCTCGCCGCGTTGCCGCTCGAATTTTCGCCGGGCGAGCGCTGGAATTATTCGGTGTCCACCGACGTGCTGGGCGTCGTGGTGGAGCGGCTGGGCGGCCTGGACCTGGAGCGCTGCTTTCAGGAGCGCATCTTCGATCCGCTGGGCATGCCGGACACCTTCTTCGAACTGCCGGAGGACCGGGTGGAGCGGATGACGGACGCCTGGCAATGGGGACCGGACGGCACGCTGTCGCTTTACGACCGGGGCGCCCGCAGCGGGTGGCGCAGGCCGCTCAGGCTGCGTTCGGGCGGCGGGGGCCTCATTTCCTCCGTCGCCGATTACCACCGCTTCGCCCGGATGCTGCTGCGCGGCGGCGAACTGGACGGCGCGCGGCTGCTGAAGCCGGAGACGGTCGCGGCGATGCACGCCAATCACCTGCCGGGCGGGGCCGACCTTTCCAGCCTGTCCTCCTCCATGTTCAGCGAGGCGGACTATGCGGGCGTCGGTTTCGGCCTCGGCTTCGCGACGGACCTGCGGACGCGGGAATATTATTGGGGCGGCGTCTTCTCGACCTTCTTCTTCATCGATCCGGCCGAGCGGCTGATCGGCATTTTTATGACCCAGCATTTTCCCTCCAGCATCCATCCGGTTCGTCGCGAGTTGAGGCAGGGTATTCGCAACGCCATCATCGAAAGCCGGGCCGATTAATTGCTGCGCTGCAAAATTTGCTGTTGGCGAGCGTCGGGAGGGCGTGCCATCATCGCGCCCGGACTCGAAGGCGAAAGGGGCGCATTTATGAACCTGAAAGGCCAAACCACCCTCCCCAAGCCCGCCCCGCGGCAGGTCGATCCACAGGTTCTCGCCCATGAGATCGTCGAGCGGCTGACTTACCGGATCGGCAAGAACGCCACGGCCGCCAAGCCGCACGACTGGCTGCACGCGGTGATCCTCGCCATTCGCGACCGGGTGATCGACGCCTGGATCGCCTCCACGGAGAAAACCTATGAGCAGCAGGGTCGGCGGGTCTATTATCTGAGCCTGGAGTTCCTGATCGGCCGGCTGATGCGCGACGCGGCGTCCAACATGGAAATGCTGGACGACATGCAGGCGGCATTGAGTTCGCTGGGCGTCGACATCGACATCATCGCCGCGCTGGAGCCGGACGCGGCTTTGGGCAATGGCGGCCTGGGCCGGCTGGCGGCCTGTTTCATGGAGAGCATGGCGACGGTCGACGTGCCCGCCTATGGATATGGCATACGCTATGTGAACGGCATGTTCCGGCAGGAGATTTCGGACGGCTGGCAGGTGGAACTGCCCGAAACCTGGCTGACCCACGGCAATCCCTGGGAATTCGAACGGCGCGAGGCGAGCTATGAGATCGGCTTCGGCGGGCGGGTCGACCCGTCGGAGAATGAGGACGCCAGCCAGCACCAGATGCGCTGGCGCCCGGCCGAGCGGGTCATCGCCACGCCCTATGACACGCCGATCGCGGGCTGGCGGGGCAAGCGGGTCAATACGCTGCGCCTGTGGGAGGCGCAGCCGATCGACCCGATCCTGCTCGACCGCTTCAACGCCGGCGACCATCTGGGCGCGCTGACCGAAAGCAACAGGGCGGAGGCGCTGACGCGGGTGCTCTATCCCGCCGACAGTTCGCCCGCGGGGCAGGAATTGCGGCTGCGGCAGGAATATTTCTTCTCCTCCGCTTCGCTGCAGGACATCGTCAGGCGGCATATCCAATATTTCGAGGACATCCGCACCCTGCCGGACAAGGCGGCGATCCAGCTCAACGACACCCATCCGGCGGTCGCCGTCGCGGAGCTGATGCGCATCCTCCTCGACAATCACGGCGTCGATTTCGACGAGGCGTGGGACATCACCCGCCGGACGTTCAGCTACACCAACCACACGCTGCTGCCCGAAGCGCTGGAAAGCTGGCCCGTGCCCTTGTTCGAACGGCTGCTGCCCCGGCACATGCAGATCGTCTATGCGGTGAACAGCCGCCTGCTGGGCGAGGCGCGGCGGTCGGGCCAGTTCGACGACCGGGCGATCGGCGCCATCTCCCTGATCGACGAGGGGGGAGAGCGGCGGGTGCGCATGGGCAATCTGGCCTTCGCCGGATCGCACAGCGTCAACGGCGTGTCGGCGCTGCACACCGAACTCATGAAGGAAACGGTGTTCGCCGATTTCCACCGCCTCTACCCGGCGCGGATCAACAACAAGACCAACGGCGTCACCTTCCGCCGCTGGCTGATGCAGTGCAATCACGGGCTGTTCGAACTGGTCCGCGAGGCGATAGGCGACCGCTTCATGGACGATCCCGAAGCGCTGCGGGAACTGGATCGCTTCGCCGACGACAGCGCCTTCCAGGAGAAATTCCTGGCCGTCAAGCGCGCCAACAAGGTGGCGCTGGCCGATCTGCTGCGCCAGCGGGTCAACGCCCGGATCGATCCTTCCGCCCTGTTCGACATCCAGATCAAGCGCATCCACGAATATAAGCGGCAGTTGCTCAACATCATCGAGGCGGTGTCGCTCTACGACCAGATACGCTCGCATCCGGAGAAGGACTGGGTGCCGCGGGTCAAGCTGTTCGGCGGCAAGGCGGCGCCCAGCTATCATAACGCCAAGCTGATCATAAAGCTGGCGGGCGACGTGGCGCGGGCGGTCAATCACGACCCGGCGGTTCAGGGCCTGCTGAAGGTGCAGTTCGTGCCCAATTACAATGTGTCGCTGGCGGAAATGATGATTCCGGCCGCCGACCTGTCCGAACAGATTTCGACCGCGGGCATGGAGGCGTCGGGCACCGGCAACATGAAGTTCGCGGTCAACGGCGCGCTCACCATCGGCACGCTGGACGGCGCCAATGTCGAGATGCGCGACCATGTGGGGGAGGAGAATATCGTGATCTTCGGCCTCACCGCCGCGCAGGTGAACGAACGGCGCGCCCATGGCTACGACCCGCGCGAGGTGATCGGCCAGAGCCGCGAACTGGGCCAGGCGCTGGACGCGATCGCGAGCGGCGTCTTTTCCCCCGACGATCCGGGACGCTACAGGGATCTGGTGCAGGGCATCTACGATCATGACTGGTTCATGGTCGCGGCCGATTTCGACAGCTATTCCGCCGCGCAGCGCAGGGTGGACGGGATATGGCATGACCAGGCGCTCTGGGCGAGCAAGGCGATCCACAATGTCGCGCGCATGGGCTGGTTCTCGTCGGACCGCACGATCAGGGAATATGCGACGGACATCTGGAAAGTGCCGGTTTGACGCGGGGCCGTATCTAGCGTGGGCCTGACCCCGGAACAGATCGCCCGCCTGCTGGAGGGGCGGGAGGACGATCCTTTCGCGACGCTGGGCGTCCATCCGGCGGGGAAGGGGGGCTTTACCGCCTGCGTCCTGCTGCCCGACGCGGTCAGCGTCACGGCGCATCGGCTGGACGGCAAGGCGGTCGGGACGCTGGACCGGATCGATCCGGCGGGGCTGTTCTTCGGCAAGCTGTCCATCCGCAAGCGCCAGCCTTTGCGCTATCATGCGACCTATGCCGACGGCGGCGAATATGCGCTGATCGATCCCTACAGCTTCGGCCCGGTGCTGGGTCCGATGGACGACCATTATTTCGCCGAAGGATCGCATGCCCGGCTGTTCGACAAGATGGGCGCGCACATCATCACCCATGAAGGGGTGGCGGGCACGCATTTCGCGGTATGGGCGCCCAACGCGACGCGGGTGTCGGTGGTGGGCGACTTCAACCGCTGGGATGGTCGCCGGGCGCCGATGCGGCGGCGGCAGGATGCGGGAATATGGGAAATCTTCCTGCCCGAATTGGGGGTGGGCAGCGCCTATAAATATGAGATCGTCGGGCCTGACGGGAAAGTCCTGCCGCTAAAGGCCGACCCCTTCGCCTTTCGTTCCGAATTGCGGCCCGCGACAGCCTCCATCGTGGCGGCGGTCCCGGCCCATGACTGGGGCGACGAGCGCCACCGCGCCTATTGGGAAAGGGCCGATCCACGCCGCGAAGCCATTTCCGTCTATGAGGTGCATGCCGGCTCCTGGCAGCGCGGCGAGGATGGGAATTTCCTCAGCTGGGACGCGCTGGCCCACCGGCTGATCCCCTATGTGGTCGGCATGGGCTTCACCCATATCGAATTCCTGCCGATCAGCGAATATCCCTATGATCCAAGCTGGGGCTATCAGACCACAGGGCTTTACGCGCCGACCGCCCGCTTCGGCGATCCGGAGGGCTTTGCCCGCTTCGTCGACGGCGCGCACCGGGCGGGGGTAGGCGTCATCCTCGACTGGGTGCCTGCCCATTTCCCGACCGACGCCCATGGGCTGGCCCATTTCGACGGCACCGCCCTTTATGAGCATGCCGATCCGCGCAAGGGCTTCCATCCCGACTGGAACACGGCGATCTACAATTTCGGCCGGCGGGAAGTGGCGCAATATCTGGTCAACAACGCCCTTTTCTGGGCGGAGCGCTACCATGTCGACGGGCTGCGCGTCGACGCCGTCGCCTCCATGCTCTACCTCGACTACAGCCGCAAGGAAGGGGAGTGGATTCCCAACAGCCAGGGCGGGCGGGAAAATGTGGAGGCGGTCGATTTCCTGCGGCAGATGAACAAGGCGCTCTACGGCACCCATGCCGGCGTCATGACCATTGCCGAGGAGTCGACGAGCTGGCCGAAGGTGTCCCACCCCGTCCATGAAGGGGGCCTGGGCTTCGGTTTCAAGTGGAATATGGGCTTCATGCACGACACGCTGCGCTATCTGGCGCGCGATCCGGTGCACCGCGCCCATCATCATGACGACATCACCTTCGGCCTGCTCTACGCCTTTACGGAGAATTTCGTGCTGGCGCTCAGCCATGACGAGGTGGTGCACGGCAAGGCGTCCCTGCTGCACAAGATGCCCGGCGACGACTGGCAGAAATTCGCGACCCTGCGCGCCTATTACGCCATGATGTGGGGCTATCCGGGCAAGAAGCTGCTGTTCATGGGCCAGGAATTCGCCCAGCGGGCCGAATGGAGCGAGGCGCGGGCGCTCGACTGGCACCTGCTCGATCATGCGCCGCACCGGGGCGTGCAGTTGCTGGTGAGCGACCTCAACCGCCTCTATCGCTCCCATCCCGCCTTGCATGCCCGCGATTGCGAGCCGGAGGGCTTCGAATGGGTGCTGGTCGACGCGGCGGCGGACTCGGTCTTCGCCTGGGTCCGGCGCGCGCCCGGCCTGTCGCCCATCGTCGTCATCAGCCATTTCACGCCGACCTTGCGCCACGGCTACCGCATGCGCCTGCCCTCCGGCGGCCGCTGGCGAGAGATCGTCAACAGCGACGCCGCCGACTATGGCGGCAGCGGTGCGGGCAATATGGGGATCGTCACCGCCGATGAGGAAGGATGGGCCAATGTCACCATTCCGCCGCTCGCGACGTTGATGCTGGAACTGGACTATTGAAACCGACGGGCGGAAACCAAGCGCTCGCGAGCATGAAGGAGAAGAGGGCGATGCAGCCAAGACACCAGCCGATCGCCCGCGACGCCATGGCCTATGTACTGGCCGGGGGCAGGGGCAGTCGCCTGGCCGAATTGACCGACCGCCGCGCCAAGCCGGCGGTGCATTTCGGGGGCAAGGCGCGGATCATCGATTTCGCGCTGTCGAACGCGCTCAACAGCGGCATCAGGCGCATCGGCGTCGCGACGCAATATAAGGCGCATTCGCTGATCCGGCATCTCCAGCGCGGCTGGAACTTCTTTCGCACGGAACGCAACGAGAGCTTCGACATCCTGCCCGCCAGCCAGCGCGTGTCGGAAAGCCAGTGGTATGAGGGCACGGCCGACGCCGTGTTCCAGAATATCGACATCATCGAAAGCTATGCGCCGGAATATATGGTCATCCTGGCGGGGGACCATGTGTACAAGATGGACTATGAACTGATGCTCCAGCAGCATGTCGACAGCGGCGCGGACGTCACCATCGGCTGCATGGAGGTGCCTGTGAAGGAAGCCAGCGGCTTCGGCGTCATGCATGTGGACGAGCAGGACGTGGTCACCGCCTTCGTCGAAAAGCCGAAGAAGCCGCCGCACATTCCCGGCAGCCCCGGCATGGCGCTGGCGTCCATGGGCATCTACGTCTTCCGCACGGCCCTTTTGATCGAGGAACTGCGCCGCGACGCTGACGATCCGGACAGCAAGCGCGATTTCGGCGGCGACATCATCCCGCACATCGTCAAGCATGGCAAGGCCGTCGCCCACCGCTTTTCCAGCAGTTGCGTCCGCGCCGAAAGCGAACCCGTGCCCTATTGGCGCGACGTCGGCACCATCGACGCCTATTGGCAGGCAAATATCGACCTGACCGACGTGGTGCCGTCGCTCGACCTCTACGACCGGAGCTGGCCGCTCTGGACCTATTCCGAAGTCACCCCGCCCGCCAAGTTCGTGCATAATGAGGAGGGGCGGCGCGGTTCGGCCACATCCTCCCTGATCGCGGGCGGGTGCATCGTGTCGGGATCGTCGCTCCACCGCAGCCTGCTGTTCACCGGCGTGCGCACGCACAGCTTCTCCTCCGTGACGGAGAGCGTCATCATGCCCGACTGCGTGATCGGGCGCGGGGCGCGGCTGCATAAATGCGTGCTGGATTCGGGCGTGATCGTCCCGCCCGGCCTGATCGTGGGGGAACATCCGGAACATGACGCGCAGCGTTTCCGACGGACCGAAGGCGGCGTGACGCTGATCACCCAATATATGATCGAACGGCTGGCGGACTGAATCTTGGGCGGGGGAATGGCGATGCGGGTTCTTTCGGTCGCGTCCGAAATCTATCCGCTGGTGAAGACCGGGGGACTGGCCGACGTGGCGGGCGCCTTGCCCGGCGCGCTGGCGGGGCAAGGCATAGGGGTCAGGACGCTGGTGCCGGGCTATCCGGCGGTTCTTTCGCGCCTGGGCAAGGCGAAGCCGCTGCGCCGCTATGACGCGCTGTTCGGGGCGCCGGCGGCGGTGCTGGGGGCGAAGCTGGGCGAGCTTGACCTGCTGGTGCTGGATGCGCCGGATTTCTTCGCGCGGGAAGGCGGCCCCTATGGCGATGCGGGCGGCGGCGAATGGCCCGACAATTGGAAACGCTTTGCCGCTCTGTCCCGCGTGGGGGCGGACATGGCGGCCGAAGGGGTGAAGGGCTGGCGGCCCGACCTGGTCCATGCGCATGACTGGCAGGCGGCGATGACCGCCGCCTATATGCGTTTCGGCCCGGCCCATGCCGTGCCCAGGGTGGTGACGATCCATAACCTGGCCTTTCAGGGGCGTTTCGGCGCGGACATCTTCCCCCAACTGGGCCTGCCGCCCGAAGCCTGGGGCGTCGACGGGGTCGAATATTATGGCGGCACCGGCTATCTGAAGGCAGGGCTCGTCTCGGCCGACGCCATCACCACCGTCAGCCCCACCTATGCCGACGAAATCCGTTCCCCGATGCACGGCATGGGGCTGGACGGCCTGATCAACGGCCGGGCCGACAGGCTGCACGGCATATTGAACGGCGTCGACACCGCGATATGGGATCCCGCCGCCGATCCCCTGATCCCCAGGCCCTTCAGGGCGCGCGCGCTGGGCGGGCGCCGCGCCAGCCGCCGCGCCCTCGAAACGCAGTTCGGCCTCGACCGCGACGATGCGCCGATCTTCATCATCGTCAGCCGCCTCACCTGGCAGAAGGGCATGGACATGGTGATGGACGCCATTGACCATCTGGTGGGCCTGGGCGGCAAGCTGGCGCTGCTGGGGTCGGGCGACCATCCGCTGGAGGGCGCGTTCCTGGCGGCGGCGGACCGGCATCGCGGCCGGGTTGGGGCGCGGATCGGCTATGACGAGCCGCTGTCGCATCTGATGCAGGCGGGCGGCGACGCCATATTGATCCCCTCCCGCTTCGAACCTTGCGGCCTGACCCAGCTTTACGGCCTCCGCTATGGATGCGTGCCGGTTGTGGCGCGTGTCGGCGGGCTGGCGGACACGGTGATCGACGCCAATGAAGCTGCCGTCGGCGCGGGCGCGGCGACCGGCATCGTCTTCCCCCCGTCCGATCCGCTGGCGCTGCACGGCGCGATCGCGCGCGCCATCCGCCTTCATGCGCATCGGCCGACATGGCAGGCGATGCAGCGCGCCGGCATGCGCGCCGACTTTTCCTGGACCCATAGCGCGGCGCGCTATGCGGAACTGTTCCGCACCCTGATCCAGACCGGCGCATGAGTCCGCTGGGTCCGGACATGCACGAACGCGGAACCCGTTTCCGCGTCCATGCGCCCGATGCCGACCGGCTCTGGCTGTGCCTGTTCGACGCCCAGGATCGCGAGACGCGCCTGCCGATGACGCGGGGCGTTGATGGAATCTGGTCCGTCGATGCGCCGGGCGTGGGGGAGGGCGATCGCTATGGCCTGCGCGCCGACGGGCCCCATCATCCGGACGCCGGGCTGTGGTTCGACCCGGACAAGCTGCTGCTCGATCCCTATGCCGCCGCCATCGACCGGCCGTTCGCCTATGATCCGATGCTGGCCGCGCCACGCGGCGAGGGCGGGGACACGGCAGCCTTGATGCCCAAGGGGGTGGTGACGCCGCCCTTTCCCATGATGGCTCCGGAACCGCCGGTCTTCCGCCCCGGCGGCCTGGTCTACGAGGTGCAGGTCCGCGGCTTCACCATGCTGCATCCCGACATTCCGGAGGCGCGGCGCGGCACCATAGCCGCGCTTGGCCATCCCGCCGTGATCGAACATCTGCGCCGCCTGCATGTCTCCGCCGTCGAACTGATGCCGATCAACGCCTGGATCGACGAACGGCATCTGGGGCCGCTAGGGCTGCGCAACGCCTGGGGCTATAATCCGGTCAGCTATTTCGTGCTCGATCCCCGCCTCGCGCCCGGCGGCATGGCGGAACTGCGCGGCGCGGTGGACGCGCTGCATGCGGCCGGCATCGGCGTGATCCTGGACATGGTCTATAATCATGACGGGGAAAGCGACCGGGAGGGGCCGACCCTGTCGCTTCGCGGCCTGGATGCGCGCAGCTATTTCCGGCATGAAGCCGACGGCCGCCTGATCAACGACACGGGCACGGGCAACAGCATCGACTGCAACCATCCCGTCGCGCAGCGGCTGATCCTGGATTCGCTGCGCCATTTCGTCGGCGCGGCGGGCGTGGACGGCTTCCGCTTCGACCTCGCTCCCGCTCTGGGACGCCTGCCGACGGGTTTCGACAGCGAAGCGCCCTTGCTGAGGGCGATGGGCGACGATCCGCTGCTGTCCGACCGCGTCCTGATCGCGGAACCGTGGGACATCGGCCCCGGCGGCTATCAGCTCGGCCGGTTCGGGGAACGGTGGCTGGAATGGAACGACCGCTATCGCGATGACATGCGCCGTTTCTGGCGCGGGGATCGCGGCATGATCGGCGCGCTGGCGACCCGGCTCGCGGGATCGTCCGACATTTTCCATGGCGCTGCGGCGACGCGGACCGTCAATTTCCTGGCGGCGCATGACGGCTTCACGCTGGCGGACCTGACCGCCTATGAACATCGCCGCAACGAGGCCAATGGCGAGCATAACCGTGACGGTCATGGCGAGAATTTCAGTTGGAACAACGGCGTCGAAGGCGCCAGCGCCGATCCGGCCATTCAGGCGGCGCGGCGGCGCGACGTCAAGGCGCTACTCGGCACGTTATTCTGCTCCCGCGGCACGATCATGCTGACCGCCGGCGATGAGTTCGGGCGGACGCAGATGGGCAACAACAATGCCTATGCGCAGGATAATGCGATCGGCTGGCTCGACTGGCAGGGACGCGACCGCGAGATTGAGGCGCATGCCTTCGCACTCGCCGGCCTGCGGGCGTCCGCGCCGGATTTCAGCGACACGGGCTGGCTGTCGGAAGATGACATCGAGTGGCTGGACGAGCAGGGTCGGCCCATGACCGTCGCGCAATGGAAGGATGCGGATCGCCGCTGCCTGGCCATGCGGTTCCGGCGATCTGGCTTCACCATCCTCATCAATGGCGACGACCAGCCGCGGGATTTCGGCGCCGTGCGCGTCCCCGCCCGAACGGTCCTGCCCATTCCCGCTGAACGGGAAAGCGGCGCGCGGGGTCGCGCCGGCGACCGGCCGCAGAGCTAGATTATCGAGAGCCGCCGCGCTCAGCATGAAACGAGGAGCCGCGAGGCGAACCCTCCAAAATGCGGACAGATACATGCGTCGAAACGCTCCGGGAACCAGATGCATGGTTAAGTCGTTCATCTTGCAGAAAGAAATGGAGAGGGCAGATGGACGACGCTTTGAAGCCTGACGCCATGTTCGGCATCTTGTTCGGCCTGCTGGTTTCGATAGAAATATGGTGCTTCGCCGCGCTGGTGATCAAGGCGGTCTAGGCTGTATCGACATTCAGCCCTGACGGCCTGCAAATGGTTGAAGCGAGTCACGTGCCTCGCTTCAATCTCCGTGCTTCCGGTGCTCACCTACTTTGAGTAGGCTGCGCGCCAGTTCTCGAAATCCACTATTTTCGCCGCGCCCTGAACTGAATCCCCATACACCCTAATGAAGCGGGATTGAAGGCAGCCCCGTGCCGACGGGGTGGTGAGCCCTGCTGGATTCGAACCAGCGACCTACTGATTAAAAGTCAGTTGCTCTACCGACTGAGCTAAGGGCCCTCATGTCCTGGGGTCCGCACGCACTAGAGGCGGCGATGCGGCGGGTCAACCTCCAGAAACCGCTTTTCGCAGGCGGAAGCGCAAATGGCGGATCGAAAGTCCCGACATCGGGTCGCGCCAGCCCGGCGCGATCGCATGCAGCGGCGCCAGCACGAAGTCCCGCCCGCGAAACGCCGGGTGCGGAATGCGCAGCGAGCGGCTGTTCCAGCGCCCCCCCGACCACAGGATGATGTCGATGTCCAGCCGCCTTGATCCCCAGCGCCTGAACCGCTGCCGGCCCAAGGCGCGCTCTATCGCCTGCAGGCGGGAAAGCATCTCCTCGGGCGGCAGGGAGCTTTCCACCAGCAACGCGCCGTTGGCGAAGACGCGGCGCGTCGGCCCGATGGGCGGCGTCTGCATGACGGGAGCGACGCTGAGAACCGCGCCCAGTTCCGCGATCCGGCGGATCGCCTCGGCCAACAGGCGGGGCGGATCCAGCCGCGCCGACAAGGCCCGGTTCGATCCCAGGGCTAGGGCGTAAACATGACGGGTGCTTGTCTTGGCCATCCCACAGCGCCTATCCCGTCGCCATGACGCTGCAAAGTCCTATCCCGCATGGCGAGGCGCCCCACGATTGCCCGCTTTGCCCGCGCCTGGCCGTTTTGCGCGAACGGAACCGGGCGGAACATCCCGGCTGGTGGAACGCGCCGGTCCCGCATTTCGGCGATCCGCTCGGCCGGATCGCGATTGTCGGCCTGGCGCCCGGCAGGATGGGCGCCAACCGCACGGGCCGGCCCTTCACCGGGGATCATGCCGGCGATCTGCTCTTTGCCACCCTCGCCAAGTTCGGCCTCGCCAACGGCGTCTATGAAGCGCGCGCCGACGACGGCCTGACATTGCGCGGCGCCATCATCCTCAACGCGGTCAAATGCCTGCCGCCGCAGAACAGGCCACTGCCGGAGGAGGTCCACAATTGCCGCGCCTTCCTGAAGGCCGCGGTGGAGGCCCTGCCCCACGCGCAGGTCTTCCTCGCCCTGGGTCAGATCGCGCATCAGTCGACGGTCAAGGCGCTGGGCGGCAAGCTCCCCAAGGCGCGCTTCGCCCATATGGCGGAGCATCGCATGCCCAGCGGCAAGATCGTCATCGATAGCTATCATTGTTCGCGGTACAACCAGAATACCGGGCGATTGACGGCTCGGATGTTCGAGGCCGTCTTCGCCCGGGCGCTGGCGCTCAGCGAATGAGATAGTCGAGGTAGAGCCCGTCCGGCGGCCCGTCGAGCGCCGCCAGCATCGGCGCGAACAGCGCCTTGTCCAATATCTCCACCGCCGCCTTGTGGGCGTCGACATCCGCCCATTGCTCGATGAAGACGAAGCGGCGCTCATTGCCGATGTCGCGCATCAATTCCACCCCTTCGCATCCGGCCAGCGGGCGGACCGCGTCCGTTACGGCGCGCAGGGCGGTTTCCAGGGCGGCGCTCATGCCTTCCTTCGCGTGCATGACATAGTAGCGTGCAATGGTCATCGTCTTTCCTCCTGTTTGTTCAGATATCCTGGGCGATCCGGCCGTAAAGCTCCGGCCGCCGGTCGCGGAAGAAACCCATGCCGGCACGATGCTTGCGCGCCTGCGCCAGGTCCAGCGTCGCCACCAGCGCGCCATTGTCCCTGCCGTCGGCTTCCGCGGCGAAATCGCCCCACTCGTCGGCGATGAAGCTGTGGCCGTAGAATTTCTGGCCGTCCTCCTCGCCGATCCGGTTGGCGGCGATCACGGGCATGCAGTTGCTGACAGCATGGCCGATCATCGCCCGGCGCCACATGCGGCTGGTGTCGAGGTCCGCGTCATAGGGTTCGGACCCGATGGCGGTCGGGTAGAACAGCATCTCCGCCCCCATCAGCGCCATCACCCGCGCCGTTTCCGGATACCATTGGTCCCAGCATATGCCGACGCCGATGGTGCCGTATTTCGTCTTCCACACCTTGAAGCCGCTATTGCCGGGGCGGAAATAATATTTCTCCTCATATCCCGGCCCGTCGGGAATGTGGCTCTTGCGATAGACACCCATGATCTCGCCCTCATCGTCGATCATGGCGAGCGAATTGTAGTGATGATGGCCGTCGCGCTCGAAGAAGCTGGTCGGGACATAGACGCCCTCCGCCTTCGCCACCTTGCGCATTTCCTGCACGGCGGGATGCTCGTCCAGGGGCAGGGCGTTGGCGAACAGTTCCTCCTCCTCCACCTTGCAGAAATAGGGGCCTTCGAACAGTTCGGGCGGCAGGACGATCTTCGCGCCGCGCGCCGCCGCCTTCACCACATGGCCGGCGACCATTTCGATATTGTCCGCCCGGTCGTCCGAAAAGGCGAGCTGGAGAGCGGCGACGGTAACTTTGGTCATCGGTAACACCCTAAGGACGAGCGCCCATGCGGGCCGCAATGGCAATGGTGAGGAGATAGAGCAGGATCGTGACCGCGCAACCCGCGATCGGCGCCGCGCTCGCTCCTTTCGGCTTTCAGGCGGACGGCATCTGCTGGCTGCAACAATGGAAGCTGCCGCCGCCCGACAGGATCGCGTCGCTGCGCAGCCCGACGATCTCCCGGCCGGGGAAGAAGGGTTTGAGCGCGTCCAGGGCCGCCTGGTCATTGGGCCGGCCATAGACGGGCACGATGACGGCTGCGTTGCCGATATAGAAATTCATGTAGCTTGCCGGAATCGCCTCCCCATCCACGATCACGCGGCCGGGGGAGGGGATGGGGGCTACGTCGACCCCGAACGCCCTGGCCCGCGCCCGCGCATCGGCATAGACGGCGGCATTGGGATCATCCTCCCCGCTCGCTTCCGGCAGCGCCAGCACCCCCGGCGCCACGAAGCGGGCCAGGTTGTCGACATGCCCGTCCGTATGATCGTTGAGCAGGCCGTCGCCCAGCCACAGCATGTCGGAAAGCCCCAGCGAACCGGCCAGCAGGGTTTCGATCTTTCCCCGATCCAGTTCGGGGTTGCGGTTGGGGTTGAGCAGGCATTGCTCCGTCGTCACGAACAGGCCGGTGCCGTCGGTGTCGACCGCGCCCCCTTCGAACACCCAATTCTGGGTAGAGATCGGCAGCCCCGTCGTCGCCGCCAGCCGCGCGCCTATATCCTCGTCGCCCGGCATCCGATATTTGCCGCCCCAGCCGTTGAAGCCGAAGTCGACCAGCGCCCGCTCCTTTCCCCGCTTCACCGCGATGGGCGCCGTGTCGCGCAGCCAGACGTCGCCCAGCTTCTGCACGACGATGGCGACCCCCGGCGGCACCAGGGCGCGGGCGATGTCCGCATCCCCCTCATTGGCGCAGACCAGCCGCACCTCTTCGCCCTTGCCCCCGGCATGCAGCGCGCTTGCGAACTGCGCGATCTGCCGCCGCGCATCGTCGAACGCGCCGGGCCATTCCTCGGCGGATGTGGGAAAGCCGATCCAGGTCCATTCATGCGGCGCCCATTCGGCGGGCATATGGAAAGTCATGGGCTCGGCTCCTGATCGCACGCTGTCCTCCGCGCCCTCTACAGCATCGCGCCGGGCATTCCAGAGGCATTATGGCAAATGGTCGATTTCGGACGGGGAACGGACGGGCGGCTTTCCCCAGGGCGCGCCGCGCGCGACGGCGGCAACAAAGTTTGACGAAAGGCGCGTAAACCAAGGATTTTCGCCCATCGCCCCTTGCATGCGGCGGGGAGTTCGCCAAAGAGGCAGGAACGTCGTCCTTTCCCGTCACCGCTTTCGCAGGATCGCATGAACACGCAAGCCGCGCCGACCTCGCATTTCTACACGTCGCTGCGGATGCGCCTGCATTATCTGGACTGGGGCAACAGCGCGGCGCCCACGCTGATCCTGGTGCATGGCGGGTTCGACCATGCGCGAAGCTGGGACTGGACGGCGCGGGCGCTGGCGAAGGATTATCACGTCGTCGCGCCGGACCTGCGTGGCCATGGCGACAGCGCCTGGTCGGCCGAGGGTTCCTACATGATAGCGAACTATGTCTACGACCTGGCGCAGTTGATCGAGCAATTGGGGCGGGAGCCGGTGATATTGGTCGGCCATTCGCTGGGCGGATCGGTCGCGCTGCGCTATGCCGGGCTGTTTCCGGACAGGGTCGCCAGGATAGTCGCCATAGAGGGGCTGGGCCTGTCGCCGGGCCGGATCGAGGAACAGGCGCAAAAGGCCGGGCCGGACCAATGGCTCCAATGGATCGACAAGCGGCGGACGCGGGCGCGCCAGACGCGGCGGCATTACCCGACCATAGAGGCGGCGGTGGCGCGCATGCGGGAACGCAACGACCATCTGTCGGTCGAGCAGGCGATGCACCTCACCGTCCACGGCGTCAACCGCAACGAGGATGGCAGCTATCGCTGGAAATTCGACCCCTATCTGCACGATCCGGCGCCTCAGGCCTGGTCGGATGTCGACCTGCCCCAGTTCTGGAAGCGGATCACATGCCCGACCCTGCTGTGCCTGGGCCTGGATAGCTGGGCGTCCAATCCGGTGAAGGATGGGCGCGCCGCGCATTTCCAGGACGCGCGGCTGGTGGAATTCGCCAATGCGGGCCATTGGCTGCACCATGACCAGTTCGACCGCTTCATGGCCGAACTGCGCGGCTTCCTCTGACCCTTCCGCAGCGAAGCGCTGAGGCGTCACCTCCGGCCGGTGGAGGCCGTCAGGGCTGAATGTCGATACAGCCTAAGCGGCGAAGGCGGCGATGGCGGCCCGATATTCGGCCTTGAGCTGGGCGATGAAGTCGCCCGCCGGCTGAATGTCGCGGATGGCGCCGATTCCCTGGCCCGCGCCCCAGACATCGCGCCAGGCTTTCTTGGCGCCGCCCGCCGCGCTGGAAAAGTCCATTTCCGACGCCTTCGGCAGATTGTCGGCATCCAGCCCGGCGGCGGTAATGCTCGGCCGCAGATAATTGCCGAGCACGCCGGTGAAATAATCCGAATAGACGATGTCGGCCGCGCCGCTGTCGACGATCATCTGCTTGTAGGCCGGTTCGGCATTGGCTTCCTGCGTCGCGATGAAGGGGGAACCCATATAGGCGAAGTCCGCACCCATCATCCGCGCCGCCGCGATCGATCGGCCGGTGGCGATCGCGCCCGACAGGGCCAGCGGCCCGTCGAACCAGGCGCGGATTTCCTCCACCAGCGCGAAGGGCGACATGGTGCCGGCATGGCCGCCCGCGCCCGCCGCCACGGCGATCAGCCCGTCCGCGCCCTTCTGGATCGCCTTGCGCGCAAAGCCATTGTTGATGACGTCGTGCAGGACGATGCCGCCATAGCTGTGCACCGCCCGGTTCACATCCTCCCGCGCCCCCAGCGAGGTGATCACGATGGGCACGCGATATTTGACGCAGAGGGCGAGATCCTCCTCCAGCCGGCTGTTGGTCTTGTGCACGATCAGGTTGACCGCGAAGGGCGCGTCCCGGTCGGTCAGCGCCTCGCCCAATTGCTGGAGCCATCGTTCGAACATGCCGGACGGACGCGCATTGAGCGAAGGAAAGGAGCCCACGATCCCGGCGCGGCACTGGGCGATCACGAGCGCCGGCTGCGAGATGATGAACAACGGCGAACCGATCAGCGGCAGGGACAGGCGCCCTTCCAAAAATACCGGCAAACTCATGGGCCAAGCCTCTCCTTCATGATTTCCAGCAGGGCGCTATCATTTAAGCGGGCGACGAAAAAGGCCGAATCGCGGAGATGCCGGGGGCAGGGAGGCGTCTTCCCCGATGCCGTAGGGTCAGGGGCGGCTGCCCCGCCGGCGATTGCGCTCCTGCCGACGGAAAATGGCGGCCTTCGCCCCTAAAAGGCCATGGATTCGCTCACTTGCCCGCCCGGCTCGCGTCGCGGATCGCGCGGAACTCGTCCCCCGGCATCCAGTTCGGCCAATCGGTCGCGACGGCAAGCGCGCGGCCCACATCATAATAGAGCTTCAGGTCCGCCTTCACCCCGCTCCAGTCCCATCTGGGGTCATATTCGTCCTTGGGGCCGTGATAATGATGCTCCTCATAGTCCTTGGCCGCCTTCGCGCCCGCGGCAGGCCCGCCCTTCGCCAGGTCCTGCCCGCCTTCGAAATAGAGCATCGGCACCCCATGCTTGGCGAAGCTGAAATGGTCGGATCGGTAGTAAAAGCCCTTTTCCGGGGTCGGCTCCAGGCTGGCGACCCGCTTCTGCGCCGCCAGGGCGCGGTCCAGATAGGCGTCGAGCTGCGACTTGCCCTTGCCGATCACCACGACATTCTTCGCCAGCCCCGCCATGCTGAGCGCGTCCATATTGACCCCGCCCACCGTCTGCCCAAGCGGAAAGACCGGATGATTGCCGTAATAGGCCGACCCCAGCAGCCCCGATTCCTCCGCCGTCACCGCCAGGAAGACCTGGCTGCGCTCGGTCGGCCCGGCCTTCACATTGGCCTCCGCCAGGGCCACCAGCGCCGCCGTCCCGGTCGCATTGTCGATGGCGCCGTTGCAGATGTCGTCGCCGTCCGGCGCGGCCTCGCACCGGCCCAGATGGTCCCAGTGCGCCGCGTAGAGCACATATTCGTCGGGCCGCGCCTTGCCGGGGAGGAGCGCCACGACATTCTTCGAACTATGCCTGCGAACGGCGTTGTCGAAGGAGACGCCCGCCTTCACATTCTTGAGCGGAACCGCCCTGAATCCGCGCTTCTTCGCCGCCGTCGTCAGCGCGTCGAGGTTCAGGCCCGCGCTTGCCATCAGCGCGGCCGCCTTGTCCTTTTGAATCCAGCCGATGGCGGCGGACTGGTCGGCATTGCCGTTGGCGCTGTCCGCCACATGCTGCGCGCCCGTCCAGCTCGACTGCACGACGTTCCAGCCATAGGCGGCGGGCACGGTGTCATGCACGATGATCGCCGCCGCCGCGCCCTGCCGCGCCGCTTCCTCGAACTTGTAGGTCCAGCGGCCATAATAGGTCATCGCCCGCCCGTTGAACGGCCCGCGCAGCGTCGGCGTCTGGTAATCCGGATCATTCACCAGGATGAGGACAGTCTTGCCCTTCACATTGACCCCGGCATAATCGTTCCACTTCTTCTCCGGCGCGTTGATGCCATAGCCGACGAAGACGACCGGGCTGTCCTTCACCTCGACATGCGGCTGGCCGGTGCGATAGGTGGCGATCACCATTTCGGGGCCGTAGGCGGCCGAAACCGCAGTCTTGCCCCCGGTGAAGCGCAGCGGAGACACATTCTTGGCGTCGATCTCCACCAGCGGCACGTCCTGGAACCAGCTTCCCTTGTTGCCGGGCTTCAGCCCCAGCGCCTCGAAACGCCGCACCAGATAGGCCAGGGTCTTTTCCTCCCCGGCCGTTCCGGGGGCGCGCCCTTCATAGGCGTCGGACGAAATCTCCTTCACCACCTCCTTCATCGTGTCGATGGCAGGGCCGTCGTCGGCGGCAGCGGCAATCGCCGCGCTCCCGCTGGCAAGGGCGACAAGGGTGGTCAGGAAAAGCGCGCGCATGGCAAGGCCCTTGAAAAGACGGCGAATGCGCCGTTGATGCCAGTTGCCCGGCTGTCAAACAAGTAGGGCGGGCAAACAAGTCGGGCAGGCAAACAAGCCGAAGGGGCAAACAAAAAGGCGGCCCCGAAGGACCGCCTTCCTGAAATTCTCGCCGGAAGCGAAACCGGATCAGCGCGAATAGAATTCGACGACCAGATTGGGTTCCATCTTCACCGGATAGGGCACTTCGTCCAGCGTCGGCACGCGGACATAGGTGACCTTGGCGGCGCCGTCAGCCACGACATAGTCGGGGATGTCGCGCTCGGGCAGGCCCTGGGCTTCCAGGACCAGCGCCATTTCCTGCGCCTTCTTGCCCAGGGTGATCTCATCGCCCGGCTTCACCAGGCGCGAGGCGATGTTGCACTTCACGCCGTTCACATAGATGTGGCCGTGCGACACGAGCTGGCGCGACGACCAGATGGTCGGGGCGAACTTGGCGCGATACACGACGGCGTCCAGGCGGCGTTCCAGCAGGCCGATCAGGTTCTGGCCGGTGTCGCCCTTCATGCGGGCGGCTTCGGTGTAGTTCTTCTTGAACTGCTTTTCGGTGATGTCGCCATAATAGCCCTTCAGCTTCTGCTTGGCGCGAAGCTGGATGCCATAGTCGGACATCTTGCCCTTGCGGCGCTGGCCGTGCTGGCCGGGGCCATATTCCCGCTTGTTGACCGGGCTCTTGGGCCGGCCCCAGATGTTCTCGCCCATGCGGCGGTCGAGTTTGTACTTGGCGCTTGAACGCTTCGACATGATGATTCCTTAACAACTGCTTTTAACGTTTGTTCACCCTTCTGATCCGAAAACCGGTTCCCACTTTTCGGGAAGGGCGAATGTATCCCCGGTATCGCCTACGATCCATATTTCAGGGGCAGGGCCACCGTTTCACCGGGATACGGGGCCAATCGCGAAGCGGCGCCTATGAAGAAGCGAGGACGCGATGTCAACCCTCGACAGCGCCTGTTTCCGGCCTTAGTTGAGCGGGCCATGGACCCCGAAAGCTACACCACCATGGCCGACGTCCGCGCAGGGGTGGACGAAATCGACCGCCGGCTCGTCGCGCTGCTCGACCAACGCTTCGCCCATATGCGCGCCGCCGCCCGGATCAAGCCGGAACGCGCCGCCGTCCGCGACGAGGCGCGCAAGGCGGAGGTGATCGAGAATGTCCGCGCCGAGGCGGAAAGGCTGGGCGCCCCGGCCGATGTTATTGCCGACCTTTGGGATCGATTGGTCGAAGCATCGATCGCCTATGAAATGACCGAATTCGACCGCCTCAAGGCATGACGTGCTCCTGCGAAGGCAGGAGCCCAGTTCAAACATCCTGCCTTGGCAGAACATGTTGCGCTCAGCGTTCAGCGCGACCGCGGATTGCCCAGCGCCGACAAGACCCCGCGCAGGGTCCGCACCTCCAGATGGTTCCAGCCCGGCTTGGTCAGCAGGTTCCGCAAGGTGCGCTTGGTCGCGGGCGCCCGATCCGGCGGGAAGAAATAGCCCGCACCTTCCAGCAGCGTCTCGAACTGCGCGATCATCCCCTCCAGTTCCGCCTGCGGAGCCGGTTGGCCCAGATCGACCACGGTCGGCTGCTCCAGCGAAGCCTGCTTCGACCATTCATAGGCGCACAATATCACCGCCTGCGCCAGGTTGAGCGACCCGAATTCCGGATTGATCGGCACGGTCAATATCTTCCGCGCCAGCGCCACATCCTCGGTCTCCAGCCCCGAACGTTCCGGCCCGAACACATAAGCGGAGCGTCCGGTGGCGGCATGGATTTCCCGCGCCGCCTCTTCGGGCGTCACCACCGGCTTGGTCACGCCCCGCTTGCGCACGGTGGTGGCGTAGACATGCGCGCAATCCGCCACCGCGTCGGCCAGAGTCCCGAAAACCTCCGCCTTGTCCAGCACCACGTCCGCGCCCGCCGCCGACGGCCCGGCATCCGGATTGGGCCAGCCGTCGCGCGGGGACACCAGCCGCATCTCGACCAGCCCGAAATTCAACATGGCCCGCGCCGCCTTGCCGATATTCTCGCCAAGCTGCGGGCGGACGAGCACGATGACGGGGGGTGGGGCGGTTTCAATCATACCATCGTTCGTCCTGAGTAGGGGCTGAGCCTGTCGAAGCCCCGTATCGAAGGACTTGCGCGCCAACTGGCTGATCATGTCCCAATCGCCAGCGATCAAGGCTTCCTTCTTCTTCCGCGACCAACCCTTGATCTGCTGCTCTGCGGAAATCGCTTCGTCGCGTGTCCCGAAATCCTGTTGCCAGACGAGCGACACTGGCCGCCGCTTCTGCGTGTATCCCGCAATCTCGCCCGATTGATGCTGGGCGATGCGCTGTTCCAGATTATCCGTATGCCCCAGATAGTAGCTGCCGTCCGAACAGCGCAGCATATAGACGTGGAAGGTCACGGCCTGGTCCTTCGATATGCCATTTCGACTTCGCTCAATGGCTACTCAGGACAAACGGAAGAAGAAAAGGACAGGGCGGGGTCAATCACTCCCCACCTCCTTCACCGTCGAGGCGAAATCCTCGAAGTCCCGCGCATCGGTGAAGTCCTTGTACACGCTGGCGAAGCGGATATAGGCGACGCTGTCCAGGCGTTTCAGCCCTTCCATCACCATCTCTCCGATCGCCCGCGCCGGAACCTCTCCGTCGCCCGACGTCTCCAACTGCCGCTGGATGCCCGAAATCAGCTTCTCCAGCCGGCTGGGATCGATTGGCCGCTTCCGGCACGCGATCCCGATGGAGCGCGCCAGCTTGTCGCGGTCGAAGGCTTCCTTGCGCCCCTCGCTCTTCACCACCCATATGTCGCGAAGCTGTATCCGCTCGAAGGTGGTGAAGCGCGCGCCGCAGGCTTCGCACTGCCGACGACGACGGATGGCGGCGCCATCCTCCGTCGGACGGCTGTCCTTCACCTGGCTGTCTTCATGGGCGCAAAAGGGGCAGCGCAAGCGACCTTATCCTTCGTAGATGGGGAAACGGGCGCAGAGGGCCGAAACGCGCTCGCGCACATCGGCTTCTATCGCGGCATCGCCATGTTCGCCATGATCGCGCAGCCCTTCCAGAACGTCCGCGATCATGTCGCCGATGGCCTCGAATTCCGCAACGCCGAAGCCGCGGGTCGTGCCTGCGGGCGAACCGACCCGAATGCCGCTCGTCTTGGTCGGCGGCAGCGGGTCGCCCGGCACGCCATTCTTGTTGCAGGTGATGAAGCTGCGCTCCAGCGCCTCGTCCGCATCCTTGCCCGAAATGCCATAGGGGCGCAGGTCGATCAGCGCCAGATGCGTGTCCGTGCCGCCCGAAACCACGGCCAGGCCGCGCTGCTCCAGCTTGCCGGCAAGCGCCTTGGCATTGGCGACGATGGCCTGGGCATAGGTCTTGAACTCAGGCCGCAGCGCTTCGCCGAAGGCCACCGCCTTCGCCGCGATCACATGCATCAGCGGCCCGCCCTGAAGGCCGGGGAACACCGCCGAATTGATCTTCTTCGCAATGGCTTCGTCATCGGTCAGGATCATGCCGCCACGCGGCCCGCGCAGCGTCTTGTGCGTGGTGGTGGTCACGACATGGGCATGGCCGAAGGGCGTCGGATGCGCGCCGCCCGCCACCAGGCCGGCGAAATGCGCCATGTCGACCATCAGCAGCGCGCCGACCTTGTCCGCAATCGCCCGGAAGCGGGCAAAGTCCAGATGACGCGGATAGGCCGAACCGCCCGCGATGATCAGCGTCGGCTTGGCCTCGACCGCCTGCGCCTCCAGCGCGTCATAGTCGATCACATGCGTGTCTTCGCGCACGCCATATTGCACGGCATTATACCATTTGCCCGACAACGCGGGCTTCGCGCCGTGCGTCAGGTGCCCGCCCGCATCCAGCGACAGGCCCATGATGGTGTCGCCCGGCTTCGTCAGCGCCAGCATCACCGCACCGTTCGCCTGCGCGCCCGAATGGGGCTGCACATTGACGTAGCCGCAGTTGAAGATCTGCTTCGCCCGGTCGATGGCCAATTGCTCGACCTCGTCCGACGGCGCGCAGCCCTGATAATAGCGCTTGCCCGGATAGCCTTCGGCATATTTGTTGGTGAAGACCGAACCCTGCGCCTCCAGCACCGCCTTCGACACGATATTTTCCGAAGCGATCAGTTCGATCTGGTTCTGCTCGCGCTTCAGTTCATGGGTGACGCCCGCGAAGACCGCCGGATCGGCATCGGCCAGGCTGCGCGTGAAATAGCCTTCGGAACGGATGTCGGAAGGCTGGTCGAGGGTTGCGGTGCTCATAGGGCAGGCTCCTTAAAGCGCGGGCTGGGAGAGTTTCTCGACGCGGCCGGCATGGCGGCCTCCGCCGAAATCGGTGGTGAGGAAGGCGCTGACGCAGGCCTTGGCCATGTCCACGCCGGTCAGGCGCGCGCCCAGGGCCAGGACGTTGGCATCATTATGTTCCCGGCTGAGCGCGGCGGACAGCGGCTCCGACACCAGGGCGCAGCGGCAGGCGGGATTGCGGTTGACGGCGATGGAGATGCCGATGCCCGACCCGCAGAGCGCGATGCCCCGCTCCGCCGCACCCGAAGCCACCGCCGCCGCGAGCTTGTAGCCGAAATCGGGATAATCCACCCGGTCGGCCGTCGCCGGACCCAGATCGTCGACCTCATGCCCTTCGGCGCGCAGCCAATCGGCGAGTTCCGCCTTCAGGTCCACGGCGGCATGGTCGGAAGCGAGGGCTATTTTCAAATGCCGGTTATCCAATCACTCAAAAAGTTGATTCGTTTCCCGCGCCTCATAGGAGGTGAACCGCGATATTGCCACAGTCCAGCCGCCCACCTATGGCCTGCTTCATGGCTGGCACGATTTTATCCCTATTGATGCTCGCGGGCATCGCCCTGACTGGCGGCGGCATCTACGCCATCGTGAAGCGGGGCGACCGCAAGCGCGGCACGCTGATGATCGTCGCGGGCCTCGTCATGTTCGCCAATGTCGCCATCACCGCCATCCCCGGCCCGGACCTGCCTGTGCTGGAAAAGGACGGCCGCTAAGCTGCATCGATATTGGGCCATGGGGCGGCCTCTGTGCCAGCCCAAAAAGAAAAGGGGCTGCCAAGGCAGCCCCCAAATCCTCAACCGCAAAACCCATTCACCGTATCGGCGAATCCGGCGAAAGCCGCATGTCCAGATAATTGTCGACCGACTTCATCAACTGGTCCAGTTCATGCTCGAAAAAATGGTTCGCGCCACGGATCTCGTCATGATGGATGGTGATGCCCTTCTGCGTCCGCAGCTTGTCGACCAGCTTCTGCACGGCGCTGGCGGTCACGACCTCGTCCGCCGTCCCCTGCACGATGATGCCGGACGAAGGGCAGGGCGCCAGGAAGGAGAAGTCATACATGTTCGCCGGCGGCGCGACCGAGATGAAGCCCCGGATTTCCGGCCGCCGCATCAGTAATTGCATGCCGATCCACGCCCCGAAGGAGAAGCCCGCGATCCAGGTCGTCTGCGCCTCCGGATGGAAGCTCTGCACCCAGTCGAGCGCGGCGGCGGCATCCGACAGCTCGCCGATGCCGTTGTCGAAGGTGCCCTGGCTGCGGCCCACGCCGCGGAAGTTGAACCGCAACACCGCGAAGCCGCGCCGCACGAAGGTCTTGTAGAGCGCCTGGGTGATGCGGTCGTTCATCGTGCCGCCGCCCTGCGGGTGCGGGTGCAGGATCATCGCGACGGGGGCGCGGGGACGGGGCGGGGGGCTGAAGCGGCCTTCTAGGCGACCTTCGGGACCGGGGAAAATAACGTCGGGCATGGCACCTGTTATGGTTCTGGGCGGCCCCACCCGAAACAGGGCGAGCCGCGAATGGAGAGGGCGCAGCAGCATATGCTGGCGCTGCGCGACAGACCGCCTATATAGAAGCCGCCACCATTTCCGCAATCAATGAGTGTTTCCCGCCCGTGGCTTCCGACCGTCTCTATCTGGATCACGCCGCCACCACGCCCATCCTGCCCCAGGCGAAGGCGGCGATGGCCGAGGCGCTGGAAAGCTGGTCCAACCCCTCCAGCCCCCATGGCGACGGCCGCGCCGCCCGCGCCGCGCTGGAGGACGCCCGCCGCCGCATCGGCGCGGCGCTGGGCTGGGGCGGCCAGATCCTCTTCACCTCCGGCGCCAGCGAAGCCATCGCCATCGCCCTCACCCGCGCGAAGGCGGCCCGCATCCTGACATCCCCGGTCGAACATGATTCGGTCCTGCGCGTCACGCCACAGGCCGAACGTCTGGAAGTAACGTCCGATGGTCTCGCCACACTCTCCCCCGTTCGGGCTGAGCCTGTCGAAGCCCAACACTTGTTTTCGGAAGAGAAGGGGAGGGCTTCGACAAGCTCAGCCCGAACGGATGAGAGGGTTCTCCTCGCCGTCCAGCACGTCAACAATGAAACCGGCGTCATCCAGCCGCTGGACGCCATCGCCCGCGAAAATATCATCCTCTTCGCCGACTGCGCCCAGAGCGCCGCCAAGCTCCCGCTCCCCGACGCCGACATGATCGCCGTCAGCGCCCATAAATTCGGCGGCCCGCCCGGCATCGGCGCGCTGCTGATCAAAGACCTCGTCCTGATCGATCCCAGCGGCGGCCAGGAGCAGGGCTATCGCGCCGGAACCGAAAACCTCCCCGCCATCCTCGCCATGGCGGCGGCGCTCGAAGCCCGCGCCGACTGGCTCCCCAGGGCCGCGACCCTCCGCGCCAAACTTGACGCCGCCATCGAAGCGTCCGGGGGCGAGATCGTCGCCCGCGATGCGCCGCGCATCCCGACCATCGCCGGCTACCGCATGCCCGGCCTTTCCGCCCGCGCCCAGCTTATCCAGTTCGACCTCGCCGGCATTTCCGTCTCGGCCGGCAGCGCCTGTTCCTCAGGTTCGCTCAAGACCAGCCATGTCCTGCGCGCCATGGGCTGGGACGATGCGCGGGCGGGCGAAGTCGTCCGCGTCAGCTTCGGCCCGGATACGAGCGAGGCGGACGTGGATCGCTTCGTCGCGGCCTGGACGCGGATGGCGGAACGGGCGCGATGACCGTCTATCTCGACTATCAGGCGACGACGCCGCTCGCGCCCGAAGTCTTCGATGCGATGGTCCCGCTGCTGCGCGACCAGTTCGCCAATCCGCACAGCGCCCACCGGCTCGGCCGGGCCGCCGCCGCGCAGGTCGAGCATGCCCGCGCCGAAATCCTGAAGCTGCTGCCGGATGGCGGCCGCCTGATCTTCACCTCCGGCGCGACGGAAGCGCTCAACATGGCGATTCAGGGCGTCCCGCCGGGCGGCATCGTCACCATCGCCACAGAACATGCCGCCGTCCTCGACACGGTCCAGGCGATGGGCAGGGCGGGGCGGGACATCACCATCCTGCCGGTCGGTCCCGACGGCATCGTCGACCTAGAAGAAGCCGCCAGGGCGATCCGTCCGGGCACGGCGCTGGTCGCGGCCATGCTGGTCAATAACGAGATCGGCGCCATCCAGCCTGTCGCGGAACTGGCCGACCTTTCGCACAAGGCAGGCGCGCTGTTCCTCTGCGACGCCGTGCAGGGCTATGGCCGCGTGCCCATCCCGCCCCGGTGCGACATGATCGCGATCAGCGCCCACAAGGTCCATGGACCCAAGGGCATAGGCGCGCTCTGGCTGCGCGACGACGTGGCCCTGACGCCCGTCATCCACGGCGGCGGGCAGGAGGGCGGCCTGCGTTCGGGCACCCTGTCGCCGGCGCTGTGCGCGGGTTTCGGCGCCGCCGCCCGGCTGATGCGCGAACGGGCGGATGGCGACCGGGCGCATGCGGAAACGCTCTGGAACGCTGCCCGCCGTCTCTTCTCCCAATGGACGCTCAACGGCAGCGAAAGCCTGCGCTATCATGGCAATCTGAACCTGCGTCGGACGGGCGTGGACGGCGCGCGGCTGTTGTCGGAATGCCGCGATGTCGCTTTTTCGCTCGGCAGCGCTTGCGCAAGTGGGTCCGG
The DNA here is from genome assembly GCF_000264945.2 of Sphingobium indicum B90A. Lineage (NCBI taxonomy): Bacteria > Pseudomonadati > Pseudomonadota > Alphaproteobacteria > Sphingomonadales > Sphingobiaceae > Sphingobium > Sphingobium indicum. Next base: position 941,275 of record NZ_CP013070.1, read on the forward strand.
GCGGCCTAGCCATGTGCTGCGCGCACTCGGCCTTTCAGACGCGGAGGCGCGCGGATCGGTGCGGATCGGCTTCGGCCGGTACACGACACTGGCCGAATTGGAGGATGCGGCGGAGGCAATGAACAGGGCAGCCCAAATATGGGCGCCATGAAGCGTCGCGCGGAAAAGCGGAAAACCGCTTTTCGCATCATGCGGCAATACAGAGCGGGGAACGCATATCATGACCAGGGTCGTCTTCATCAGCGCCGATGGAGAGCATAAGCAGGAGGTCGAAGCGCCGCCGGGCGCCGTGCTGCTGGACGTCGCGCAGGCCGCGGGCCAGCCGCTGGAGGGAACATGCGAAGGGCAGATGGCCTGTTCCACCTGCCATGTCATCGTCGACGCCGCCGACTTCTCCAAGCTCGGCAAGGCAAGCGAGGATGAGGAGGACATGCTGGACCTCGCCGCCGCCGCGACCCGCACCAGCCGCCTGTCCTGCCAGATCGTGCTGGATGAACAGCTCGACAGCCTGACCGTCCGCATTCCGGGCGAATCCTACAATATGCAGGGAATGTGAGCTTGCCCAGGCGCCTGATATTCGCGGCCCTGCTGCTCGCCGCCCCGGCGGCCGCGCAGCAGGAAGCGCCGCGCCCGTCGCTGCTCCCGCCGCCGCCTCGCTATATGGTCAGCGAATCCGCCATGAGGTCGGTCCGCAATCCCAAGGAGATCGAGACCGAAAGCGGCGGCCGGCTGGGCGTGGCGCTGGTCGACGGCAAGGGCGCGCTGATCCTTGGTTTCAACCGGGACGAGCGTTTCGCCATGTGCTCGACCTTCAAGGCGCCGCTCGCCGCCGCCGTGCTGGCGGGCGCGGAAGGCGGCAAGTTCGGGCTGGAGGGGCAGATCAGCTTCGCCAAGGCCGATCTGCTGGACTATGCCCCGGTCGTCAGGAAGAATGTGAAGCGCGGCCGCATGTCGATGGAGGAACTCGCCGCCGCCGCCGTGGAAGTCAGCGACAACAGCGCGGCCAACCTGCTGCTGCCGATGGTCGGCGGGCCGGAGGGCCTGACCCGCTTCATCCGCGCCCATGATGACATGGTGACGCGGCTCGACCGCAATGAGCCGTCTCTCAACGAGAATGCGGAGGGCGACGAGCGCGACACCACCAGCCCCGCCGCCATGGCCGGCCTGATGGGCCGCCTGATCTTCCGCGACCTCGCTCCGGAAAGCGCCGGAAAGCTGCGCGGCTGGCTCAATGCCAGCACCACCGGCGCCAACCGGATCAAGGCGGGCCTGCCCAAGGGCTGGACCTCCGGCAGCAAGACGGGAAGCTGCGGCACCGCCTATAATGACGTGGCGCTGGTGAAGGCCCCGTCGGGCGAGGAATATATCCTGGCCATCTATCTCGACCGCCCGACGGTCGACGCCAAGGCCGCCGAAGCCGCCATAGCCGAAACCGCCCGCGCCGCGCTGGATTTCGTGGATAAGGCGCAGAAGACCGGGCTGGAATAGACCTGGAAGGAACCAAAAGAAAACCACCGTGCTCCTGCGAAGGCAGGAGCCCAGGGTGGAGAAGCGCAACCGGGCCTGGGCTCCCGCCTTCGCAGAAGCACGGAAGGCCCCTGTCCGGCCGATCCCTTAACCCCTTGCCATCCCCCCCGCCTTTCGCCATATGCCGCGCCGGGAGTCGGGCGGACGCAGTCGTCGCGAACCTGGTCAGGTCCTGACGGAAGCAGCCACAGTGATTTCGCTGCGGGTCGTTCCGGCTCCCACCTCCATCCAAACCCCGTTCTGGCCCAGCCTGTCGAACGCCGCTTCTTCTTTCGCTATGGGAACGAAGGAGGCTTCCCTTCGGGTCGCCAAGCCCCGCACGAACGGCTAGAAGATTCGAATGTCCGATTCCCCTCAGCCCTATCGCGTCCTTGCGCGCAAATATCGCCCGCGCAATTTCAGCGAACTGATCGGGCAGGACGCGATGGTCCAGACGCTGGGCAATGCGATCCGCCGGGGTCGCCTGGCCCATGCCTTCCTGATGACCGGCGTGCGCGGCGTGGGGAAGACCTCCACCGCCCGCCTCATCGCCAAGGCGCTGAACTGCGTCGGCCCGGACGGGCAGGGCGGTCCCACCATCGATCCCTGCGGCCTCTGCGAACCCTGCATGGCCATTGGCGAGGGGCGGCATATCGACGTTCTGGAGATGGACGCCGCCAGCCATACCGGCGTCGACGATATTCGTTCGATCATCGATATAGCGGGCAAAGGCGCCTATTCGGCCCGATACAAGATTTATATCATCGATGAAGTTCACATGCTTTCCCGCAATGCTTTCAATGCTTTGCTGAAGACGCTGGAGGAGCCGCCTGAACATGTGAAGTTCGTGCTGGCAACGACGGAGGTGAACAAGGTGCCGGTGACGGTGCTGTCGCGCTGCCAGCGCTTCGACCTGCGCCGCATCCCCGCTGAACTGCTCGCCGCCCATTTCGCCCATGTGGTGGAGGCGGAATCGGTCGCCGCCGAACCCGATGCCCTGGCCCTCATAGCCCAGGCCGCCGAAGGCTCCGCCCGCGACGGCCTCTCCATCCTCGACCAGGCCATCGCCCATGCCGAAATGGGCGAAGGCGCGCCGCTCGTCACCGCCGCGCAGGTCCGCGACATGCTGGGCCTTTCCGACAGGGGCGCCACGCGTCGCCTGCTCGGCCTGCTGCTGGAGGGCGACACCGGCGTGCTGCTGGGCGCAGTGCGCGACCAATATGCGCTGGGCGTGGAGCCGCTCTCGCTGATGCGCGGCCTGCTGGAACTGGTCCATGCCGTGACGCTGGTGAAGGCGGGCCGCGACATCGCCAATCCCGGCCAGTCGGCGGAGGAGCGCGAGGCGCTGGCCGACTGGGCGTCGCAACTCGGCTTCGCGCCGCTGCATCGGCTTTGGCAGTTGCTGCTGAAGGGCCATGACGAGGTCGCCAGCGCCGCGCTGCCCATCGAAAGCTGCGAAATGGCGCTGCTGCGCGTGATGCACGCCGCGACCATGCCCGACCCCGGCGAGATCGCCCGCCTGATCCGGGAAGGCGCGCCAGCCGCCGCCGCGCCGGGCGAGGGGGGCGCAGCCGCCCCATCCCCGGCGCCCGCCGCCACGCTCCCCGCCAGCTTCGAGGAACTGATCGAGGCTTTCTGGCAGCGCGGCAAGGGCCAGCTCGCGCAGGAACTGCACGATTGCATCGGCGTCGTCCGCTATGCCGCGCCGGAGCTGGACTATGCCCCGACGCCTTCCTTGCCGTCCGATTTCCTTGCCCGCCTCAACCCGGCGCTGCGCGAGGTCACCGGCACGGCCTGGCGCGTCAATGCCGTCGACGGCCCCGCCGCGCCCACCCTGCTGGAGCAGGAAATGCGCAAGGCGGCGGACGCCCGCGCGGAAATCATGGAAACCCCGGTGGTCAAGGCGGCGTTGGCCGCTTTCCCCGATGCCGAGCTTGGCGACGGGCTCGAACAATGGAGCGCAGAGCGATGAAGGATCTGAACGAAATATTGGGCATGGCGAGCCGCGTGCAGGAGGAACTGCAACGCGCCCAGGAAAATCTCGACAGGCTGGAGGTGGAGGGCACGGCCGGCGGCGGGCTGGTCAAGGTCCGCGCCTCCGCCAAGGGCCGCATATTGGGCGTCGCCATCGACGACAGCCTGCTCGCCCCGTCGGAAAAGCAGATGCTGGAGGATCTCATCACCGCCGCGTTCAACGATGCGCGCAAGAAGGCGGACGAAGTCTCCAACGCCGAAATGGGCAAGATGACCGCCGGCCTGCCGCTGCCGCCCGGTTTCAAGCTGCCTTTCTGATCGCGGACGCGCCGGGGATCAGCCTTTATTCATCATTGCGATCCCATAACGCATGATTGAACCATGCGGCGACCATCCCCATAAAGGCGATGAACCGCATGACTGGGTGGGATGCCGCCCCGGAGAGTGAATGACTACGCAATATCCCCTTCTGCCCCTGCGCGACATCGTCGTTTTCCCGCAGATGATCGTGCCGCTGTTCGTGGGTCGCGACAAGAGCGTGGCCGCGCTCGAATCGGCGATGGAAGGCGACAAGGAAATCTTCCTGGTGTCGCAGCTTGACCCGGCGGAGGATGATCCGGGGCAGGATTCGCTCTACGACACCGGCGTCATCGCCGTGGTGCTGCAATTGCTGAAGCTCCCCGACGGCACCGTCCGCGTGCTGGTGGAGGGCAAGCAGCGCGCGCGCCTCGACGGCATAGGGCAGGCCGACGGCCATATGGTCGCCGATGTGACGGCGGTCGAGGAAATCGCTGCCGAAGGGCCGGAAGCCGCCGCGCTGATGCGTTCGGTGGCCGAACAGTTTGAAAATTACGCCAAGCTCAACAAGAAGCTGCCTGCCGAAACCCCGGTGCAGTTGCGCGAGATCGAGGATGCGGGCCGTCTGGCAGACGCCGTTGCCGCCAACATCAACGTGAAGGTCGCCGACAAGCAGTCCCTGCTGGTCGAGGCCGATCCGGTCAAGCGCCTCGAAATGGTCTTCGCCTTCATGGAAGGCGAACTGGGCGTGCTCCAGGTCGAGAAGAAGATTCGCGGCCGCGTGAAGCGGCAGATGGAAAAGACCCAGCGCGAATATTATCTGAACGAGCAGTTGAAGGCGATCCAGCGCGAACTGGGCAATGGCGAGGGCGAGGAAGGCGACGAACTCGCCGAACTGACCGAGAAGATCGCCAAGGCCAAGCTCAGCAAGGAAGCCCGCGCCAAGGCGACGGCGGAACTCAAGAAGCTCAAGGGCATGCAGCCCATGTCCGCCGAAGCGACGGTCGTGCGCAACTATCTCGACGTGCTGCTCGGCCTGCCCTGGGGCAAGAAGGGCAAGGTCAAGACCGACCTCAGGAAGGCGCAGGCGATCCTGGACGAGGATCATTTCGCGCTGGAGAAGGTCAAGGACCGGATCATCGAATATCTCGCCGTGCAGGCGCGCACCAACAAGCTGAAGGGCCCGATCCTGTGCCTCGTCGGCCCTCCGGGCGTCGGCAAGACCTCGCTCGGCCGCAGCATCGCCAAGGCGACGGGCCGCGAATTCGTGCGCCAGTCGCTGGGCGGCGTGCGCGACGAAGCGGAAATCCGCGGCCATCGCCGGACCTATATCGGCTCGCTGCCGGGCAAGATCGTCTCCAACCTCAAGAAGGCCGGGACGATGAACCCGCTGTTCCTGCTGGACGAGATCGACAAGCTGGGCCAGGATTTCCGCGGCGATCCGGCCTCCGCCCTGCTGGAGGTGCTGGACCCCGAACAGAACAGCAAGTTCCAGGATCATTATCTGGAGATCGACGTCGATCTTTCAGACGTGATGTTCGTGACGACCGCCAACTCCCTGAATTTGCCTCAGCCCTTGCTCGACCGCATGGAGATCATCCGGCTGGAGGGCTATACCGAGGATGAGAAGGTGGAGATCGCGCAGCGCCACCTGCTGCCCAAGCAGATCGACGCCCACGGCCTCAAGGAAGGCGAACTCGACGTCACGGAGGAGGCTGTCCGCGACCTCATCCGCTACTATACCCGCGAAGCCGGCGTCCGCACGCTGGAACGCGAAGTGGCGCGCCTCGCCCGCAAGGCGCTGCGCAAGATCCTCGAAGGCGCCTATGACAAGGTGACGATCACGCCGGAAAACCTGGCCGACTATGCCGGGGTGCGGAAATTCCGCCATGGCGTGGGCGAGGAGGAGCATCAGATCGGGGCGGTGACGGGCCTGGCCTGGACCGAAGTGGGCGGCGAACTGCTGACCATCGAAGCCGTGACCGTGCCTGGCAAGGGCGCGATCAGAACCACGGGCAAGCTGGGCGAGGTGATGAACGAGTCGGTCCAGGCCGCCTTCTCCTATGTGAAGGCGCGCTCGCCCGGCTATGGGATCAAGCCCAGCATCTTCACCCGCAAGGACATCCACATCCACCTTCCCGAAGGCGCGGTGCCCAAGGACGGGCCTTCGGCGGGCATCGGCATGGTGACGACCATCGTGTCGACGCTGACCGGCATTCCCGTGCACAAGGATGTGGCGATGACCGGCGAAGTCACGCTGCGCGGCCGCGTGCTTCCCATCGGAGGCCTCAAGGAAAAGCTGCTCGCGGCGCTGCGCGGCGGCATCAAGACGGTGCTGATCCCGGCCGAGAATGAGAAGGATTTGGCGGAGATTCCGGCCAATATCCGGGAAGGGCTGGAGATCGTTCCCGTGTCCCATGTGGACGAGGTGCTGGCCCGCGCCCTGGTGAGCAAGCCCGAAGCGATCGCCTGGACCGAAGAGGACGATCTCGCCGCCCAGCCGAACCCGGCGCAGGGACGGGACGGGGAAGCCCCCATCCGGCACTGAGATGGATGAAAAAGGCGGCGGCGGGCGGCGATTCAGCAGGCTTTTACCATAAAATCTCGCCTCGCCGGGCGCCGATGCCGCTTTCCCTTTGACAAGGCCCGAAAGCTGCGCCTTATTGCCCCGCCTACGCCGCGATTCCTAAACTATCCAGACAGCTAGAAGGGGGTTCCCAAGGCATGAACAAGCAGGATCTTATCAGCGCAGTCGCTGAAAGCAGCGGCCTTTCCAAGAGCGACGCCAGCAAGGCAGTCGAGGGCGTTTTCGACGCCATCACCGGAGCCCTGAAGAAGGGGGATGAAGTTCGCCTGGTCGGTTTCGGCACTTTCTCCGTTTCGCAGCGCAAGGCCTCGACCGGCCGCAACCCGCGCACGGGCGAGACGATGACGATCAAGGCTTCGGCCCAGCCGAAGTTCAAGGCTGGCAAGGGCCTGAAGGATTCGGTCAACTAAGGATTTTCCTGGGGCGCTTTCCTATGAAGCGCCCCGGTCCGTTTTTTGAGCCGGCGTCGCGGTTGGCGAAGTTTTATCGGAGAGAGAGCGCCGGATTTCAGCGCGGCAACAGGGAGCAAATGCTCCCATCCGTGCTGATTTTCCAAGGCATGAAAAGGGACGGGGGCTTCATGCCCTTCGCCCCTTTTCTTTTTATTGCGGCATCCCGGCTTTTTCCGCATCAGTCCGCTTGACGGCGCGGGATGGGCCGCATATGTGGCCCTTCTCTCAAGGGGCACGGCCCCTGTGGCGATCGTAGCTCAGTTGGTTAGAGCGCCGGTTTGTGGTACCGGAGGTCGCGGGTTCGGATCCCGTCGATCGCCCCATTTCCTTCCTTCCTGGACAGTCGCGGCAGGAAAGGGCCTGCGCACCGCCTCGCCTCTTTCGCGCCGATCCCCTCGAAGCGCCTTGTTGCTTCTCCTCCCGATACGCCGCCCATCATTCAGGGCTTCGCACGAGCGCCGCAGCCCTCTATAGCCCGCTCATGGACGAAGCGCGCGACAAGGGCCTGGCCCTCAACCCCAAATATGACCGGGACGGCCTGATCACCGCCGTCGTCACCGATGCGGACAGCGGCGAATTGCTGATGGTCGCGCACATGAACGCGAAGGCGCTCCAGCTTACCCGCGACACCGGCCTTGCGCATTTCTGGTCGCGCAGCCGCCAGTCGCTGTGGAAGAAGGGCGAGACGTCCGGCCATATGCTAAAGGTGCGCGACCTTCGCATCGATTGCGATCAGGACGCCGTCTGGGTGAAGGCCGTGCCCGCCGGGCCTGCCTGCCACACCGGCGCGCGCTCCTGCTTCTTCCGCCGCATCGGCCCGGAAGGCCTGACGCCTGTCGATGCGGCTGGCTAGCCTTGCCGCGCTGCTGTTGCTCGCCGCGTGCCAGCGTGAGGCTGCGCCCGCGCCGGGTCCGCGTGAAACCGGCATCCAGACCAGTTCCGGCCTTGAGCGCGCCGCCATCGAGACCGGAGCGATCGCGGACGCGGCGAAGGTGCCAGCAATCGGCCTTTACCAGCGCAATCATGAAGCGGGGCGGGACGCGCTCTGCGTGATCCCGGCCAGGGACGGCGACTATCGCTTCGGCATGGAAGCGTCCTTCGGGGAGGGCCAGAGCTGCGCCGGCAAGGGATCGGCGCGGCGGGCCGGCGACAAGCTGATCCTCAGCTTCTCCCGCAGCGATCATTGCATCGTGGTGGCCCAATATGACGGCGATCAACTGTCGCTGCCCGGCGTGGTCGACATGAAATGCGCGGAACTCTGCAAGGGGCGAGGCTCGCTGGAGGGCGTCAGCTTCCCCCGCGTGGCGGGCGACGCCGCCGCGGCCTTGCAGGCCCGCGACGGCAGCGGCGATCCGCTTTGCGATCCCGATTAGGAAATCCGGCCCCTATCGCGTTTCCGGCGAGGCTCACTCGCAAGCCACCGCCGCCAGCCGCAGGGATTTTTGGCGCAGGTTCAACGCCAGCAGGAAGATCGCCAGGCCGCCCAGGGCGAGGGCCGCGCCGATCCACCCGGTGGAGGTCAGCCCATAGCCGGCCGAGATCGCCAGCCCGCCCAGCCACGGCCCCAGCGCATTGGCGACGTTGAACGCGCTGTGATGCGCCGCCGCCGCCAGCGTCTGGGCATCGCCCGCCACGTCCATCAGCCGCGTCTGCAAGACGCTGCCCAGCCCCCCGCCGCAGCCGATCAGGAAGATCACCAGCGACAGGCTCCATATATTCCCCGCCATCAGGGGGAACAGCGCCAGCGACGCCGCGCTCCACAACAGCACGATGACGGCGGTCCTGCCCTGCGCCCGGTCCGCGGCCCAGGCCGCCGCCAGATTGCCGATCGTCATGCCGATGCCGAAGATCGCCAGCACCACCGGCACCAGCCGCTCCGACACATGGGTCACGGAAATCATGGTCGACGCCACATAGGTATAGACCGCGAACAGCCCGCCAAAGCCGATGGCCCCGGTCAGCAGCGTCAGCAGCACCTGGGGTTCCCGCAACGCGCCCAGTTCGCGCATGGGCACGGCTGCCGGATCGCCCGCGTCGCGCGGCGCGTAAAGCGCCACCAGCGTCATGGTGATCATCGCCAGCACCGCCACGATGCCAAAGCCCCACCGCCATCCCAGCGCCTGTCCCATCCAGTTCGCCGCCGGCACGCCGATCACGGTCGCGACGGTCAGGCCGGTCATCACCCGCGCCACCGCCAGCGCGCGCCGGTCGCCCGGCACCAGCGACGCCGCGACCAGCGCCGCCACGCCGAAATAGGCGCCATGGGGCAGGCCGCTCAGGAAACGGAACAGCAGCATCGTCGCATAGTCGGGCGACAGGGCGCTCATGCCATTGCCGATGGCGAACAGGGCCATCAACCCGATCAGCAGCGTCCGCCGGGGCAGCCGCGCCCCCAGCACCGCGATCACCGGCGCGCCGACCACCACGCCGAGCGCATAGGCGCTGATCGCATGGCCCGCCATCGGCTCGCTGATGCGCAGGTCGCCGGCGAAGAAAGGCAGCAGGCTCATCGCCGCGAATTCGGTCGTGCCGATGGCGAATGCGCCCATGGAGAGCGCGAGAATGACGAGAGCGGGGTGAACGGGGCCGGAAGAAGGGGGACGGCTGGCCTGCGCCATCGGCTGCTCCATGTTGCGATGCGGTGGGAATGACGCTCGCACATGATAGCGTTACCGCACAAAATCAAGCCATGGCCGGCGTGACTTTATTGCAGTTGCGGCATTGGATCGCGCAATTCACGCCGCAGGCCGGGCGTGGCTGGTGTCCAGCATCTTGCCGTCGGTGATGACGACCAGGTCGCCCAGCTTCGCCGCGCCGAACAGTTTTTTCGCGAAAGGCTTGGGCACGCCGATGCAGCCATGGGTGGCGTTGCCCCATTGCACGTCGCTGCCGTGGATCGCCACGCCATCGCTGGTCAGGCGCAGCGTGTACGGCATGGGCGCGTTATTGTAGGTGCTGGAATAATGGTCCGCATCCTTCTGTATGATCGGAAAGGCGCCTAGAGGGCTTGGCTTGTCGTCGGCGCCATAGAGGATGACCGCCGATCCGATCTCATAGCCTGCGCGGAAGACGGACAGCGTCTGCGCCTTGAGGTCGACGGTGACGATCAGCGGCCCCGTCGCGGGCGCGCCGCCTTCGTCCCAGACATAGTCGCCATGGCGGAAGGGACCGTCGATCGGCAGCACGCGCTTCACCATCAACGCCCGCGGATCGACCGCCACGGGCTGGGCGCGGGTGCGTTCGGCGGGCCTGGCGTGAACGACCTTGGCCTGAACGACCTTGGCCTGAACGACCTTGCTCTGGATGGGCGGCAGATCGCTGCCACGGCCCATGGACAGGCCCAGCAACAGCGCCACGGCCGCCGCGCCGCCGCCGATGGCCAGCTTCACCCCTGTCGAAACCTGTCGCGCCATATGCCCTCAGCCACTCCGGTTGGACAATCTATCGCAGGCAAAGGTTAAACATCATCCCTCCCGCTCGACCTCCGCCGCGGCGATGGCGGTCAGGTTCAATATGCCCCGCGCCGTCACGCCGGGCGTCAGCACATGGATCGGCTGCGCCAGCCCCACCAGCATCGGCCCGACCGTCGGCGAACTGGACGAAGCCGACAGCGCCGTCAGCGTGATGTTCGCCGCATCCAGATTGGGCATGACCAGCAGATTGGCCGACCCTTCGAACCGCGAATCCGGGATCAACCGCTCGCGCAGCCCCTGGCTCAGCGCCGCATCGGCATGCATTTCCCCGTCGACCATCAATTCGGGCGCGGCCTGCCTTACCAGCTTGAACGCCTCCCGCATTTTCCGGGCGCTGGGCGAATGCGAAGCCCCGAAATTGGAGTGGGACAGCAGCGCCACCCGCGGCGTCAGGCCGAAATGCTTGAGTTCCGTCGCCCCCAGCAGCGCCATTTCGGCGATCTGCTCCGGCGTCGGATCGGGCACCATATGGGTGTCGGTGATGAACAGCGCGCCCGCGTCCAGGATCAGCCCCGACAGCGCATAGACGCGGCTGCTGCCCGGCATGCGGTCGATGATGCGCATCGCATGCTCGACCTCGCCCCAATAGTCGCTGTTGCCGCCCACCAGCGCGGCGTCGACCCGCCCGGTGCGCAGCAGCATGGCGGCGGTGACGCTGGGCCGGCGATAGACATGGCGCACCACCTCCGCCCCCGACACGCCCTTGCGCGCCGCGACGGCGCGATAGCCTTCGACCAGCTCGCCCATCAGCAGATGGTCGGTTTCCGGATCGACCACCTCGACATCGCGGTCCAGTTGGAACCGCAGGCCCATGTCCGGCAGCTTCTGTTCCAATATGCGCCGCCGCGCCACGATCACCGGCCGGACGATGCCTTCGTCCAGCGCATCCTGGATGGCCCGCAGCACCCGCTCATCCTCGCCTTCGCCATAGGCGATGCGCCGCTGCGTTCCCCGCGCCGCTTCGAACACCGGCAGCATCAACTGGGCGGAACGGGCATTCTGCTGCGTCAACTGGCGCTTATAGGCCTCCAGGTCCAGTTGCCGCTTGGCGACGCCGCTGTCCATCGCCGCCTTGGCGACGGCGCAGGCGATTTCCGCGATCAGCCGGGGGTCGAAGGGCGTCGGGATGATATAGTCCGGCCCGAACGCCAGCTTGCGCCCGCCATAGGCCTGCGCGACACTGTCATGCGCGGGCATGCGGGCCAGGTTGGCGATGGCGTCGGCGGCGGCGACCTTCATCGCCTCGTTGATCTCGGTCGCCCGCGCATCCAGCGCTCCCCGGAAGATATAGGGGAAGCACAGGACATTATTGACCTGATTGGGATAGTCCGACCGCCCCGTCGCGATGATCGCGTCGGGCCGCGCCTCCCGCGCCGCTTCGGGGCGGATTTCCGGCTCCGGATTGGCGAGCGCGAAGATCAGCGGATTGGGCGCCATCAGCGGCAGCCATTCGGGCTTCAGCACGCCCGGCGCCGACAGGCCCAGGAACAGGTTGGCGCCCGGCAGCACGTCGGGCAGGGTCCGCGCATTGGTGGTCCGGGCATAGCGGGCCATGTTCGGCAACATGCCCTCCCGCCCCGAATGGATGACGCCGTCCTTGTCGGTCAGCGTCACATTCTCGATCGGCAGCCCCATCGACACCAGCAGGTCGACGCAGGCCAGCGCCGCCGCCCCCGCGCCCGACGTCACCAGCTTCGCGTCGGCCAGCGTCTTGCCCTGCAACACCAGCGCGTTGCGCACCGCCGCCGCCACCACGATGGCCGTGCCATGCTGGTCGTCGTGGAAGACGGGGATGTTCATCCGCTTCTTCAGCTCCGCCTCTATGGCGAAGCATTCAGGCGCCTTGATATCCTCCAGGTTGATGCCGCCGAAGGTCGGCTCCAGCAGGGCGACGGCCTCGATGAACTTCTCCGGATCGGTGGTGTCGACCTCTATGTCGAACACGTCGATGTCGGCGAATTTCTTGAAGAGGACGGCCTTGCCCTCCATCACCGGCTTCGACGCCAGCGCGCCGATGGCGCCCAGCCCCAGCACCGCCGTCCCGTTGGAGATCACCGCGACCAGATTGCCGCGCGCGGTATAGTCCATCGCCTTTTCGGGATCTTCGGCGATGTCGATGCAGGGCGCGGCGACGCCAGGCGAATAGGCCAGCGCCAGGTCGCGCTGGTTGACCATGCGCTTGGTCGGTTCGATCCTCAGCTTTCCAGGTTGCGGATAGCGGTGATAGTCGAGGGCGGCGCGCCGGGTGTTTTCATCCATGAAACGGCCCTTAAAGCCGCTTTTACGCGGGGGCAATGCCCGAACGCTCCCATGGCGGGCTGGGGGCATATAGTCCGGCGAGGAAATCGATGAAGGCGGTGATGGCGAGCGGGGGATTATTCTGCGGCAGATGAACGGCATAGAGGCCAACATCCGCCGACCCTTCATGATCCGGCATGACCTGCCGGACATTTCCGCGCTCCAGCGCGTCGCTGATGTCCCAGAGCGAACGCAGCGCTATGCCCACGCCGGAAAGCGCCAGTTCCCGCACCATTTCGCTGCTGTTGGTGCGGACATGGCTGTCGCCCTCGACCGTCGCCGCGCCCTTGGGGCCGATCAGCCGCCAGGGCAGTTGCCCATCCGCCGCGAGCAGCCGGTGCCTGCGCAGGTCGGGCACCGTTTCCGGCACGCCGAAGCGGGCCAGGTAATCTGGCGCGGCGCACAGCACCCGCCGGTTGGTCGCCAGCCTGTGCGCGGCCAGCCCCGGCCCTGGATCGGCGGTGATGCGAATGGCCAGGTCCGCCCGCGTCGCCAGCAGGTCGGCATAATCGTCCGAGAGGTCGATCCGCAGGCGCACCTTGGGATGCGCCTCCAGGAACCGGCCCAGATAGGGCGCGACATGCATCCGCCCGAAAGATGTCGGCGCCGAAACCCGCAGCGTCCCCGCCGCCTCCGCCGAAGCGCCGGACACGCGCCGCTCCGCCTCTTCCAGCGCCGCCATGATGGCGTGCAGGTCTTCGTGCAGCCGCTCGCCCGCCGGGGTCAGCGCCAGCCGCCGCGTCGTCCGGTGGATCAGCCGCGTGCCCAGCCGCTCCTCCAGCCGCACCAGCCGCTTCGACACCATGGCGGGGGAGATGTTCAGCCGCCGCCCCGCCGCCGCCATCCCGCCTTCGTCCACGATGGTCGCGAACAGGTCATAATCCGGGTCCATCATTTCTTTCACCAGAAGAAAGTCTGAATTCGAATAATGGCGTCTACACGCCATAATGCGATCCGTCTATGGTCCTCCCAAAGGAGATCGTTCCATGACCAGCATGACAGAGCGCGCAGGCCTGAAGGTCGCGCCGCAACTCGCCGCCTTCATCGAGGATCGGGCGCTTCCCGGCACGGGCATAGACGCCGACGCCTTCTGGCGGGGGACCGCCGCGATCTTCGCGAAATTCGCCCCGGAAAACGCCGCCCTGCTCGCCCGGCGCGACGCGCTACAGGCGCGGATCGACGCCTGGCACCGGGAAAAAGCGGGGCAGCCCTTCGACGCCGCCGCCTATCAGGGCTTCCTGCGCCAGATCGACTATCTCGTCCCCGAACCCGCGCCGTTCCGGATCGGCAGCGAGAATGTCGACGATGAAGTCGCCCGCCTGGCCGGACCGCAACTGGTCGTCCCCATCCTCAACGCCCGCTTCCTGCTGAACGCCGCCAATGCGCGCTGGGGCAGCCTGTACGACGCGCTCTACGGCACGGACGCGCTGCCCGGCGCGCCGTCGGGCAAGGGGTACGACCCGGCGCGCGGCGCGCAGGTCATCGCCTGGGCCAAGGATTTCCTGAACCGCGCCGTCCCGCTGAAGGGGCATGCGGGCTGGTCCGACATCGTCCGGCTGCATGTCTGGAACGGCGAACTCCACCTGCATATCAAGGACGGCCACGGCGTCGTCGCGACCAGCCTGGAGCAGGCGGACGGCTTCGCCGGCTATCGCGGCGATCCGGAAGATCCCACGGCGATCCTGCTGCGCCATAACGGCCTGCATATCGAACTGGTCATCGACCGCTCCCACCCCATCGGCGGCGGCGATCCGGCGGGCATCGCCGACATCATCCTGGAATCCGCGCTCACCACCATCTGCGACCTGGAGGACTCGGTCGCCGCCGTCGACGCGGATGACAAGGTCGCCGCCTATTCCAACTGGCTGGGCCTGATGCAGGGCAATCTTGTCGACACGTTCGAGAAGAACGGCGCGATGATGACCCGCGCCCTCAACCCCGACCGCAACTATATCGCGCCCAAGGGCGGCGCCTTCACCCTGCCCGGCCGCAGCCTGTTGTTCGTCCGCAATGTCGGCCATCTGATGACCACGCCCGCCGTCCTGCTGGCCGACGGCGCGCAGGCGCCCGAAGGCATAGTCGACGGCATCGTCACCAGCCTGATCGCCCTGCACGACCTGAAGCGGGCAGGGGGCAACAGCCGCGCCGGCAGCGTCTATATCGTCAAGCCCAAGATGCACGGGCCGGAGGAGGTCGGCTTCACCAACCGCCTGTTCGACGCCATCGAAGATCTGCTGGGCCTCAGCCGCCATACACTGAAGGTCGGCGTCATGGACGAGGAACGCCGCACCTCCGCCAACCTCGCCGCCTGCATCGCGGCGGTGAAGGACCGCATCGTCTTCATCAACACCGGCTTCCTCGACCGCACGGGCGACGAGATGCACACGTCGATGCACGCCGGTGCCATGATCCGCAAGGGCGAGATGAAGGCCAGCGACTGGATCGCGGCCTATGAGGACCGCAATGTCCAGATCGGCCTCGCCTGCGGCCTGTCGGGCCGCGCCCAGATCGGCAAGGGCATGTGGGCCGCGCCGGACCGCATGGCCGACATGCTGGACCAGAAGATCGGCCACCCGAAAAGCGGCGCCAACACCGCCTGGGTTCCGTCCCCCACCGCGGCGACGCTGCACGCGACTCACTATCACGGCGTCGACGTCTTCAAACGCCAGGAGGAGCGGGCGAAGGAAGCCATCGCCCCGCTCGACAAGCTGCTGACGATCCCCGTCGCCCAGGGCCGCAACTGGTCGGAGGAGGAAATCACGCAGGAACTGGACAATAATGCCCAGGGCATATTGGGCTATGTCGTCCGCTGGATCGACCAGGGCGTCGGCTGCTCGAAGGTTCCCGACATCCACGACATCGGCCTGATGGAAGACCGCGCCACCCTGCGCATTTCCTCTCAGCATATGGCGAACTGGCTGCTCCACGGCGTCTGCACGGCGGAACAGGTCGACGCCGCCTTCGCCCGCATGGCCGCCAAGGTCGACGCCCAGAATGCAGGCGATCCGCTCTACAGGCCGATGAGCGGCCATCCGGAAAGCCTCGCCTGGCAAGCCGCCCGCGCCCTGGTCTTCGAAGGCGTGGCGCAACCCAATGGCTACACCGAACCCCTGCTCCACAAATATCGCGCAATGGCGAAGGCGCTGGCCTGAAGAGCGGGAAAAGGGGAGGGCCACATAGCCCTCCCCGTTCGCCCTGAGCCTGTCGAAGGGCTTTACTTCTTCTTCAAACGACATGCTTGAAAGGAAGTGAAGAGGCTTCGACAGGCTCAGCCCGAACGGATGCGTGAAGCCGTCCAGGCTTGCCACCCATCCCGCTCCGCCACCCCATCGACCGATATTCCCATGAACGACGAAAAGCCCCGCTTGTGCGTTGGAGCGCTTCCCACTAAATCGCCCGCATGACCTCGACCAACGACATTCGCCGCTCCTTCCTCGACTATTTCGGGGCCAACGGCCACACCATCGTTCCGTCCGCGCCTCTGGTGCCGCACAACGACCCGACGCTGATGTTCGTCAATGCGGGCATGGTGCCGTTCAAGAATGTCTTTACGGGCCTGGAATCCCGGCCTTATTCCACCGCGACCAGCAGCCAGAAGTCGGTCCGCGCCGGGGGCAAGCATAACGACCTCGACAATGTCGGCTACACGGCGCGCCACCATACTTTCTTCGAAATGCTGGGCAATTTCAGCTTCGGCGACTATTTCAAGGAACAGGCGATCACCCACGCCTGGACCCTGTTGACGAAGGAATGGGGCCTTCCGGCGGAGAAACTGACCGCCACCGTCTACCACACGGACGACGAAGCCTTCGACCTGTGGAAGAAGATCGCGGGTCTCCCCGAAGAACGCATCATCCGCATTCCCACCAAGGATAATTTCTGGGCGATGGGCGACAGCGGCCCCTGCGGTCCCTGTTCGGAAATCTTCTACGACCATGGCGACCATATCTGGGGCGGCCCTCCCGGAAGCCCGGAAGAGGATGGCGACCGTTTCGTCGAGATCTGGAACCTCGTCTTCATGCAATATGAGCAGGAAGCGAACGAGATCGTCAGCGAACTGCCCAAGCCCAGCATCGACACCGGCATGGGGCTGGAACGCATCGCGGCCGTCCTGCAAGGCGTCCACGACAATTACGACACCGACACGTTCAGGGCGCTGATCGAGGAATCGGGCGCGCTGACGAAGACCGCCACCGACGGCGAGTTCAAGGCCAGCCACCGCGTCATCGCCGACCATCTGCGCTCCACCAGCTTCCTGATCGCGGACGGCGTGCTGCCCGCGAACGAGGGCCGCGGCTATGTCCTGCGCCGCATCATGCGCCGCGCCATGCGCCACGCCCACATCATCGGCGCGAAGGAGCCGTTGATGCACCGTCTGGTCGGCAGCCTCGTCTCCGAAATGGGCGGCGCCTATCAGGAACTGGTCCGCGCCCAGCCGCTGATCGAGGAGACCCTCCTGCGCGAGGAAACCCGCTTCCGCCAGACGCTGGAAAAGGGCCTGAAACTGCTCGACGAAGCGACCGGCGACCTCAGCGAAGGCGGCACGCTGCCGGGCGAAACCGCGTTCAAGCTCTACGACACTTACGGCTTCCCCTATGACCTGACCGAAGACGCGCTGCGCTCGCGCGGCCTCAGCGTCGACCGCGAAGGCTTCGACAAGGCCATGGCCGAGCAGAAGGCCGCCGCCCGCGCCGCCTGGAAGGGATCGGGCGAAAAGGCGTCGGACGAAATCTGGTTCGATATCGCGGAAAAGACCGGCAACACCGAGTTCATCGGCTACAGCTCGACCGAGGGCGAAGGCGAGGTCGTGGCCATCGTGAAGGACGGTGTGAACTTCGACAGCGCCGCCGCCGGAGAGACGGTCCTGATCGTCACCAACCAGACGCCTTTCTACGGCGAAAGCGGCGGCCAGATGGGCGACGCGGGCACCATAAGTTCGCAATCCGGCCTCGTCGCGGACGTCGAGGACACCGCCAAGCCGCTCGGCCGCCTCCATGCCCACAGGGCGAAGATCGGCGCCGGCAGCGTCGATGTCGGCGATACGGTTCACCTCAGCGTCGACGTCAACCGCCGCGACCGCATCCGCGCCAATCACAGCGCCACCCATTTGCTGCACGCGGCGCTCCGCAACCGGCTGGGCGCGCATGTCACGCAAAAGGGCAGCCTGGTCGCGCCGGATCGCCTGCGCTTCGACTTCTCCCATCCCGAAGCGCTGACCCACAGTCAGATCGCCGCCATCGAAGCCGATGTGAATGAGCAGGTCCGCCATAATGAAGCGGTGACGACCCGCCTGATGACGCCCGATGACGCCATCCAGGCGGGCGCCATGGCGCTGTTCGGCGAAAAATATGGCGACGAAGTCCGCGTCCTTTCCATGGGGAAGGGGGATGCGCACAGCTATTCCGTCGAACTGTGCGGCGGCACCCATGTCCGCGCCACGGGCGACATCGCGATCTTCAAGATCATCTCGGAATCCGCCGTGTCATCGGGCGTCCGCCGCATCGAGGCGCTGACCGGCGAAGCGGCGCGCCTCTGGCTATCCGACCGCGAGGATCGCCTGCGCCAGTCCGCCGCCGCGCTCAAGACGACGCCGGAGGAAGTGCCCGCCCGCATCGCCGCCCTGGTCGAACAGAGCCGCAAGCTGGAACGCGAACTGGCCGAAGCGAAGAAGGCGCTGGCGCTCGGCGGCGGCGGCTCCGCCCAGGCCGCCGGCCCCGAAAAGGTTGGCTCGGTGAACTTCATCGGCCAGGTCATCGAAGGCCTGGACCCCAAGGAACTGCGCGGCCTGGTCGACCAGAACAAGGCGACCCTGGGCAGCGGCGTCTCCGCCGTCCTCGCCGTGGTCGACGGCCGCGCCACCATCGCCGTCGGCGTCACCGACGACCTGGTGGGAAGCATCAGCGCCGTCGATCTGGTCCGCGCAGGCGTGGAAGCGCTGGGCGGCAAGGGCGGCGGCGGTCGCCCGGACATGGCCCAGGGCGGCGGCCCCGACGGAGACAAGGCGGAAGCAGCGCTTGAAGCGGTCAAGGCCGCCCTCGCCAACGTCCCGGCCTGAGCGCTTCCGCATTGCCGGGGTGGTTTCCGACCCTTGGCCATATTCGTCACCCTGAACCTGTTTAAGGGTCCATTTCTCCGGCTTGAGCCTTGGCTTATGGGGAGAAATGGATGCTGAAACGAGTTCAGCATGACAAAGGAGGGAAGGCAGCGCATATCCGCTGACGACCGCCAACGGTCAAAACCCGCGGACCGTGACGGCCCCGCACATTTCCCCTGTCCTACACTACCCGATCCGGGCTATGCCCTGCTCCCTGAGCGCCCGTTAAACTCCAAAACCGACTAGGGTGTGTGGGGATTCAGTTCAGGGCGCGGCGAAAATAGTGGATTTCGAGAACCGGCGCGCAGCGTACTTCAGTACGTGAGCACCGGAAGCGCAGAAAGCCGCTATTTGCAGCCCGCCATGGACTGAATCCCCACACATCCTAAGCCATCCCCGCCATTTGAGGCCAGCCATGGACCTTCCCGCGATCATCGCCGACATCGTCGCCCAAGCCGCGACATGGGAAGATCGCGGCACGGTCGCCAGCTACATCCCCGAACTGGCGAAGGTCGACCCCGGCCAGTTCGGCATCGCCGTGGCTACCGCCGACGGCCGCCTGATCGAAGGCGGAGATTCCGCCACGGGCTTCTCCATCCAATCCATCTCCAAGGTTTTCGCCCTGACCCTCGCGCTCGGCAAGGTCGGCGACCAGCTTTGGCAGAGGGTAGGGCGGGAACCCTCCGGCAATGCCTTCAACTCCATCGTCCAGCTTGAGCATGAACAGGGCATCCCGCGAAATCCCTTCATCAACGCGGGCGCCGTCGTCGTCGCGGACGTCAACCTTGGCGGCCATCAACCCCGCGTCGCCATTGGCGAAATGCTGCGCTTCGTCCGCTATCTCGCGGGCGACGACGGCATCGCCATCAACGAAACCGTGGCTGCGTCGGAAACGGCCACCGGCTTTCGCAACATGGCGCTGGCCCATTATATGCGTGCCTTCGGCAATATCCGGCATCCGGTCGATCTGGTGCTCGGCACCTATTTCCACCAATGCGCGATCGAGATGAGCTGCCGTCAACTCGCGCTCGCCGGGCGTTACCTGATGCTCGACGGCCGTCATCCCGAAGGGGGCCGCGTCGTTTCGTCCAGCCGGGCCAAGCGGATCAACGCCCTGATGCTGACCTGCGGCCATTATGACGCTTCGGGCGATTTCGCCTTTCGCGTCGGCATTCCCGGCAAGTCCGGCGTAGGCGGCGGCATATTGGCGATCGTGCCCGGTCGCGCCTCGATAGCTGTCTGGTCGCCCGGCCTGAACGAAAATGGCAACAGCCAGCTTGGCACGCTGGCGCTCGAAGAACTGGCGCGACGCACCGGCTGGTCGGTCTTCAGCCCGCCGCAAGACCCGTCCTAAGGCACCTCATCGGCCCGCAGCCGGCGCAGCTTGGGCGCGGTTTCCAGTTGCGCGGCATCCTTTATGCCCATGCGCAAATCCTCCCGCATCTGATGGACGGAGGCGATCACCGGCCCCATCGCCACGCCCAGGTCCACCAGCGCCGTTTCCGCCAGTTGGAGCGAGCTTTCCAGCGTCTCCGGCACGGCGTCGCTGGCCCCGGCGCGATAAAGCTGGGCCGCATGGTCGGTATCCCGCGCCCGCGCGATGATCGGCAGGTCGGGCACCCAGCCCCGCACGCGCTTCGTCACCCGGACCGACAGGACGGGATCGTCCATCGTCAGGATCAACGCCCGCGCATGGCCGAGGCGGAGCTTGTCGAGCATTTCGGTGCGCGACACGTCGCCGAACAATATGGGATAGCCCCCGCGCCGCGCCTCCGCCACGACGTCCGGGTCGGATTCCACGACGATGAAACGCTGCTTGTGCAGGTCGAGCAGGTCGCAGACCATGCGGCCGACGCGCCCGAAGCCGATCACCACGGCGGCCGCCTCCGCATGGTCTTCGCTGATTTCCGGCGTGTCCTCGCCCAGCGCCATTTCCAGCCGCCGCGCAATGTCATGCCCCAGGCGCGCGAGCAGCGGCGTGATGGTGAGCCCGATGGCGGTCACGATCTGCCAGAAGGCGGCGGTGGAGGGGAGGATCAACTGGGCCGCCGCCGCCGCGGACAGCACGATCAGCGTGGTTTCCGAAGGGCTGGACATCAGCACGCCAACCTCCAGCGCGACGCCTTTCCTCGCGCCGGAGAGATAGAGCAGCGCCGCGGTGACGATCGTCTTGGCCAGGACCACGCCGACCACCGCCAGGATGAGCGCGGGCCAGTTGGCCAGGATGACGCGAACGTCCAGGCCCATGCCCACGGTGATGAGGAAGACGCCCAGCGCCAGCCCCTTGAACGGCGCGGTCATGACCTCGACCTCGCCATGATAGTCGGTTTCCGCGATCAGCAGCCCGGCCAGCAGCGCGCCGACGATGGGGGACAGGCCGGCGATGGATGTCGCCATGCTGGAGACGATGACGACCAGCAGGCTGGCCGCCAGGAACACTTCCGGGCTTTTCGTGCGGGCCGCCTGGCTGAAGACATGGGGCAGAAAGAGCCGGCCCAGGACCAGCATGACGGCGATGGTGATGCCGCTCTTGACCAGCGTGTCGGCCAGTTCGCCCCACGGGCCGTCCGGGCTGGCGGCGACGGATGGAGCGAGGGCGCCCAGCATGAAGATGATCGGGACGAGGGCCAGATCCTCGAAAAGGAGCATGGAAAAGGCCGCGCGGCCGACGGCGTTTTGCGTGCCGACCATCGGCAGGACGACGGCCGTGGACGACAGCGCCAGCGCCAGGCCAAGGCCGAAGGCGCCCGCCGGCGGCTGACCCAGCAAGTAAAGGCCAAGTGCAATGAGCGTGCCGCCGCCGATCAATTCTGCCGCGCCCACTCCGAATACTTGCGTTCGCATGGTCCAGAGGCGACGAAAACTCAGTTCCAGCCCGATGGAGAAAAGCAGCAATATGACGCCGAGTTCGGCAAAGGGCTCTATCGCCGCCCTGTTGGATATGGTGACATGATAGAGCCAGGGATATTGGCCCACCAATGCGCCCAACCCCGACGGTCCCACCGCCAGCCCGACCAGGATGAAGCCGATGACCGGACTGATCCTGAGGCGCGCGAAGCCGGGGATCACCAGTCCCGCAGCCCCCAATATGACGAGGGAATCGCTGAAGCTCTGTGGATTGATCGCGCCGGCCATGACCGATCATCGCCACAAATGCGGCGGATATCCAGCGATAAGCATGCGAAACCGGAAAATGACGCCGTGAAGCGCCATGGTGCGGACGGCGGGACTTGAACCCGCATTCCCAGGGGGAGGCGGATTTTAAGTCCGCTGCGTCTACCGATTTCGCCACGTCCGCTTGAGGCCGTTACCCCCTGAAGGCTAACGACGCACAGGTCAAGGATGTGGTTGGATCAGAGCGCAGCCTTGGCGTTCAGCCGTTCCCGCATTTCCTTTCCGGGCTTGAAATAGGGAACCCGCTTGGCATCCACCGGCACCTGTTCGCCCGTCCGCGGATTGCGGCCGGTGCGCGCCTCGCGCGCCCGTGTCGTAAAGGCGCCGAAGCCCCGAAGTTCCACTCGCCCGCCGCTTGAAAGACGGTCGACTATTTCCTTGAAGAAAAGATCGACGATCCTTTCCACTTCCTGGAGGTTGAGGTTTGGATTTTCCTCAGCCAATTTCTGAATCAGTTCCGAGCGTATCATTGGTCCTCCAGACTCCCCCTTCTGGTTCCCGGTTTATTTATAGTGAATCCTCATGCCTGTGACAATCAGCCAATATCGGTATGTCATTCTCATTTTGGGAATAGAAAAAGCCCGCCGGAGCTAAGTTCCGGCGGGCGATATTACTTAAGTTAGATGCCGAAGGAGGGCTTAGCCCTCGCTCTTGGCCTTGAGCGCTTCGCCCAGGATGTCGCCCAGCGACGCGCCGCTGTCGGACGATCCGTACTGCGCCACGGCCTGCTTTTCTTCGGCGATCTGCAGGGCCTTGACCGAGAAGGTCGGCTTCTTGGCGCGGTCGAAACCCGTGACCATGGCGTCGAACTTCTGGCCGATCTGGAAGCGTTCCGGACGCTGCTCGTCGCGGTCGCGGCCCAGGTCGCTGCGCTTGATGAAGCCGGTGGCGCCGTCTTCGCCGGCCTGGACTTCCAGGCCGCCGTCGCGGACTTCCAGAACCGTGACGGTGACCGTCTGGTTCTTGTTGAGGCCGGCGGCAGCGGCGGTGGTGCCGCCAGCGGCCGGGCCGCCGCGCTCAAGCTGCTTCATGCCCAGGCTGATGCGCTCCTTCTCGACGTCGATGTCCAGAACGACGGCCTGAACCGTCTCGCCCTTGCGGTGCAGGGCCAGCGCGTCCTCGCCCGAAATGCCCCAGGCGATGTCCGACATGTGGACCATGCCGTCGACGTCGCCGTCCAGCCCGATGAACAGGCCGAATTCGGTCGCGTTCTTGACTTCGCCCTCGACGGTCGAGCCGATCGGGTGACGTTCGGCGAAGCTGTCCCAGGGATTGTTCTGGGCCTGCTTGAGGCCGAGCGAGATGCGGCGCTTTTCGGGATCGACTTCCAGGACGATGACGTCGACTTCCTGGCTGGTCGAAACGATCTTGCCGGGGTGGACGTTCTTCTTGGTCCAGGACATTTCCGAAACGTGGACCAGGCCTTCGATGCCCGGTTCCAGCTCGACGAACGCACCATATTCGGTGATGTTCGTGACGCGGCCCGACAGCTTGGCGCCGACGGGGTACTTGGCCGAAGCGCCTTCCCACGGATCGCTTTCCAACTGCTTCATGCCCAGGCTGATGCGCTGGGTGTCGCGGTTGATGCGGATGATCTGGACGCGGACGGTGTCGCCGATGTTGATCATTTCGTTGGGGTGGTTGATGCGCTTGTAGCTGAGGTCGGTGACGTGCAGCAGGCCGTCGATGCCGCCCAGGTCGACGAACGCGCCGTAATCGGTGATGTTCTTGACCACGCCCTCGATGATCTGGCCCTCGGCCAGCGTCTGGATGAGGCCGCTGCGCTGTTCGGCGCGGGTTTCTTCCAGGATGGCGCGGCGCGACACGACGATGTTGCCGCGGCGGCGATCCATCTTCAGGATCTGGAAGGGCTGCGGAATGTCCATCAGCGGCGTGACGTCGCGAACCGGACGGATGTCGACCTGCGAGCCGGGCAGGAACGCCACCGCGCCGTCCAGGTCGACGGTGAAGCCGCCCTTGACGCGGCCGAAGATGACGCCTTCGACGCGGGCGTTTTCGGTGAATTCGGATTCCAGCTTGTCCCAGGCGGCTTCGCGGCGGGCGCGGTCGCGGGACAGCATGGCTTCGCCATGGGCGTTTTCGACGCGGTCGACATAGACTTCGACTTCGTCGCCGACCTTCAATTCGGCCTTCTGGCCCGGCGCGGCGAATTCGCGCAGCGGCACGCGGCCTTCCGACTTCAGGCCGACGTCGATCAGCGCCATGTCGTTTTCGATGCCGGTAACGGTGCCCTTGACGACGCGGCCTTCGAAGCCGCCATCCTCGCCACCGAGAGAATCATTGAGAAGCGCGGCGAAATCGTCGCGCGAGGGGAATGCCGTAGAGGCCATGGTAGTTTCCTTCACTCGTCATTGCTGGCCTACCGGTTGTCTCCGGTGGTCTTTCAGGCCAAAGCGTCCGCAGGGCCGAATGCCATGCGCACATCCGTTCGGCCACGACGAGTCGACGCCCCGTGGAAAAGCGAAAAGGGCGCCTGGGAATCCCCGGCGCCCGGCATTCGCGTCAGGCCTGTCGCCGACGTTCCAACTGGGCGTCCACCAGAGCAATGGCCTGCTGGACGGCGGCGTCTATAGTCAAATTGCTGGTGTCGAGCAAGTCCGCTCCATCGGCCACGCGCAGCGGGGCGTGGTCGCGGCTCATGTCGCGGGTGTCGCGGGCCTGGATGTCTGCGATCAGGCTGTCCATGTCGGGGTGGCCCCCATGGTCGAGCGCGTCCTGATAGCGGCGCTGGGCGCGGACATGGACGCTGGCCGTGACGAAGATCTTGGCGTCGGCATCGGGCGCGATGACGGTGGCGATGTCGCGCCCGTCCAGGATCGCGCCGCCAGGCTGGGTCGCGAAGTCGCGCTGGCGTTTCACCAGCGCCTGGCGGACGCTCTGGTGGATCGAAACGCGGGAGGCGAGCGAGCCGACGGCTTCGCTGCGCAGCGCGGGATCTTTCAGCATGGCGTCGTCGAAGTCGCAGGCGGCGAGCGCATCGGCTTCATGGTCCGGGTCGCCGCTGGCCTTGAGCACGGCAAGGCCTACGGCGCGATAGAGCAGGCCGGTATCGAGCACGGGCAGGCCGTAATGCCGGCCCAGCGCCTTGGCGATGGTGCCCTTGCCCGATGCGGCGGGGCCGTCGACGGCGATGATCATGATGCTTTGCCTTTCCGCAGCGCCTTGGCGAGGCCGATCAGGGCGATGAAGGCCCATATGACTTCCAGCGCCATCGACGCGACGTTGAAATGAACCGTCAGCGAGTAGATCAGCAGCACCGCGCCGACCAGGTTCAGCAGGTTGAAGAGGGTGAAGCTCAGCACCTTCGCCATGTTGCTATAGGCATAGGCAATGACCATCAGGCCGCTGCCGATCAGTCCCAGGATATTGGCAAGGTCGAACGTCATGCGAGTGCGCCGAGCGAATGCAGCAAAGCGGTGAAACCCGGGAAGCTGGTCGCGACGGGGCGCATGTCGTCGATGGTGACGCCATTGCTGGACACGAGGCCTGCGACCGCGAAGCTCATGGCGATGCGGTGGTCCAGCTTCGTCGCGACGGGGCCGCCGCCGGGGAGGGGCGCGCCACCGCTGCCCTCTATGACGATGCCGTCCTCCAGTTCCTCCACCGTCACGCCGATGGCGCGCAGCCCCGCCGCCATGGTGGCGATGCGGTCCGATTCCTTGACGCGCAGTTCCTCCAGCCCGCGGAAGGTGCTGCGCCCCTCGGCCAGGGCGGCGGCGATGAAGGTGACCGGATATTCGTCGATCATCGACGGCGCGCGGGCGGGGTCCGGCTCCACCCCCTGGAGCGTCGAGGCGGTGATGACCAGATCGCCCACCGGCTCGCCGCCCACTTCGCGGGGGTTTTCGACGACGATGTCGCCGCCCATTTCGCGCAGCAGGTCGATCAGCCCGGCGCGGGTCGCGTTGAGGCCGACATTGGCGATGGCGACCTTCGACCCCGGAACCAGCAGCGCCGCGACCATCGGGAAGGCGGCGGAGGAGGGATCTCCGGGAACGGTGATCGACTGCGGGCGGAGTTCCGCCTCGCCCCTGAGCGTGACGATGCGGGCGCCGTCGCCCTCGACCTCGACATGGAGGTCCGCGCCGAAGCCCTTGAGCATGCGTTCGCTATGGTCGCGGGTGGGGATCGGCTCGACCACGCGGGTGATGCCGGGGGCGTTGAGGCCGGCGAGCAGGATCGCCGACTTCACCTGCGCCGATGCCACGGGAAGGCGATAATCGAGCGGCACCGCCGGGCAGGCGCCGCGCATGGTAAGGGGCAGGCGGTCTCCGGGGCTGGTGGTGAAGCTGGCGCCCATGCGCGACAGCGGTTCGGTGACGCGGGCCATGGGGCGCTTGCTGAGCGAGGCGTCGCCCACGAAGGTCGCGGTGATGGCGTGGCTGGCGATCAGGCCCATGAGCAGGCGGGTGGAGGTGCCGCTATTGCCCATGTCGAGCGCGCTTTCCGGCTGGAGCAGGCCGCCGACGCCCACGCCATGGATATGCCAGACGCCGTCCGCGTCCCTGCGGATGTCCGCGCCCATCGCCCGCATGGCGGCGGCGGTGGCGAGCACGTCCTCGCCCTCCAGCAGCCCTTCGACCCGACTTTCGCCCACCGCCAGGGCGGAAAGCATCAAAGAGCGGTGCGAAATGCTCTTGTCGCCGGGCACGCTAATCGTGCCGGAAAGCGCCGGGGCGGCGGTGAAGGTAGCGGGTTGAGCTTGGGGCATGGGCTGGTCGGAAGAAGCGGTCACGGGTCAATCCGTCTGCAAGACTTGAAAAAATGCGCCCGGCTTTTGACAGCGCGGTTTCGCTATGGCAAGGCGCCGTCTCTTCGCGGGCGACCCTGTCGTGCCGCGTAATTTCTGTTTTGAGCACTCGCAAGAGAAGGACAAGGCCGGACATGGTCAAGGCTGAATGGGGCACGAAGCGTACCTGCCCGAAATGCGCCACGCGCTTCTACGACCTGGGCAAGGATGACCCGGTCACCTGCATCAATTGCGGCACGGCCTGGGAACCGGAACCCGTGCTGAAGTCGAAGCAGCCGCTGCCCTATGAGGAAGCGCCCAAGAAGGTCATCGAAACCGCCGATGGCGAGATCGAGACGGCGGACGACGATCTGGACCTGGATCTGGACGTGGATGATGACGGCGATTCGCCCGACAATGACGTCGATCTGGGCGGCGACGACGATCTGGGCGTCGACGCCGGCGGGGACGATGGCGACGACGACAATTAATTGAATTTTGTGCTTGCCAAGGAGTTCGCCGCCACCTAATGGCAGCGGCCTCCGAGGCGCCGGACCCAAACGGCGCCGACACTGGAAACGGGGCCTTAGCTCAGCTGGGAGAGCGCCTGCATGGCATGCAGGAGGTCAGCGGTTCGATCCCGCTAGGCTCCACCAGTTTTTCGGAAAAAGAAAATGTCCGGGGGACATTTTCCCGAAAAACTCCCGAGCGCAAGCGAGGGGTGTGGCGAGGTTGCAAGTGACTTCGATTAACACTCCAAAGCCACGCAAGGAGTGTTCCATATTTGGCCGATGGCTTGATGCCGGACATGGCCTGATCCATTGGGATGCGGTATGATGTGCCGCGCGACGATGGGGCCTTAGCTCAGCTGGGAGAGCGCCTGCATGGCATGCAGGAGGTCAGCGGTTCGATCCCGCTAGGCTCCACCAACATCTGAATGAGCTCGCCATGGGCAAGCTTCTCCGCCCGATCGGGATTGGAGGCTGATTTCCGCTACTTTCCGTTGACGCTCATGGGTGCGCCTGCATATCGAGCATGTCAAAGACGGAGCCTGGTAAGCTGGCCCGTGCTGGATAGGACAGGCGAAATGGCCGCCTGTTGGGCAATAGGCAGCCTTTGGGAATGTCGTTGCCGTTGGGTTATTGCGGCTGGTCCTCAGCGGGTCGCTTAAGTCCAGAAGCTGACGGTCGAATGAGCGACTGGAATTGGCTAATAGCTGAAGTTTCCGTCACCCCGGACTTGATCCGGGGTCCCGCTTTCTTGTCTGAGTGCGCGCCTCGTCCAAGGCAGCGGGACCCCGGGTCAAGCCCGGGTGACGAATAAGGGAACGTCCGCTCTCCACCCCTATCCTTATCATTCCCATACGGGCGCTAACCTTACCGCCGCCATTTCACGATACCAGATCGCCCCCTGCATTGTGGATGCCAGATTGACCCCTAGGCAGGCTGCACGAAGCTGTCCATCACCCGCTTCCGCCCTGTCGTTTCGAAGTCGATCTCCAGCTTGTTGCCCTCGATCTCCGCCACGGTGCCGTATCCGAATTTCTGGTGGAAGACGCGCAGGCCGACGCTCATGTCGTCGCGGCCCTTGTTGCCGAGCGATACGGCCGATGCGCGGGCTTCCACGATCCGGACGGGTTCCTTCATGAACTGCCCGCTCTGCTGGGCGCGCTGCCAGCCGGGGCCGCGTCCCGTGCCGCGCTGGACATTGGCGAAGGGATCGGCGCGTTCGGACCAGTTGGCGCGCCAGAGCGAGGCGCCGCCGGACATGCTGCTCTCCTCCTCCACATGTTCGGGCGGCAGTTCCCCGACGAAGCGCGAGGGGACGGAACTGGTCCACTGGCCATAGATGCGCCGGTTGGCGGCGTGCAGGATGATGCAGGATTTCCTCGCCCGCGTGATCGCTACATAGGCAAGGCGGCGTTCCTCCTCCAGGCTGTTGAGGCCGCCTTCGTCAAGGGCGCGCTGGGAAGGGAAAATGCCTTCTTCCCACCCCGCCAGGAAGACGGTGTCGAACTCCAGTCCCTTGGCGGCGTGGATGGTCATGATCGTGACCTTGCGCTCGTCCGCTTGCGCCTCATTGTCCATGACCAGCGACACATGTTCCAGGAACGCGCCCAGCGTCTCATATTCCTCCATGGCGCGGGCGAGTTCGCTCAGGTTCTCCAGCCGCCCCGCGCTTTCGGCGGTCCGCTCGGCCTGGAGCATGGCGGTGTAGCCGCTCTCGTCCAATATCTGCCGGGCGAGTTCGGCATGGGGAAGCTGCGCGGCGCGGTCCCGCCAGCGGGCGAGATCGCCGATGAAGGCGCCCAGGCTGCGGCGGGCCTGCGGCGTCATCTCGTCCGTGTCGAGGATGCGGGCGGCGGCGAGGGCCAGCGGAACGCCCTCCGCGCGGGCAAGCCGATGCAGCTTTTCCACCGCCTTGTCGCCCAGGCCGCGCTTGGGGACATTGACGATCCGTTCGAACGCCAGGTCGTCGGCGGGCTGGTTGACGAGGCGCAGATAGGCCAGCGCGTCACGGATTTCGGCGCGTTCGTAGAAGCGGAAACCGCCGACGATGCGATAGGGCAGGCCGATCTGGATGAAGCGGTCTTCGAACTCGCGGGTCTGGTGCTGGGCGCGGACGAGGATGGCCACTTCGTCCAGCGATCGGCCGCCGCGTTCGATCGATTCGATCTCCTCGCCCACGCGCCGCGCTTCCTCCGGCCCGTCCCACACGCCGATGACGCGGACCTTTTCGCCCACGTCGATGTCGGTCCATAGCGTCTTGCCCAGGCGATTGCCGTTTTCCGCGATCACCCCTGACGCCGCGCCTAATATATGCGGGGTCGAACGGTAATTCTGCTCCAGCCGGATGATCTTCGCGCCCGGAAAATCCTTTTCGAACCGCAGGATATTGGCGACTTCGGCCCCGCGCCATGAATAGATGGACTGGTCGTCATCGCCGACGCAGCAAATGTTCTTGCTGCTTTGGGCGAGCAGGCGCAGCCACAGATACTGGCTGGAGTTGGTGTCCTGATATTCGTCCACCATGATATAGCGGAAGCGCTGCTGATAGCTTTCCAGTACGTCCCGATGGCGTTTCAATATCGTCAGAACATGCAGCAGCAAGTCCCCGAAATCGCAGGCATTCACGTCCCGAAGACGCGCCTGATAAGCGGCATAGAGCTTCTGCCCCCTGCCATTGGCATAGCCCTCGCTCTCGCCCGCGCCGATCTCCTCCGGGGTCAGGCCCTTGTTCTTCCACTGGTCGATGAGGCCGGCGAGCTGGCGGGCGGGCCAGCGCTTTTCGTCGATGCCCTCCGCCTGGATAAGCTGCTTCATCAGGCGAAGCTGGTCGTCCGTGTCGAGGATGGTGAAGTTGGATTGCAGCCCCACCAGTTCGGCATGGCGGCGCAGCATCTTCGCGGCGATGGCGTGGAAAGTGCCCAGCCAGGGCATGCCCTCCACCGCCGGGCCGATCATGCGGCCGACGCGTTCCCGCATTTCCCGCGCCGCCTTGTTGGTGAAGGTGACGGCAAGGATTTCGGAAGGATAGGCCCGCCGCGTGGCGATCAGATGGGCGAGGCGGGCGGTAAGCGCCGCCGTCTTGCCCGTGCCGGCGCCCGCCAGCACCAGCACCGGCCCCTCGGTCGAGAGCACGGCCTCCCGCTGGGGTTCGTTCAGCCCCTGAAGATAGGCGGGATCGTCGGGCGAGGGAGCAGGCAGGGTCATGAGCTATCAACTAAGGTGCCGGGCGGGAAGCGGCAAGGGCGGGCAGCCCTTGCGCCGTCGCTTCTTCTATGAGAACAAAAGGCGAATCGTGCAAGGAGAAAGGCCATGGTTTCGGGGCGGTGCCAATGCGGGGCGATCCATTACGAAGCGCAAGGGGAGCCAGTCTACAGCGCGCTGTGCCATTGTTCGGACTGCCGGAAAAGCGCGGGCGCGCCGATGGTCGGCTGGGCCTTGTTTCCGGAAGACAGGGTGACGGTGACGGGCCGCCCCGTGACCTATCGATCCTCCGACAATGTGACGCGGGAATTTTGCGGGACATGCGGCACGGGGCTGTTCTATCGCAATGCCGCGGTCTTCCCCGGCATGGTGGATATTCAGACGGGCACGCTGGACGACCCGTCCGCCCTG